>CBIHKW010000137.1:0-10975 GCA_966203835.1 uncultured Thermomonas sp.
CGGTGACGTTGCTCTGGCTGGGAGTGATGGTCATGCGCAGCGAGGGCGAACCGCTGAGATTGCGCGCACTGCTGTACGACGGGCCGGTCCAGACGCCGGCGGCGCCACGCGCGATCAGCGGCACCGAGACCGTGGTCTGCAAACCGAGACCCTGCATCAAGCCGCTGAGCAGCACCACGCCAGAATCGGCGATGGTCGGCATGCCGGTGAGGATGCCGTAGCTCCAGCCGGTGCTGTTGCCGCTGGCCAGCGAACCGGTGGGTGCGAGCAGGCCGCTGGGACGGGTCAGGCCATAGACCGTGGGCGAGGCTTGTACCGCCGACCAGTTGGCGAAGGTGCGCAGCGCATTCTTCTGCGAACGCAGCCGCACGGCGGGTTCGCTGCCGACGCCGTTGGCGACGCGCTTGAGATGGAAATCGAACCAGCGCCCGGCCGCGGTGTAGACCTCGTTGGGCAGACCCAGCGCGCCGGGCAGTTCGATGGTGGCGTGATCGCCCTGCGCGAACATCAACTGCTTCGGCCCGGTCAGGCCGTTGAACAGTCTGATCAACTGATTCGGCGGAAAAATGCCGTCGTTGTAGGCGTTGGCCAGCAGTACTGCGGTGCCGTTGGCGTTGAGCGCGTTCAATTCGTGGATCGCGCCGCGGGTGCCGACGATGGGCAGCGTCACCTGCACCGCGCCCTGGTAGTCGTTCCACAGCACGCGCTCGGTCGCGCGCGCCAGTTCCGGCCCGGGCCGGCCGGTGAACAGCCCGGCGCCGATCAGCAGCCCCAGCGCCTGTTTGTTCGGCGTGGTGTTGGGATAAAGCGAGGCTTCCAGATCGGCCCAGCCGCTCATCGCCGCGACCGCCTTGATCCGCGGGTCGCGCGCCGCGGCCAGCAGGCTGGTGCCGGCGCCGTAGGAAATGCCGGAAGCGCCGATGGCGTCCGCGCGCGCCGGGGTGTTCACCAGCGCCCAGTCGATCACCGCGCTCACATCCTCGACGGTGGCCGCGCCGGCGACATCGATCAGTCCACCGGATTCCCAGAAACCGCGCGAGGTGTAACTGATCACGACATAGCCCTGGCTGGCGAGGACGGTGCCGCGGCCGACGTATTCCAGACTCGGCAGCCCCCAACTGGACGGCATCACGATCAGCGGAAAGGGCCCTGCGCCCTGATCTTTCGGACTGATGACCACCGCGCCCAGCGGAGTGCCGTCCCAGCCCGGAATGCTGGTGTAGCGGAGCGAGAATCCACCGGCGAAGGCGGGTAGGGAAGCCAGACAGAGGCACAACCACAGTGACACCACAGCAATCCTGCGCATAGCGTTCATCCTGATCGAATGGAGTGGAATGTCGTCGCCATTTCGCGCGCCGACGCTGGAATGCGGGACGGCCCCCCTGTCCTTGCCTGCCCGGCAGTCCGACAATACCAATGCGTATGGATTAATGTAAGCCCATGATTTCGCGCATATTTTTGCTGCGCTGCAGCAACGCCTGCGAATCGGTGCCGCACTCTGGAGCCAATGCCCCAACACTTCGGCGCACAATATGCGGTCTTGCCGAAGTTCCCGGATATTGCGTATGTCGACCGAAACCCCCTCCCTGCGTTTTGCCGATCTCGGCCTGGCCGAGACCGTGATGGCGGCGGTCGTAGAAGTCGGATACGAAACCCCGTCGCCGATCCAGGCCGCGACCATTCCCGCGCTGCTGGCCGGTCGCGACGTGCTGGGACAGGCCCAGACCGGCACCGGCAAGACCGCCGCCTTCGCGCTGCCGCTGCTGTCGCGGCTGGACCTGAAGCAGAGCAAGCCGCAGGTGCTGGTGCTGGCGCCCACCCGCGAACTCGCGATCCAGGTCGCCGAAGCTTTCCAGCGTTACGCCAACAAGATTCCCGGCTTCCACGTGCTGCCGATCTACGGCGGCCAGAGCTATTACCCGCAGTTGCAGGCGCTGAAGCGCGGCGTGCATGTCGTGGTCGGCACCCCGGGCCGGGTCATCGATCATCTCGATCGCGGCACCCTGGACCTGTCGGAACTCAAGGCGCTGGTGCTGGACGAAGCCGACGAAATGCTGCGCATGGGCTTCATCGACGATGTCGAGACCGTGCTGAAGAAAGTGCCGGAATCGCGCCAGGTCGCGCTGTTCTCTGCGACCATGCCCAGCCAGATCCGCCGCATCGCCCAGACCTACCTGCGCGATCCCGCGGAAGTCACCATCGCCGCGAAGACCACCACTGCGACCAACATCCGCCAGCGGTTCTGGTTCGTCAGCGGCATGCATAAACTCGATGCGCTGACCCGCATCCTCGAAGCCGAGCCCTACGACGCGATGCTGGTGTTCGCGCGCACCAAGCTGGCCACCGATGAGCTCGCCGAGAAGCTGCAGGCGCGCGGTCTCGCCGCCGCCGCGATCAACGGCGACGTGCAGCAGGCGCAGCGCGAGAAGACCATCCAGAACCTCAAGGACGGCAAGATCGACATCCTCGTCGCCACCGACGTCGCCGCCCGCGGCCTCGATGTGGAACGCATCAGCCACGTGCTGAATTACGACATTCCCTACGACACCGAGAGCTACGTCCACCGCATCGGCCGCACCGGCCGCGCCGGACGCAGCGGCGAGGCGATCCTGTTCGTGAGCCCGCGCGAGAAGAACATGCTGCGCGCGATCGAGCGCGCCACCCGCCAGCCGATCGCGGAAATGCAGCTGCCGACCGTGGAGAGCGTCAACGACGCCCGCGTCACCCGGTTCCTGGGTCGCATCACCGACACCCTGGCGCAGGGCGCGGGCAACGGCGGCGACATTGGCCTGTACCGTGAGCTGGTCGAACGCTACGAACGCGAGCAGAACGTGCCGGCGATCGAAGTCGCCGCCGCGCTGGCGAAACTGCTGCAGGGCGATACGCCGCTGCTGCTCGCCCCGGATCGCAAACCGCAGCCGTTCGCGCAGAATCGCGAGTACGCCGAACGCGCGCAGCGCGCCGATCGCGGTCCTGGTCGTGAGGGCGGTGATCGTGCGGGTGGCGAGCGTGCGGGCGGCGAACGCGCCGAGCGCAGCGACCGTGCCGACCGCCCGCAGCGCGAGCCGCGGCCGGGCCAGGAGCGTCGCGAATTCGCGCCGAAGAAGGATTTCGCACCGCGCTCCGCACCGGAGCCGGGCATGGAGACGTACCGCATCGAAGTCGGCCACATGCATGGCGTGAAGCCGGGCAACATCGTCGGCGCGATCGCCAACGAAGCCGAACTCGACAGCAAATACATCGGCCGCATCGACATCCACGACGACCATTCGATCCTCGATCTGCCCGACGGCATGCCCAAACCGCTGCTGATGCACCTGAAAAAGGTGCGCGTGGCCGGTCAGGCGCTGCGATTGCAGAAGCTGGACGAATACGACGGCAGCGGCGGCGCCGGGTCCGGCGACTTCAAGTCGGAAGGCGCCAAGCCTGGTGGCTTCAAACCCCGCGGCACGTTCAAGCCGGACGGCTTCAAACCGGGCTTCAAACCGCACGGCGGCAAGCCGGGACCGGCGAAACCGCACCGCAAAGGCTCGTCCTCCGGTTTCAAACCGAAGGACTGAGGCGCTTCACGCCGCGGGCACCGGCTCCTTGGCGCGCGCCACCAGGCTGTAGACGGTCGCCAGCGACAGTGTCCGTCGCGCGTGCGCAGCGATCGCCGCCTGCGCATGCGCCTGTACCGCCGCGTCGTCCGGCGCGAGTTCCACGACGACCCGCGCCGCTTCGGCCGGGGTCAACTCGCGGCAGTTCAGACGCGCGAAACAGCGTCCCGGGCGGATCAGGGCGTCGTCCAGATCGCCGACGTTCGGCAGATTGGTCGAGAAGATGATCTTGCGGCCCTGCGAACGCACCACGCCGTCGGCGATGGTCAGGAACCGGTGCAGGTGTTCGTTGCCCTCGGCGCGCGGCTTCAGCAGATGATCGGCGTCTTCGACCACGAAGGCATCCTCCCAGCCGGTGATGAATTTCACGAAGATTTCGTCGTTCTCGAGGCTCTTGGTGTCGCCGGTGTACAGCGCCCGCGCCTGCCGGCCGCGCTGGCGAGACATCGTGCCGAGGATCGCGCGGATCAGCCGGGTCTTGCCGGTGCCGGGCGGACCCTGCACGACCAGTACCGATTCGGACGAGGCCAGATAGCGGCCCACGAAGCCGTCGACGCCCCCGCGGATCTCCGGGTAGGCGCTGTCGAGCAGGCGGTCGTCGGCCAGTTCTTCGATTTCCGCGCTTTCGAGCTGGCCTTTCGAGGTGATGAAGTGCCAATCGATCGAAAACATCGCTTCGTTCATGCGCGTATCGGCGACCAGCGCCGAGATCCGGGCCAGCGCCGCTTCGGCGCGCTCCACCGAGTCGGCCCAGATCGAGAACCCGCACGAACAGTATTCCGGTTTCGCCCCGCCGTGGGCGGTCATGAACAGGCCTTCGGCATCGATCAGCAGCTCCGCCGAGCGCAAGCGCTGCGCGCGCCAGCCGGGCTGGGTGGCGAGACGATCGAACAGCCCGAGCACGTCTTCGCGCGCGGCGAACCGCAACGAGCGGAAGATCGGGTAGCGCGCCGTGCCGTCGCGGATCGCATCGAACACGCGGCTCTTCAGCACCAGATCGCCGAAGTCCCACAGGTCCATGCCGAGTCGAGTGGTGTTATCCATAAGATGAACGCGGCGCATCGGCCGGGTGGATGATGAGGCGGCGAGTTTAATCGAGGAAAACCGGGGGTCGCGAATCCCGGGCGATGCGGGTGCGAATGGCCGCCATCGGCATTTGGCTGCACCGGATCAGTACTGGATCACACCATACGCATACGCATGCATTGCGATGTCGGCCCCGGCCGCCCACAATCGCTCATCTTCCCGGAGTCCTCCGCGTGACCGAAACCGCGATCGAAACACCCTCTGTCCCGTCCACGGCCTCCCAATTGCGTCAACGCTGCGCTGAATTCGCCCGTCCCGTGGCCGGTCGCGCCGTGTGGCAACTGGTCAATACCCTGGTGCCATTCGCTGCGCTGTGGGCGCTGATGGCCTGGAGCGTGATCGACCAGTGGAACTATCTGTGGACGCTGCTGCTGGCGCTGCCGACCGCCGGTCTGTACGTGCGCACCTTCATCATCCAGCACGACTGCGGCCATGGCTCGTTCTTCGCCAGCCAGCGCGCCAACGATATGGTGGGCCGCTGTCTGGGCGTGGTCACCCTGTTCCCGTACGGCTACTGGAAGAAGACCCACGCGATCCATCACGGCACCTCGGGCAATCTCGACCGCCGCGAAGTGGGCGACATCGAAACCCTGACCGTCGCCGAGTATCGCCAGCGTTCGGCGTTCGGCCGCTTCTGCTACCGCTTTTACCGCAGCACTCCGGTGCTGCTGGGCATCGGCCCGATGTACCAGTTCGTTATCAAGCACCGCTTCCCGTTCGATATGCCGTTCACGTGGAAAAAGGAATGGCTGAGCGTGCTGCTCAACAACCTCACCCTCGCGGTCGTGTTCGTGGCGATGTGGTGGACGGTCGGCTGGCACATCGCCCTGCTGGTGCATCTGCCGGTGGTGTTGATCGCCGGTGCCGCCGGCGTGTGGCTGTTCTACGTGCAGCACACGTTCGAAGGCGCCTACTGGACGCGCGGCGAGCAGTGGAGCTCCCACGAGGCCGCAGTCTCCGGCAGCTCGTTCTACGACCTGCCGCGGGTGATGCACTGGTTCACCGGCAACATCGCGTATCACCACATTCATCATCTCGCCAGCCGCATTCCGAATTACCGCCTGCGCGAAGCCTTCGAGTCCAGCCCCGCGCTGCAGGAAGCGCCGCGTCTGACCCTCTGGTCCAGCCTGCGCTGCGCGAAGCTGAAACTGTGGGACGAGGATCTACAGCAGTTGGTGGGTTTCCCGAAACGCGCCCGGGCCTGAGTCCGCCCGGGTCCGTCTCCTCATGACGATGGGATGAGCTGCATGCGCGGAATCATCCGGTCATCGCCATGATCATTCCGAACTACTGGGCCGAAGCCCGTCTCCAGCATCGCGACCGCAAACGTCAGGTGACGGTGCGGCGTTTCGGCTGGTCCGACATCAGTGAAGCCGAGGCCCAGGCGCACGCCGATGCGCGCACACGCGAGGCGCTCGAGCGCGTGCTCGCCGGCGAGACGCTGCCCAGACGCGAACGTCGGGTCGCCTACAACGGCGCCGACGGCGTACCGATCCGCGAGGAGATCGTCGACCGCCACGGCGACAGCGTGATTACCCGCAACGGTTATGGCGCGCTGTGCCTGAACACCCCAGGCGTGTTGTTCGCGGATATCGATTTCACCGTGCGTATGGACCGACCGAACATCCGCGGATGGCGTCTGTTGGCAGGTTTGCTGATCGCATCGATCGTGCTGGCCATGCCGGATCCATCGCCGGCGCGATACATGGTTGCGGCCCTTGCGGGTCTTTTCGGCGGCTATCTGTTCGGATATGTCCTGGCCGAGCTCGCGAGCTGGCTATGGATCCAATCCACCGGCGGCTACGAACGCTACGCCATGCGCCGCGTCACGGCTTTCATGACCCAACATCCCGACTGGCGCGTGCGCGTCTATCGCACGCCCGCAGGTCTGCGGCTGTTGGCGCTGCATCGTCTGTTCGATCCGCGCGAGCCGGCGGTCGCGGCCTGCTTCGATGCGCTCGGCGTGGACAAGATGTATGCGCGGATGTGCCACAACCAGAATTGTTTCCGCGCGCGGGTGAGCCCGAAACCGTGGCGGATGGGGCTGCAGCGCATGCGACCGCCGTATTCGGCCGCATGGCGGCCGGAACACGCGAAGCTGCCGGCGCGGTTGCAGTGGATCGACGCCTACCAGCGCAAGGCGCAGGACTACGCATCATGCCGCTACATCGAGACGCTGGGCAGCGGTGCGGTCGACGGCGATGCCGATGCGGTGCGCGAACTCCACGACCTGCTGTGCCAGGCGGAGCGCGATCTCGCGATCGCCTAGTTCGCCCTGTAGGAGGGCCTTCAGGCCCGAGAACTTTGCGTAAAAAGCATCGGGCCTGAAGGCCCTCCTACGGATCCGATCCGAATTCAGTCTGCGATGACGTCGGCGATGACATCGATTGCCGCGTCGCCGGTTTCGACGCGCTGGCCGCTGCGGATCTTGCAGGTCTTCCGCAGTTCGACGACGCCATCCACGCGCACCGCACCGCTGGCGACCAGGTGCTTGCCGGCGCCGCCGCTGTCGCAGACGCCGGTCAGCTTCAGCAACTGGTTCAGTTCGATATGGTCGCGGTCGAGTTCGAAGCGGATCTGGGGCATGGGCAGGGATCGGTGACGCCGATGGCGCGGTCGGGCGTAGCATAACGGTCCGCCACCTTCCGCGCCGACAACATTCCGTCGACATCATTTCGCCAACAGCAGGCTACTGACAGAATGCTGTCAGCAGGGGGCGCGGATGCTGTGCGCTCCCGACCACGCGCCGACCGCGCCCAAACACAGGACACGCCCATGCTCGCCTACACCACGCTCGGTACCCACGATCTCGCCCGCGCCGCGGACTTCTACGATGCGGTGCTCGCCGAAATCGGCGCCAAGCGCTTCATGGAAGAACCCGATTACTTCATCGCCTGGGGCAATTCGGAGCATGGCGCCGGCCTCGGCATCACCTATCCGTTCAACAAGGAAGCCGCGACCGTCGGCAATGGCGTCATGGTCGCACTGGCCGCTGCCAACTGCGAGCAGGTCGACCGCATCTACGCCAAGGCGATCGAACTCGGCGGTACCGACGAGGGTGCGCCGGGCCAGCGGTATCCCGGCTTCTACGCGGCGTATTTCCGCGACCTCGATGGCAATAAATTGAATTGCTGTTACATGGGCGAGTGATTGTCGTCGCATGCGCTCCGACGCATGCGGCGAGTCGCTCGAATCCACGACATGCGCCGCGCCGACCGTCTGTTCCAGATCGTGCAGCTCATCCGCGGCCGTCGCTTGACGACGGCCGCGCATCTCGCCGAGCGCCTGGAAATCTCGCAGCGCTCGGTTTATCGCGATATCGCCGCGCTGCAGGCGCAGGGCGTGCCGATCGAAGGCGAGGCCGGTGTGGGCTACCGCATGCGCCGCGGTTTCGATCTGCCGCCGCTGATGTTCGATACCGCCGAAGCGCAGGCGCTGGTGGCCTGTGTGCGCATCGCCCAGCCGCGCATCGACACTGGACTGGCGCGGCGCGCGGAGGATGCGCTGGCGAAGATTCTGGCGGTCTTGCCTAGCGCTGAGCGCGCCGCCGCCGAAAGTCTGGCGGTGTACGCGCCATCGGTCGGGCCCGATCCCGAAACCCGCGACCGTCTGCAGGCATTGCGCCACGCTACCGAGAGCAAGACCAGGCTGCGGCTCGATTATCTCGATCTGAAGGACAAGGCGAGCACGCGGGTGGTGCGGCCTTTGGGCTGTTTCTACTGGGGCAATGTGTGGACCTTGGCCGCCTGGTGCGAATCGCGCCAGGACTTCCGCAGTTTCCGCGTCGACCGCATCCGCACGATCGAGGCGCTCGCGGAACGCTTTCGTGACGAGCCGGGCAAGACGCTGCCCGATCTGCTGCGCAGCTACGCCTGCGACGAGATGCGCTGAGGCCTCGGCGCATGCCTTGGTTCGCGCAACGGCAAACAGGCAAAACGAAGTACATCCCCTGTAGAGCGGCCTTCAGGCCGCTGCTCCAATGGTCGTGTCGAATTCAAGCGACCTGAAGGCCGCTCTACGGATCCGAACGGATCCGATCAGCAGATCTAAGACAAGCGCTCAGCGCAGTTCGATCTTGAGTTGAGCGCCTCGCCAGGCCAGCACCGCGCCGTCGCGGGTGATCCGTTCGATCACCAGTTCACCGAGCACATCGCCTTCCCGCAGCCGCTGGCCATCGAGGATGACGAACCGCTGCGCCGGTGTTTCGTTCCACAGATGCATGCTGAGCTTCAGCGGCGGCAGCAGCTTGCGCGTGGCCGGGTCGAGATCGGCGAGCGAGACGATGCTGCCCGTGGGCAACGCGGCCGACGGTGGCGCGACGACGACTGCGGGTTCCGGCGGCGGTGCGGGCAGCTCGCGCGTCGGCGATGGAAGGGGTGTGGCCGGCGTCGGCGTCGCGGTGGCAGCGACGTGCGGTGGCGGGTGATCCATCGTCGGTGGCGGCGCCTGCGTCGGCACGGGGGCAGGCGCGGAGGACGGTGCGGTGGTTGCGGAGTCGTCCGCCGGCGCGGTTTCGGCCGTGGTGTCGGCGTTCGATGGCTCGGGCGATGCCGGCGGCGTGCGCTGCGCGAGCAGCCACAGCACCGCGATCAGCGAAATCGCGGCGACGGCGCCGAGCAGCCACAGCGGCCAGTTCGCGCGCGCGCGCGCGGGCTCGCGTGCGGCGGGCATCGACGCGAACAGGTCGGGCGCTTCGCTGCGGCGGCGCGCGGCTTCGGGTTTGCGCAGGGCGTCGAGAATGAAGGACATCGCTCAGGGCTCCTGCGCGCGAAGGCGCGGGCCGGCATCGCGACGCGACAGCGCGAAGAGGGTTTCAGCGTTCAATGCGCCATCGCTGCGCAGCCCCAGACGCGCCTGGAACGCGCGCAGCGCGGCGGACGGATCGCTGTTGTCGTCGCCCTCGGCGCGCAGATGGCGGCGCACCCAGTCGATGGCGGCGGCATCGCCTGCCGCGAACTTCGTTTCGAGCGCGTCCGGCGCCGGCCAGATCGCGAGATATTCGCCGTTCCAGACGCCGGCCAGCGCGACCCGATCGACATCGAGTGCGCTGCCGTCCAGCGAGACGCGCACGTTGCTTTCGCCCGCAGCGGTGTCCGCGCCGAGCAGCGACGCCCACACCGCCTGCGGTTCGGCGCGCAGGCGCAGCAGGACCGGACGGTCGATCCGCAGCAATTGATCCAACTGCGCGCGGCTGCGCAGACAACGCCAGCCGGGCGACAGCGTGGGCGGGCAGGCATCGGGCGGCGCCTTGCGCAGCGCGGCAGGCGCTTTCCACGCCGCTACCAGTGTCTGCCATTCGCGCGGCGACGGCGCTGAAGTTTGCCGAACGCGCTGCAGCAGCGCGGTGCCGTCCAGCGCAGTGTTGTCGGGTTTTGTCGAGCTTGCCGCCGGCGCGCTGACGACGGGCGTTGTCGTAGCGACAGGATCACGGATCGCGCCAGCGTCGCCCGACGACGTTCGCGACAGCGCGAATGCGATGACGAGTGCGGTCAACGCGAGCACGCCCGCAGCGATGAGTGCGGTGCGGTCGCGCTGCGGATGCGCGGTCGATGATGGCGCCAGGGCTTCGCTGGCGGCGCGTTCGACGGTTTTCGCGTCGATGCTCAGCAGGTCGTGGGCATAGCCGCCAAGCAGGGCGCGTTCGGCGATCACATTGATCAGCCGCGGCACGCCGCCGCTGCGCTGATGGATGCGGCGTACCGCGTCCTGCGCGAACGGGAAGCGTTTGGCCCCGGCGGTGGTCAGCCGATGGCGCAGATAAGCCGTGGTGCCGGCCTCGTCGAGCGGCCGCAGGTGGTAGCGCGCGGTGATGCGCTGCGCGAGCTGGCGCAGTTCCGGCCGCGCCAGCGTGTCGCGCAGCTCCGGCTGGCCGATCAGGATGATCTGCAGCAGCTTCTGGGTTTCGGTTTCGAGATTGGTGAGCAGCCGCACCTGCTCCAGCGCTTCGGTCGAGAGGTTCTGCGCCTCGTCGATGATCAGCACCACCCGGTCGCCCTTGGCGTAGGCCTCCAGCAGATACGCGCCGAGCGCATCGAACATCGCCTTGCCGCCGGGTTTTGCGGGCGCAGCCGCCTTGGTGCCCTTGCGCTTGCCGGTGGGCGTCGCGGCTGGTGTTGCCGTGCCGCCGGCCGGCAGACGCAGTTCCTCGCAGATCGTCTGCAGCAGTTCCGCCGGCTCCAGACGCGGATTCAGCACCAGCGCGGCGTGGGTGTTCTCGGGAAGCTGATTCAGCAGCAGCCGGCTGAGCGTGGTCTTGCCGGTGCCGACCTCGCCGGTGAGCTGTACGAAAC
>CBIHKW010000138.1:0-10869 GCA_966203835.1 uncultured Thermomonas sp.
CGGCGTCTGGGCGACGGCTGGAAGCTGTCGCTGGAATCGCGTTTCTTCGTGAATTCCATCCCATCGGACCCCTTTTACGGCTTCCGGCAGGATGACTACGTGCAGCTGGAACTGGCCCACTATTTCTAATGCGAAAGGCTGCGCGGTGTGTTGTCCGCTGTCCGCAAGGCATCTCGCGAGCCTTTCGGCGGCTGTAAAAAGCCAGATTTCACCCCCGAGAATCGCTCTTGGACAACCCGCCGACCATCAGGTCGCCGTCGAAGCAACCCGAAGACGGCGATCTTTTCGCCATTTCCGGCCGTGAACCCGGGCGTGATCGCGGTGTGTTGTCGGCGTCCGCAACGCCGTTCTGGCGCCCTGCGACGGCGGAAAATTGACCGTTTACGCTCGCGAATTGAAGAAATAGGGTCAGGTTCAATAACCAACGTCTGCTTCTGGCCGGAAGCCGCCCTAGGCAAGTCTCCGCTCGCCATAAGAAGAGTCCCATCTATTCCGCAACGTCCCAGGGCCTCCCCTACAAGCCAGCCCTTGCTGGGGGCAGTGTTGGGGGCAACCAAAGTCCGGCTTTCGCGCACTGATTTCCAGAATCAATGACTTAGGCGGCCCATGGGGTGGAGGCTACCCCGACCAATACATGACGGCAAACCCTCTCTGCCGTATCTCGAAACCCCCGCAAATGCGGGGGTTTCGCGTTTGGGCTGTGGACTTCGGCCTCGCGCCCCTTGGTATTGTTTGGCGAAAATTTCGCCAATTTCTCCCTCTCTTTCTCCGTCCCTGTGGACTTCACGATTGTCAAGTCCACAGAATGGTTTTCGTAATCCCTTGCAGCTCAATGAGTTACGTGTGGTCTCGGGAGAGCGGTTTTATGGCCTCAATGCTTGTCCAAGTGGATACGAACGGCTGTGGATTGAGAAACCAAGGCGATTTCTTGGCGATCGCGAACTTGGTAACCTCTAAAAGGTACTGTTGGATCGGAGGCGAGTCTTGGTAGACATTGTTGCGCCCGAAGTCAGATCACGCATGATGGCGTCAATCCGTGCGCGTGATACCAGACCGGAAATGCTCGTCCGCCGGCATCTCCATGGTCTTGGGTTTCGATACCGGCTTTCACCGCGCGACATGCCAGGCAAGCCTGACTTGGTTCTTCCTCGCTACAGGGCTGTTGTCTTTGTTCACGGCTGCTTCTGGCATGGCCATGATAGCTGCCGATTCGCAACGGTGCCCGCTACCAGAACCGAATTCCGGACGGCAAAGATTTCTGCGAACAAGCGTCGGGATGTCGCCTCAGAGGAGAAACTCCGTGCTCTTGGCTGGCGCGTGGCCGTCGTCTGGGAATGCACACTCAGGTCGAATCAGAGTGGGGCTCTGCAACGTGCAGCAGATTTTGTTGTCTCGGGCGACGTGAAGATCGAAATCAGCGGCTGATCAGGCTTTGAGGTACGAATAAACGACACCAGCGATCTGTTGGGCCATCCAGGGTGGAACTGCATTTCCGACCTGCTTGAACTGAGCGCCACGCGGCCCCTCAAAAAAATAATTGTCGGGGAACGTCTGGAGACGAGCCGCTTCCCTGACAGAAAGGCTGCGTCGCCGCCGCGACCGCGCAGGCGGCCGCGCCGAGCTACGCGCGCCATGTTCCTGAGCGTACGCTGCTGTACGCGCTGGTGCAGGCGCACTACCCGGACTTCCTCGCACGTCTTGAGGCCGAAGATCGCTTGCTTCCCAAGCAGGTGCACGAGGAATTCGAGGAATACCTGCGCTGCGGTGTACTCGACCACGGCTTCCTGCGGGTGGTGTGCGAGCAGTGCCATGCGGAACGGCTGGTGGCGTTTTCCTGCAAGAAGCGCGGGTTCTGCCCGAGTTGCGGCGCGCGGCGCATGGCCGAGTCGGCGCGGCACTTGGTAGAGGAGGTGTTTGGCCCGCGCCCAGTACGGCAATGGGTGCTGAGCTTTCCTTACCCCTTGCGCTTTCTGTTCGCCAGCAAGCCCGACGCCATCGGCCCGGTACTGGCGATTGTGCATCGCGTGATCGCGCGCTGGTTAGCCGATCAGGGGGGCGTGCCGCGGGAGGCGGCGCAGTGCGGCGCGGTGACGCTGATCCAGCGTTTTGGCAGCGCGCTCAACCTCAACATCCATTTCCACATGCTGTGGCTCGACGGCGTGTATGAGAAGAACGTGGAGCAACCGCAGCGCAAACCGCGACTGCATCGCACCCGCGCCCCGACCTCCGCGCAGTTGACGCAGCTGGCTGACACGATCGCGAATCGCGTGTGCCGGCATCTGACCCGCAAGGGCTGGCTCGAAGGCGAGGACGAATCCCGTTTCCTGTCGGACTGCGCGAGCGGCGGCGACGGCATGGACGGGCTGTGGATGAGTTCGATCACCTACCGCATCGCCACCGGCGCGCAGGCCGGGCGCAAAGTCGCCACCCTGCAAACGCTGCCCGGCGACGCCGGTCTGCTGGAAGGCGATGCCGGCCAGGTGGGCGGATTCTCACTGCATGCCGGCGTTGCCGCCGAGGCGCATGAAAGCCAGAAGTTGGAAAAGCTGTGCCGGTACATCACGCGCCCGGCGATCAGCGAAAAGCGGCTGTCGATCTCGCCGCAGGGCAGGGTGCGTTACGAACTCAAGACCCCGTGGCGAAATGGGACCACGCATGTCGAATGGGATGCGGTGGACTTCATCGCCAAGCTGGCGGCGCTGGTGCCGCCGCCACGCGCGCATCTGACCCGGTTCCACGGCGTATTCGCTCCCAACGCAAACCTGCGCGCGCAGTTGACGCCGTCCGGACGCGGGAAGCGGCCTGCGACCGATGCCGCGCCGGTTGAGGCCAGCGTCACCGACGAGCCGCGCAGCCCCGAGGAGAAGCGCCGCGGGATGACCTGGGCGCAACGCCTCAAGCGCGTGTTTGGCATCGACGTGAGCACCTGCGTCCACTGCGGCGGTGCGGTACGGATCGTGGCCAGCATCGAAGAACCCATCGCCATCCGCGCCATCCTCGCCCACTTCGAGAAACACGGCGTGCTGGAGGAAGCGCACTACCGCCCCCGACCGCGCGGGCCACCGGCCGTGGACATGGCCGCGTAGTCGCAAGATCGGCCACGCCACCAACCGCGACAACCAACAGCGATTAGATGCGGCAGCGATTCCGCAGGGGCGCGCTTGGCCCGATGCCGGGATTCAGTGAGAAATGGCCACGGATGGCGAGGCTGCGCGGCCAACTGATGCCGAAATGGCGCTCGCGCAGGCCCGATCCTTGCCCAAACCGGCGCTTGCGCGGCTGCCGCCTACCCGACAGACTGCCAGAAAAGGGCGTTTGAATTTCCTATACCTGATCCGAATGCGATCTTCGAGTTCTGCCGCGACATCGTCGACGCCACCGCCCGATACGCCTGCGCGTTCAAACCGCAGATCGCACATTTCGCGGCGATGAATGCCGAAGAAGCGCTGCGCATGTTGATCATGCACATCCGCTTCCGCTACCCGCAGATCCCGGTGATCCTGGACAGCAAACGCGGCGACATCGGCAGTACCGCGCAGCACTACGCCAGCGAGGCTTTCGATCGCTATGGCGCGGACGCGGTGACGGTAAACCCCTATCTCGGCCGCGATTCCGTGCAACCGTTCCTCGATCACGCCGACAAGGGCGTGGTGATCCTGTGCCGCACCTCGAATGCCGGCGCTGGCGATTTCCAGGATCTTGTCGTCGACGGTCGTCCGCTATACCGGCACGTCGCCGAAACAATCGCGGGTGAGTGGAACGGCAATGGCAACTGCGTGCTGGTAGTCGGCGCGACCTGGCCGCAACAACTGCGCGAAATGCGCGCGATCGTCGGCGACGTGCCCTTTCTGGTGCCGGGCGTTGGCGCGCAGGGCGGTGATGTCGAAGCCGTGGTGAGCAATGCATGCACCAGCGACGGTACCGGCCTCATCGTGAGTTCCTCGCGCGCGATCCTGTACGCATCACAGGGCGACGATTACGCCGAAGCCGCTGCAAGCGCCGCGCGCGCGCTGCGCGACGAGATCAACCGCTACCGCTGAGCCGCCAACCGCGCGACCGCTCGCTGCACAGCAGGCCGCGCCGCGATAAGTGCTTGCCAGGCGGCCAGCGCCGGGAAGTCCGCGAGATCCACATCGGCGTAACTGGCGGAACGGATCCAGCCGAAATGCGCGATGTCGGCGACCGTGTAGGTGCTGCCGGCAAGCCACGGCGCTTCCTGCAGGCGCCGGTCAAGCACGCCGGCCAGTCGGCGCGCCTCGCCGACGTAGCGGTCGACCGCGAAGTCCACCCGCTGCGGCGCCGAGCGCAGGAACCATCCGGCCTGGCCGAACATCGGGCCGACGCCGGCAACCTGCAGCATCAACCACTGTAGCGCGCGCAGGCGTTCGGCCGGGTCCGCGGGCATCAGTCCTGGATATCGCTCGGCCAGATCCCAGAGGATCGCGCCGGATTCGAACAGGGCTTCATCGCCCAGCGGCCCGGCGTCGTCGAACATCACCGGAATGCGGCCGTTCGGGTTCATCGCCATGAAGGCCGGCGTTTTCTGTTCGCCCGCGCCCAGCGCAACGCGGACAATGCGGTAATCGAGGCCAAGTTCTTCGAGTGCGATCGGCAGTTTGATGCCGTTCGGCGTGTCGGCGGTGTATGCAACGATCATGTGTGCGTCCTCACGCGCCAGGGCCGCAATCGAGGCAATGCTCGACCGGCGCCGGGCCCATGGCCAGTTTGCGATTGAGCACGCGCAGCGCGGTGCGCACGCCTTCTTCCACCACCGGGTGATAGAACGGCGCATCGAGCATCTGCTGCACGCTCATGCCGGCATGAACCGCCCACGCCAACAAATGCGCGAGGTGTTCGGCGTCCGGGCCGATCATCTCGGAGCCGAGGAAACGGCCGCTGCCGGTTTCGCCGTAAACGCGCAGTAGGCCCCGGTTGCGCCGCATCACACGACTGCGGCCCTGGTCGCCAAAGTCGACCTCGCCGATTTCGAATTCGACGCCTGCGGCTTGCAGTTCAGCGAAACCACGCCCGGCGATCGCGATCTGCGGATCGCTGAAGACGATGGCCAGACCGGCGCGGCGCGGACGCACACGCACATCAGGGAAGCGCCCAGCGTTGTCGCCCGCGATGCGACCCTCGTCAGCGGCTTCATGCAACAGCATCCGCCGCGCGGCGACATCCCCGGCGATGAACACTGCGCTGTCGCCAATGCGGCCGGTGTGCGGGTCCGCAATCGGCACACCGCGCGCATCCAGTGGAAGCCCGCTGGCGGCGAGATCGAGCGATTCCAGATTGGGAACACGGCCGGTGGCAACGAGCAGATAGTCGAAGTGCTCCGTCTGCGTCGCGCCATCGCCGGTCCAATCGATGCGCACGCTGTCGCCTTCGCGCGCAACGGCGTCGATCCGCGCCCGGATCGCCAGTGGCGTATCCGCGGCCAACACCTTGCTGGCGTGCGCGGCGACCACCGGATCGGTCAGCCCGCCAGGACGACCGGAGCGGTCGAAGATGCGCACGCGCACGCCAAGACGATGCAGCGCCTGACCAAGTTCGAGCCCGATGACACCGGCGCCGACCACGGCGACCGACGCGGGCAGATCCTGCCATTCGAAGACATCGTCATTGACGATCAGGCGGTCGCCGAGCGCGTCGCGCCAAACCTGCGGTACGGCAGGCCGCGAACCCGTCGCGATGACGATGCGTTTGGCATGCACTTCACGGCCATCGTCCAGCGCCAGCACGCCGGGCGCGACGAAACGCGCACGCTGCTGCAGCCGGCGTTCGGCCGGCCAGGACTGCACCGACTCCAGCACGAAGCCGACGAAGCGATCACGCTCGGCGCGCACCCGCGCCATCACCGCGACGCCATCGATGCGCGGGGGCGCAGCGATCACGCCGAAACCATGCGCAGCCTCGACCTCGTGCGCTGCATCGGCTGCGGCGATCAGCAACTTGCTGGGCATGCAGCCCACGCGTGCACAGGTGGTGCCGTAGGGGCCCGGGTCGATCAGCCAGACATCGTCGGTGTGATGGCGTGCGGCGCGATACGCGCCCATGCCCGCGGAACCCGCGCCGATCACGGCGACGTCAACATGGCGTGTGTTCATGATCAGCTCCTCAGCCTTTCCAGTATTGAGGGTAGTGCACATCGCTGCGCAACCCGTTGAAAATCAGCGCGACCGCGGTCACCGCCAGTGCGCCAGGCAATACCAGGGTCCAGAGCACTGCCAGCCCCGGCTGGGTCAGCGCGATGAGGATGGGAGTCGCGCCTGCAGGCGGGTGGCCGCAGCGGCCCAATTGCATCGCGGCCGCACCGAGGCCAACACCGACCGCCGCGGCGATCATCGGGTCGGCGAAGACCGCAGTTGCAAGCAGGCCGGCCAGCGACGTAGCGAGATGGCCGCCAACAATCGCCCGTGGCTGTGCCAGCGGACTCGCCGGCACGCAGAACGCGAGGAAACACGAGGCGCCGAGAGAGGCGAGGATCGCCGGTGCACTGTCCATCGCGCGGCCCAGCAGGAACGCGGCGAGGATCGCAAGGCTGCATCCGAGGCTGCCGAGCAGGACAATTGCGAGCGAAGGCATCGGTGGCGCCTGGGTACCTGCGCCGCGCATGCGGGCGCCGAATGAAAGGGATCTCTGCATGAAGATCACCTCAGTGAGCCCGATGATCGAAGGCATCGACGCATTCGCGCACAGGCTCGCCCAGCCATTCCAGCAGCGACATGCTGCTCAGACCTGCAACGTCGACTTCTGCCACCGCACAGTGCGGACGCGACGGCGTGAAGGACAGCCAGACGGCTTCAAGAAAGGTGGACATGGATGACTCCGAAAAGATGTGCTGTGGTGTGTGTGAAGCATGACTGCACAAACCTGGCGGAAGAATCACCTCGCCACGCACAAGTTCATTTCATCCAGCGAAATTGCGGGCCTGAGAAGCAGACTGAACGGAAGCAGGTGCCGCCGTGTCCTTGCATGCCGACAGCCGCGTGAGCCTGGCCATGGCGCCACTGAGCGTGGCAAGTCCGACATGGACGACGATCTCGGCGATTTCCGCGTCCGAATAGCCGCTGGCGCGCACTGCGACCAAGGCATCGTCCGACACCGCGCCGCGATGCTCGAACACCAGCAGCGCGAAGGCAACGCCGCGTTCGGCACGCGCGTCCTGTGAATGGCCCAAGGCGTTGGCCATGATCTCGTTGCCATTGAGGCCACCTTGCCGCGCGGCCGCGGTGGCAATCGACAGACAATGTGGACAACCACTCTGCGCCGCCAACGCCACCGCCAAGCGCCGTCGCATCGGTGCAGACAGCGCGCCTTCGCCGGCGATGCGCGACAGGCCGCGATAGGCCGACAGCGCCGCTGGCGAACGTGCGAACGCCTCCACCAGCGTCGATGACGCCGCCGCGGTACTCACAGATCCAGCACGATGCGCGCACTGCCGGCGGCGGGCACCGCGCAACAGACCAGGGCGTCACCCGGCGCATGGCTGGCGCCCGGAACTTCGGCATAGGTCACCTGCCCTTCACTGACAGCTGTGCGGCAAGTGCCACAACTGCCGCCACGACAGCTGTACTCGGGCGCAAGCCCGCGCGCTTCGGCCAGCTCCAGCAGGCTGCCGTCCTGCGGCGACCAGCGCGCCTCTTTTGCCGAACGCGCGAAGAGCACCGGAACGCTGTCGGTGGCGACGGCCGGCAGTGCTTCGATGACGGCGCCGGCATCGGGCCGGCGCTTGAGACTGGCCGGACCGAAGGCCTCGGCATGGATGCGGTCATCGCCGACGCGCAAGTCGCGCAACTGGTCGTACAGGCTTTGCATGAACGCAGGCGGGCCGCACAGATAGAAATCGTAGTCGTCGAACGGCAACACGCTTTTAAGCAGCGCAGCGTCAATGTATCCATGGTGCTGATAATCGCGACCAGGCTTGGCATCGCCCGGCTCGCTCAGCGCCTGCACGACGAACGCGCGCCCACCCGATGCCGTAACCAGTTCCGCGAGTTCTCGATCGAACGGCCGCTCCGGCAACGTGCGCGAACTGTGGATGTACCACGCCGGGCGCATGCCGCGACGGCGACGTCCTTCGTAGACAAGATGGCGCAGCATCGCGAGCATCGGCGTGGCGCCGACACCACCCGACAGCAACACCACCGGCCGCTTCACACCAGCATCAATGGTGAAATCGCCGGCTGGTGCGCGCACATCAATAAGATCACCGACTTTCACATGATCGTGCAGATGCATCGACACCTTGCCCTGTCGCTTCACGCTGATCCGGTACACGCCGTCCGCAGGTGCGCTGGACAGCGTGTAAGTCCGCAGTGTCGGCAGTGGGTCGTCGTCGACGGTCACACGGATCGGCAGATGCTGCCCGGCTTGGTAGACGGCATAACCGGCGCCATCGGTGGGTTCAAGGTGGAAACTTCGGATCGTGCTGCTCTCGTCGTCGATGCGTGCGACCCGGAACGGGCGCCACGCCATGCGCAACGCCTCGGCGCGCTGCCGCGCGGCGGCTTCGTCCCATGAACCAGTCATCAACACATTGGGCGAGAACTCGCCGAATTCGAAGCGCAACGCGAACGCGCTGGCGCGGCGCACCACCTGTTCGACCGTGAACCGCCACAAGCGCTCGGCACCCTGGAAACTGCGCACCTCGTCGCCGTCGAACACGATCTCGACCCGGCCGCTGAGCTGCAGCGAATCGCCGCTTTCGAAATCGACGAACAGCAGCCCGGCGCGCGGATTGCGCAGCAGGTTACCGAGCGTGTTGAAGTGCAGATTGCCGGCGAAATCGGGAATGGTCAGGGTGTTGCCGTCGATGCGCACGAATCCCGGCTTGCCACCGCGATGGGAGGCATCGACCTGTCGCGCGGCGGGATCACCGTCGATGTCGAGATAGCTGGCAACAAAGAATGTGTCGGCGGCAGCGATCAGCGCGCGCGCGGCGGCATCGAGCGTGGTCGCGCGTTCCACGCCAGCCGCCGGCTGCGTCTGCGGCTGGCGCGCGAAGCGGAAACCGCGGGTCTGGATGTATTGCGGACAGTTGCCGAAGCTGTGCCCGACTTCGACCGCGATGCCGGTATCGCCGGCATCGACGACGCGGCCGTTCATGCGGTTGCGGCGGCGGCTATGCAGTTCGATGCCGAGCAGGCCCAGTGCGTCGCCTGCGCGCATGCCCGCGGCTGCGGGATCTCCAACTGCGGCCCGCGCGCCGATGCGCAGATGGCGCGTATCCGGCGACTGCATGAAACCGGGCTCGCCTTCGAGCAGCGTGGCCCACGGCGCACCACCGGCATCGACGCTGCCGGCCACGATGAATGGCAACTGCGCGAAAAACGTGCGGTGCTGTTCGGTCAGATGATCGCGCACCACTTTGCGGGCGAAGACCTCCATGCGCTCGGAGACGCCAAGCATGCGCTGGATCTCGCGTTCACCGTCATGGAATGGCGACCGTGTGTCGGTGCGGTTGGCTACGGGCATCGTGGACTCTCCATCAACAAGGAACGGCGCCAACGGTACTGGGCCGCTGGCGCCGTGTTAGCGCTATTCGTCGGATGATCAGGCCGCGAGCCCAACCGCCGTAGACTGCATCGGCATGAAACTGGGCAGTGCTTCAATACGCGCCAGCCAGGCACGGACGTTTGGATAGTCGGCCAGCGACACATTGCCTTCCGGCGCATGCGCGATATAGCTGTAGCTGGCGATGTCGGCGATGGTGGCGTTGTCGCCGGCAAGAAAACTGCGCTTGCCAAGTTCGCGCTCCATCACCGTCAACAGGCCGTAGGCGCGACCGATCAACTCTTCGGCGTTGTACTTTGCGCCGAATACCGTGACCAGACGCGCGGCGGCGGGACCGAAAGCGATCTGGCCGGCGGCGACCGACAGCCAGGCCTGCACGGCAGCAGCGCCGACGGCATCGGTCGGCAGCCACTGTGGATCGGCATAGCGCGTGGCGGCGTAGACCAGAATCGCATTCGAGTCATAAATCACGGTGCCGGCGTCATCGATCACCGGCACCTGGCCGAAGGGATGCATGGCGACGAAATCGGGCTGCTTGTGCGCGCCCTTCATCAGGTCGACATCAATCGCTTCGTGGTTGATGCCGGCCAACGCGAAGAACAACTGCACGCGGTGCGAATGACCGGACAGCGGGTGACGGTAGAGTTTGATGGGCTGGGTGGGTTGCGTCTTCATGGGGGATATCTCGATTGGGGACGACTAGGAGGGGAGAGACGTGGGGGATGGGATGTGGAAAGCGGGCGGATTGATGGACAACACCAGCGAGTACCGCCTCTCACGTGGATGGCGGTTGAAATCAATCAGCGTCCGGATTGCTCCGCGCCGAGCAGCTCGGCGCGCAGCTCGGCCGCGCCGGTCAGGCCAACGTAACGCTTCGATACACGGCCTTCGCGGAACAACAACAGGGTGGGGATCGAGCTCACCCGGAACAGGCTGGCGAGCTCGGGGTTCTCGTCGATATTGATCTTGCCGATCGATGCACGATCGCCCAGTTCTGCGGCCAGGGCTTCCACCACCGGTAGCTGGTTGCGGCAAGGGCCGCACCAGTCGGCATAGAAATCGACCAGCACCGGGCGGTCTGACGACAGCACGGCCGGTTTGAAGCTTTCGGTGTTCCAGCGGTTCAACATGACGCGATCCTCGTGGGGGAGCGGCGCCTGCGGAATGCCTGCGCCGTCAATGTGGCGCAAAGGATGCGCGTGGCCTCCACGTTGCGGAACAGCCAGCGATGACAAGGGATTGTTTCGCGCGGTGAAATGGTCGCAGCAGGCCGTAGGGCGGGACCCCCGCCGCGGGTTGCGCCGGGGTGTGGTTGGGCGTTGCGGTGTGGGCGGGGTTTGGGGGGTGGGTGGG
>CBIHKW010000139.1:0-10566 GCA_966203835.1 uncultured Thermomonas sp.
GCCCTGTCCTCCTGGGCGGCCCGCGGCATCGACGTCCGCGCCGCCGATTTCGAAGACCCGGCCTCGCTGGCCGCCGCCTTCCGCGGCGGCGACCGTCTGCTGCTGATCAGCACCGACGCGCTGGACCGTCCGGGCCGCCGGCTCGCCCAACACCGGGCCGCGATCCGCGCCGCCGAAGCGGCCGGGATCCGTCACCTCGTCTACACCTCGATGCCGAAGCCGGAAGACTCGCCGCTGCTGCTGGCGCCCGACCACCTCGGCAGCGAACGGGCACTGGCCGACAGCGCGCTGCCGGGTTGGACCGTGCTGCGCAATCACTGGTACTTCGAGAATCTGTTCATGAGCGTGCCGCAGGCGCTGGCGAGCGGCCAGTGGTACAGCGCCGCGGGCGACGGCGGCATCGCGCATATCGCGCGCGACGATCTGGCGCGGGCGGCGGCGACCGCGCTGGCCGGCGACGGCGACGGTAAGCGCACGTTGACGCTCAGCGGCGCGCAGGCCCATACCACCGCCGACATCGCCGCCGCCGTGGCCCGGGCCACCGGCAAACCATTGCAGGTGGTGCCGGTGCCAGTCGAGACGCTGGTGCAGGGCATGATCGGCGCCGGACTTCCGGAACCGCTGGCGCAGGTGTTCGCTTCGTTCGACACCAACACCGCGGCCGGCCGCATCGCCGAAATCACCGGCGATTACAAAGCGTTGACCGGCGTGGATCCGCAGCCGTTCGAGACGTGGCTGGCGGCGAACGCCGCGGCGCTGGCAACGGCGCAAAGCAAGGCGCACTGATCGCCCTGCCGAAGACTGGAAACGACACGCCCCGCATCGAGCGGGGCGTGTGTGTTGATCGGATCGCGCGGACGCGCGACGCGGCTCAGACGTTAAAGCGGAAGTGCAGCACGTCGCCTTCCTGCACGCGGTACTCCTTGCCTTCCAGGCGCAGGCGGCCGGCGTCGCGGGCGCCGGATTCGCCGCGATATTTCAGGAAGTCATCGTAGGAGATGGTTTCGGCGCGGATGAAGCCTTTCTCGAAGTCGGTATGGATCACGGCCGCGGCCTGCGGCGCGGTGGAGCCGGCCTTCACCGTCCACGCGCGCACTTCCTTCACGCCGGCGGTGAAATAGGTCTGCAGGCCCAGCAGTTTGTAGGCGGCGCGGATCACCCGGTTCAGGCCCGGCTCGTCCAGGCCCAGATCGGTCAGGAAGGTGTCGCGGTCGGCGTCTTCGAGCTGGCTCAGCTCTTCCTCGATGGCGGCCGAGACCGGCACCACTTCGGCACCCTCTTCCACCGCCCGGGCGCGCACGGCGTCCAGATGCGGATTGTTCTCGAAGCCGTCTTCCAGCACGTTGGCCACGTACATCACCGGCTTCAGCGTGAGCAGGAACAGGTCGCGGACCGCCAGCTTGTCGTCGTCGGACAGGCCCAGCGCGCGCGCCGGCTTGCCGCTGTCCAGCCCGGCGCGGACCCGGCCCAGAATTTCGGCGCGGACCTTGGCGTCCTTGTCGCCGGTCTTGGCCGAACGCTCGGCGCGCTGCAATGCCTTCTCGACCGATTCCAGGTCGGCCAGCGCCAGCTCGGTATCGATGGTTTCGATATCGGCGATCGGGTCGACCTTGTTGTTGACGTGGATCACGTCGGGGTTCTCGAAGCAGCGCACCACGTGGGTGATCGCGTCGACTTCGCGGATGTGGGCGAGGAACTTGTTGCCCAGACCCTCGCCGCTCGCCGCACCGGCGACCAGGCCGGCGATGTCGACGAACTCGACCGCGGTCGGAATGCGTTTCTGCGGCTTGACGATCTCAGCCAGCGCATTGAGGCGCGGGTCCGGCACCGGCACGATGCCGACGTTGGGCTCGATCGTGCAGAACGGGAAGTTGGCCGCAGCGATGCCCGCCTTGGTCAAGGCGTTGAAGAGAGTCGATTTGCCGACGTTCGGCAGACCGACGATGCCGCATTTGATACCCATGGTGTTTCCTGGTGTTGAGGCGGGCCTTGAAGCCGACCTTGAAGCGAACCGATCCTGAAGCGGATCGTGAAATCAGACGTCAGCGGCCGGATGCAGTTGGCCGCTGACGTCTGCCCTCACTTGGGCATGCATTATTTAGGCGTGTGCAACTTCGTCATCGCATCCATGTGATTGCCCGCGACCGCCAGCGGCAGCGCGTCGATGGCGTCGTCGATGGCGCGATGGATCAGGATGTCGTCGTCCTTGCCCGGGCGACCCAGCACCCACGGCGTGACCTTGTCTTTGTGTCCCGGGTGGCCGATGGCGACCCGCAGCCGGTGGAACTGACCGTGGCCCAGCAGCCGCACGATGTCGCGCAGGCCGTTCTGGCCGCCGTGGCCGCCGTCGAACTTGAAGCGCGCCACGCCGGGCGGCAGATCCAGTTCGTCGTGGGCGACCAGCATCTCGTCCGGTTCGATCTTCCAGTAGCGCAGCGCGGCGGTGACCGACTTGCCGCTGAGATTCATGAACGTGGCCGGCTTCAGCAGCCAGACCGTCTGTCCGGCGACTTCGACCTTGGCGGTTTCGCCGAAGAGTTTGCTCTCCAGACCGAAACGCGCGCCGGCTTTTCCGCCAGAGCGTCCACAAACCAGAACCCGGCGTTGTGCCGGGTTCTGACGTGTTCGGCGCCGGGATTACCCAGCCCGACGATGAGGCGTAAAGCAGCCATCGCGAGAGGACCGTATCGCCGGTCCGGGACGCGCGGACGCGCCCCGGGCCGCAACGATTACTTGGCGTCCTTCTTGGTGACCTTCGCGGCCGGCACTTCGGCGACCGGCGCTTCGGCGTCGGCTGCTTCTTCCTTGCCGTGCTTGGCGATGACCAGGGCCAGATCGTGTTCCTTGCCCAGCTTCAGTTCCGGAATCGAGACGCCGGCCGGCAGCTTGATGTCGGACATGTGCAGGATGGTGCCGACGGTCAGTTCGGCCAGATCGACTTCGATGAACTCGGGCAGATCCTTCGGCAGGCACTCGATCACCACTTCGGTCAGCTCGTGGGTCACGACCACTTCTGCGGCCTTGCCGGCCGGAGACGTGTCTTCGTTGAGGAAGTGCAACGGCACCGAGGTGCGCAGGGCCTTGTTCTCATCGACGCGCTGGAAGTCGATGTGCATGATGATCTGCTTGAACGGATGGCGCTGGATGTCGCGCAACAGGGCCTTCTGGACCTTGCCGTCGATGTCCAGATCAAGAATCGACGAGTAGAACCACTCGTTCTGGCTGGCGAGCCAGGTCTTCTCGTGTTCGAGCTGGAGGCTCTGGGGAGCGGCTTCGCCGCCGTAGATGACGGCCGGGATCAGTGCGGCATGACGCAGGCGGCGGCTCGCACCTTTCCCCTCGTCCTTGCGGCCTGCGGCCTTGATGATGTGTTCTGCCATTTCGATTACTCACTTTGCTTGCGATTGAACCGCCTCGCGGCGGTGGTTGGACTTCTCCGCGACCAGAGAAGCCTGGGTTCGGCGCCCGCGGAACGGGTGCCGGTGTTGCTTGTGCGGACGATCAGGCCCGGTAGACCCGGCTCAGTCGACGTACAACGAACTGACCGACTCGCCGAACGCGACCCGGCGGATCGTTTCGGCCAGCAGTTCGGCGACGCTGAGCTGACGGATGCGGCTGCAGGCGCGAGCCGCGTCCGACAGCGGAATGGTGTCGGTGACCACCAGCTCGTCGAGCTGCGATTTGCTCACGTTGTCGATCGCCGGCCCCGACAGCACCGGATGGGTGCAGTAGGCGATCACCCGCTTGGCGCCCTGCGCCTTCAGCGCCGCCGCGGCGGCGCAGAGGGTGCCGGCGGTGTCGACGATGTCGTCGACCAGCACGCAGGTCTTGCCCGACACGTCGCCGATGATGTTCATCACCGTGGCGACGTTGGCGCGCGGACGGCGTTTGTCGATGATCGCCAGTTCGGCATCGTCGAGGCGCTTGGCGATGGCGCGGGCGCGGACCACGCCGCCCACGTCCGGCGACACCACGATCACGTTGTCGGTGCCGTAGGCGCGCCAGATGTCGGCGAGCAGCAGCGGCGACGAATACACGTTGTCGACCGGGATATCGAAGAATCCCTGGATCTGGTCGGCATGCAGATCGACCGTCAGCACGCCGTCGGCGCCGGCCGCGGTGAACATCTTGGCCGCGACCTTCGCCGTGATCGGCACGCGCGACGAGCGCGGGCGGCGATCCTGGCGGGCGTAGCCGAAGTACGGCACCACCGCGGTGACGCTGGCGGCCGACGCGCGCTTCAGCGCATCGATGATCACCAGCAGCTCCATCAGGTTCTCGCCGCTCGGCGCGCAGGTCGGCTGCACGACGAAGACTTCCTGGCGGCGCACGTTTTCCTCGATCTCTACCTGGACTTCGCCGTCGGAGAACTTGGAGACCAGCGCCTTGCCCGGGCGGATGCCCAGCTCCTTGCAGACCGCATCGGCCAGCGGCCGGTTGGCGTTGCCGGAGAAGATCAACAACTGACGATCGTCTTGCATGATGATTCCGCTTCGCTCTGACCGTGGCGGGTGGAGGAATCCCGCGGAGCGGAATCCCGATGTAGATGGCAGGGGCGGCAGGATTCGAACCTGCGAATGCCGGGATCAAAACCCGGTGCCTTAACCACTTGGCGACGCCCCTCCGGTGGAGCCGCGGCGGTCGATGCGTCGTGGAAACGACCCGTCCGACCTCCCGGCTCCCGACGATCCCGTTGGAGGACCGTCAATTCGTTTCGAGCGCATCCAGCAGCGGCGAGCGCGGAGCGCCGGCGGCGATCCAGACCTTGAGGCCTGGAGGCTGCCGGTTTTCCAGCGCGTCGAGCGCACGTTCGGCGGATTCGCGATCGGCGAATTCGACGAAGCACACACTGCCGGAGCCGGTCAGTCGCGGCGTGCCGATACTGCGCAATGCGGCGAACACCGCCTCGACGGCGGGCTCGCGGCAGCGCAGGACCGGCTCGAATGCGTTGCCGAGCGCCTGCCCCTGCAGGAATGGGTCCGAAACGAAGCCCGCCATTGTCGCGGCTGCGGCATTTCGCGTCAATTCAGAGGCTTGGAAAAGTTCGGCGGTGGCGGCGTGGACGCCCGGCGCGGCCAGCACATACCAGGCCGGCGGCAGCACGACCGGGGTCAAGCGCTCGCCGAGCCCCTCGGCACAGGCGTTCTCGCCGCGCACGAAGACCGGCACGTCCGCGCCGAGCTGCAGTCCCAGCGCGGCCAGCGCCTCGATCCCCAGACCGCAGCCCCACAGTTTGTCGAGCACGCGCAGCACGGTGGCTGCGTCGCTGGAGCCGCCGCCCAGTCCGCCACCGGACGGAATGCGCTTTTCGATGGCGATGTCGGCACCTTGCGCGACATTTGCGTCTTTTTGCAGAAGTATGGCGGCGCGCACGGTCAGATCGTCGGCCTCAGCCACGCCCGGGGCGGAGTCGCCATGACGAACGATGCGGCCATCGTCGCGCAGACGTATATAGATGGTGTCGCCCCAGTCGAGCATCCGGAACACGGTCTGGAGCTCGTGATAACCGTCGGCGCGGCGACCGACGATGCGCAGAAACAGATTCAGCTTGGCCGGCGCCGGCCAGACCGACCAGCCCGCGCCGCGATCGGGCGCGGTCATCGCAAAACCGCTCATGGCGAGGCGAACACCCAGTCGTCGATCTGCAGCTTCACCCGGGCGTCGCCGGATTCGGCCTCGATGCGGGCCGGCAGATCCGGCTGTCCCGCCAGGCCGGGGCGCCAGGCGGTGTAGCGCACGGTCCAGCCGGCCTGGCGCAGCAGCGATGGTCGCCCCTGGCCGTCGTATTCGACCGATTCGACCGGGTACTCGGCCGCCAGCGCGCCGCGCACCCAACTGCCGAGCTGTTGCAGCGGGACGTCCCAGCCGGTGGCCTGGAGCAGAAGTTCTTCGGCGAATTCGCCGTCGCGCGGGCCGCCTTCCAGACCTTCGATGCGCCCGGCTTCGGAATGCAGGTCGCCGATCAGCCGCCAGCTCTGCCGGGTCACCGGCGCGCTGAGCGCGATGCTGTAGCGGTTGCGGTCCCGCTGCTCCCACTCGATCCGCCCGCTGCCGCCCTTGTCGCCCCGGCTGATCGCGGCGCGGCCGGTGAACGACCATGCTGCGTACAGCGACAACCATTCGGCGCGCTGGCGTCGATGTTCGGACTGCGCCTCCGCCGACAACGGCGGCGCGCTGCGGGTCGACGCGGTGGTCGCGCAACCCGCCAACAACATCACGCCGGCCAGCGCGACCGCGAACGGACGCAACGTCAAGGTATCGAACCTCATGCGCCCGCTTTCTCCTGCAGCGGCGGCAGCACAACGCCGGTCTTCTCGATCGCGCGCAGCAGCGAGCGGCTCTTCGGGTCGATCTTGCGCGACTCCTCGAAGAATCTGCGCGCTTCGTCCTTCTCGCCCAGCGCCCACAGCACTTCGGCGACGTGCGCGGCGATTTCGGCGTCCTTCTGTTTGGTGAAGGCGCGGCGCAGTTCGACCAGCGCCTCGTCGTTGCGACCGAGCCGATAGAGCACCCAGCCGTAGCTGTCGATGATCGCGGCGCTGTCGGGCTGCGCGGCGATGGCGCGGGAGATCAATTCCAGCGCCTCCTGGTAACGCTCGGTGCGATCGGCCAGGGTGTAACCGAGCGCATTGAGCGCGTTCACGTCGTCGGCTTCGATGGCCAGGATCTTGCGGAAATCGGCCTCGGCGCGCGGGATTTCGTCGCGGCGCTCCCACATCAGCGCGCGGGCGTAGAGCACCTGCGGGTCGTCGGGAAACGCGGCGAGCGCGCGGGCGTAGCTGTCCAGTTCGCCGTCGAGATTGCCGTCTTCCTTGCGCAGCTCCGCTTCCAGCAGATACCCGTCGCGGCGGGTGTCTTCCTCGGCGTCGGCATTGGTCTGCAGTTCGCGCAGGCGGGCGAAGGCTTCGTCGGCGCGCTTGAGTTTATGCAGCACCGTGGCCGAACGCAGCCGCGCCTGCCACCGCTGCGGGCCGCCCGGGACACTGGTGTACCAGTCCAGCGCCTCGTCGTAGCGTTCGATGAATTCGGCGATCTGGCCCAGCAGCAGGCGGCGCTCCGGGTCGGGCGCGGCCGAGTCGCGCTTCAATTCGTCGTAGACCTTGCCCACGCCGGTCTTGTCGTCGGCCTGAGCCAGATAGGCCGCGCGCAGGGTGTAGCTGCGCGCGTCCTGCGGACCGCGGGCGATCACCTCCGCGGCGCGGGTGTGATCACCCAGCGCGCTGTATTCGCGAGCCACGGCGAAGATCAATTCCGGCGACGCGGTGGGCGATGCCGCCAACCCCGCCAGCACCTTGCGGGCCTCGTCGTCCTTGCCCGCCTCGCGCAGCTGGCTGGCCTGCAGCAGCGCCACCGCGGGCTCATCCGGGAATTTGGCGATCACCCGGGCCACGATCTTCTCCGCCAGATCGTTGCGCTGCAGCTGCTGGGCGAACTCGCCGAACGCCAGCCAGGCGTCCAGCCGCTCGGGAATCGCATCGATCAACTGGCCGAGCAGGCGCCCGGTCAATTTCGGGTCGCCGGAGCCGGCGTCCAGGGCCACCAGCGCGTAACGCCAGCCGCCCTTCACATCTGTTTCGCCATCGGCTTCGCCGCGCATCAGCGCCTGCAGTTCGCGACGGGCCAGGGATTCGTTCTTGCGGCGCAGGGCCAGCGAGGCCTCGGCACTGCGCATCGCCAGCGAACGCCCGGCGCGGCTGCGCCAGAGTTTCAGCGCGGCGGCGGCGCTGTCGTCGTCCTTGGCCAGCAGCGCGATGCGGGTGGCGCGTTCGGCCAGCACCGCATCGCCGTCGGCGGCCTTGGCGGCTTCGAGATACCAGCGCGCGGCCTCGTCGAGCTTGCCGGCCTGCAGCGCGTATTCGCCGGCCATCGCCGGTTGCAGCGGATCGACATCGGCGGCAGAGGTCGCGGGTTTCGCGGCCGACGCAGCGCCCGCGAGCAGCGCCAGACAGACACCAAGCAGCGCCGGCCACCGGCGAATGGAAAGCGGAAATGCGGGCATCGACGTGATGGGCCGTAAACTATGGGGAGTTCCCAGCTTACCCGAACCGTCTGAACGCACCTCCGCCAGTCGTCGCCCCGCCACAACGCATGCCCCATCTCGTCGCCCTCGGTATCAACCACCAGACCGCGCCAGTCGCCCTGCGCGAGCGGGTGGCGTTCGCGGACGACGCGCTGCCTGCCACGCTGGCCGCACTGCGCGCGCTGCCGGGCGTGGAGGAAGTGGCGCTGCTGTCCACCTGCAATCGCACCGAGGTCTACGCCCTGGCCAGCAGCGACGGCGACGTGCTGGTGGAATGGCTGGCCGCGCATCCGCAGGATGGCCGCCCGCTGGCCTTGCACGACTATCTCTATCGCCACCGCGACGACGACGCCGTGCGCCATCTGTTCCGGGTCGCCACCGGCCTCGACTCGCTGGTGCTGGGCGAACCGCAGATCCTCGGCCAGGTGAAACAGGCCTGGGCCGCCGCGCGCAGCGCCGGCACCCTCGGCAACCGCCTCGACCGCCTGTTCCAGCACGCCTTCGTCACCGCCAAGCGCGCCCGTACCGACACCCGCATCGGCGCCAATCCGGTCTCGGTGGCCTCGGCCGCGGTGCGGATGGCCGAAGAAACCTTCGCCCGTCCGGCCGACAGCACCATCCTGCTGATCGGCGCCGGCGAGACCATCGAACTCACCGCCCTGCATCTGGTGCAGGCCAAGGCCAAGCGGCTGTTGTTCGCCAACCGCACCCTCGCCCACGCCCAGGAACTCGCCAGCCGCCACGGTGGCGTCGCCCTGCCGCTGAGCGAACTGGACAAACACCTGTTCGAAGCCGACATCGTGTTCTCGGCCACCGCCAGCCGCGAACCGATCCTGCGTCGCGAGGAAGTGAAGGCCGCGCTGCGCAAACGCCGGCACCGGCCGATGCTGCTGCTGGATCTGGCCGTGCCGCGCGACATCGCCGCGGACGTGGCCGAGGTCGAGGACGTGTTCCTCTACACCGTCGACGATCTGGAACGGGTGATCGAAGACAACCGCCGCAGCCGTCGCGAAGCCGCCGACGCCGCCGAGGCCATCGTCGAACTGCAGGTCGCGCGCTTCGCCGAAACCCTGGCCGCCAGCGCGCATCACGGTTCGCTCAAGCGCCTGCGCGCGCACGGCGAAAGCGCGCGCGACGACGCGCTGGCGAAAGCCCAGCAGTCGCTCGCCGGCGGCCACGACCCGGCCGAAGTGCTGCAGCAACTCGCGCACGCGCTGACCAATCGCCTCCTGCACGCGCCCACCGCCGCGCTGCGCGAAGCCGCGCTCAACGGCGATGTCGAGCTGGTGCGCGCCGCGGAACGACTGTTCCCGAGCCATTCGCAGGCCGACGACAGACCACACATCGAATACAACGACCTCCGCGATGACGCCGACCCTGCGCCGTAAGCTGGAAGCGCTGGCCGAGCGCCGCGAGGAAATCGAACGTCTGCTCGCCGATCCAGCGACGGTCAACGATGCCGCGCGCTATCGCGGACTGATGCGCGAGTGTTCGCAGCTCGAACCGATCGCCGCCGGCCTCGCCGCCGAGCGCCAGGCGCGCGCCGATCTGGCCGCCGCCGAGGCGATGCGCAGCGATCCCGAACTGGCCGAACTGGCCGAGGAAGAGATCGACGCCGCGCACGCACGGCTGGACGCACTCGATGCCGAACTGATGGCGCAACTGGTGCCGAAAGACGCCCGCGACGACGGCGGCCTGTATCTGGAAGTGCGCGCCGGCACCGGCGGCGACGAAGCCGCAATCTTCGCCGGCGACCTGTTCCGCATGTACGCGCGCTACGCCGAACGCCAGGGCTGGAAAGTCGAAGTGGAATCGTCCAGCGGCGGCGAACACGGCGGCTTCAAGGAAATCATCGCCCGCGTCGACGGCCGCGGCGCGTACTCGAAGCTGAAATTCGAATCCGGCACCCATCGCGTGCAGCGCGTGCCGGAAACCGAATCGCAGGGCCGCATCCACACCTCCGCCGCGACGGTCGCGATCATCGCCGAGGACTCGGACGAGATCGAGATCGAGATCAACCCGGCCGATCTGCGCGTCGACACCTTCCGCTCCAGCGGCGCCGGCGGCCAGCACGTCAATAAAACCGACTCGGCGATCCGCATCACCCATCTGCCCAGCGGCGTGGTGGTGGAATCGCAAACCGAACGCAGCCAGCACGCCAACCGCGACAAAGCCATGAAACGGCTGAAGGCAATGCTGCTGGAAGCCGAAACCAGCCGGCGCGATGCCGCGCAGGCGCAGGAGCGCAAGCTGCAGGTGGGCAGCGGCGACCGCAGCCAGCGCATCCGCACCTACAATTTCCCGCAGGGTCGCATCACCGACCACCGCGTCGAAGGCCTGACCCTGTACGACCTGCCGAACATCATCGAAGGCCAGATCGACGGCCTGATCGAACGTCTTGCGCGCGAACATCAGGCGGACGAGTTGGCGCGGTTGACGCAGGGCGGTTGATGTTCACTCGGTAGAGCGGCCTTCAGGCCGCTGACGTTTCCCCCTCCCATTCGCGCGACGCGCGAATCTCCCTCCCCCGCGATGCGGGGGAGGGT
>CBIHKW010000140.1:0-10539 GCA_966203835.1 uncultured Thermomonas sp.
GCAGAAGACGGCATACGCGATAACTATATGTCTCGTGGGCTCGGAGATGTGTATACGAGACCGCGCCAAGACAGCGCTCCGAGGCCGTCGGGCGTCGATGCGCAGACAACAAAAAACCCGCAGTCGCCTGCGGGTTTTTCGTGCTCTGCAACAGTGCGGCGGCGTGCCGGAACTTACGCCAGACCGGCCTGCTTCATCACTTCGGCGGCGTAGTCTTCCACCACCTTCTCGATGCCTTCGCCGACCGCGAGGCGCTGGAAACCGACGACGTCGGCGCCGGCGGCCTTGACCGCGGCTTCGACCGTCTGCTCGGTGTTCAGCACATAGGCCTGACCGTACAGGGTGTTCTCGTTGACGATCTTGGCGATCTTGCCGCCGATGATCTTCTCGAGGATGTCGGCCGGCTTGTTCTTGTCCTTGTCGGTCATCTTCGCCAGTTCGATTTCCTTTTCCTTGGCGATGAAGTCGGCCGGGACGTCGCTGGCCTTGTTGTGCGGCGGGTTCATCGCGGCCACGTGCATGGCGATGCCGCGAGCCAGGTCGGCATTGCCGCCCTTCAGCTCGACCAGCACGCCGATCTTGCCGCTGTGGACGTAGGCGGCGACGTTCTCGGCGCTGTCGACGCGGGCCATGCGGCGGACCTGCACGTTCTCGCCGACCTTGGCGACGATGGCGGCGCGGGCTTCTTCGACGGTTTCGCCCGAGGCGACCTTCGCCGACTTCAGCGCTTCGATGTCGGCGGCGCCGGAGGCCAGCGCGGCCTTGGCGACGGCATCGATGAAGGCCAGGAAGTTCTCGTCCTTGGCCACGAAGTCGGTCTCGGAGTTGATTTCGACCAGCACGGCCTTGCCGCCGTCCTGGGCGACCGCGATGCGGCCTTCGGCGGTGACGCGATCGGCCTTCTTGCCCACCTTGATGATGCCCTGCTTGCGCAGCCATTCGGCGGAGACTTCAAGGTCGCCGTTGTTTTCGGTGAGCGCTTTCTTGCACTCCATCATGCCGGCGCCGGTGCGCTCGCGCAGTTCCTTGACCAGGGTGGCGGTGATTTCAGCCATTGCAAACCTCGATATGAATCAATGTAGGGCGGGCCCAGGCCCGCCGTAGAGACGCCGGCTTCCCGAGCATGCGATGCAGCTCGGAACGCGACGGTGTGATGACTGCGGCCGCGCAGTGTTGCGCGGCCGCATGACTTGCCGATGACGCGGGGCCGATTACTCGGCGGCCGGCGCTTCGCTCGGCGCGGCGGCTTCGCTGGCCGCAGCGGCTTCGGGCTTCTTGCCTTCCGGCTTCTTGCCCGCGCCACGCGGAGCGCGCGGACCGCGCTTGCCTTCGCTGTCGCCTTCCGCGAACTCTTCCTCACGGACGGTCGCGGCCTGCGGCGCGGCGGCCTTGCCTTCAAGCACGGCGTCGGCGGCAGCGCGGGCGTACAGCTGCACGGCGCGGATGGCGTCGTCGTTGCCCGGGATGGCGTAATCGACCAGGTTGGGATCGTAGTTGGTATCGACGACGGCGATGACCGGAATGCCGAGCTTCTTGGCTTCCTTGATCGCGATGTCTTCGTGGCCGATATCGATCACGAACAGCGCGTCGGGCAGACGGTTCATTTCCTTGATGCCGCCGAGCGAGGCCAGCAGCTTTTCGCGTTCGCGACGCAGGCTCAGCACTTCGTGCTTGACGATCTTCTGGAACGTGCCGTCGGTTTCAGCGGCTTCCAGTTCCTTCAGACGGGCGACCGACTGCTTCACGGTGCGGAAGTTGGTGAGCGTGCCGCCCAGCCAGCGCTGGGTCATGTACGGCATGCCGCAACGCTCGGCTTCTTCCTTCACCGAATCGCGCGCGCTGCGCTTGGTGCCGAGGAACAGGATGACGCCGCGCTTCTGGGCGATGCCCGAAATGAAGTTCATCGCGTCGTTGAACAGCGGAACCGTCTTTTCGAGGTTGATGATGTGGATCTTGCCGCGGGCGCCGAAGATGTACGGACCCATCTTCGGGTTCCAGTAACGGGTCTGGTGGCCGAAATGGACGCCGGCTTCCAGCATCTGGCGCATGGTGATCTGGGGCATTGCGAAACTCCGAGTAGTGGAACCGGCCGCCGTGATCCTGTTCGGGATCGGGTGAGGGCGGTGCGCCTGCCGTCAAGCGGGTCGCGTGGTTCCGGGGTTGGGCCTCCCCGCTGCGCCGTCTCCAGATCCTCGTGCCGGTGAAGGCGGGCCGCGAACGGCTTTCGGGGACACCCCGGGACGGGGGATTGCGGCGGGTGTGGATTCGACCGCATCCCGACTGAAAGGTCAGAGGGAGCTGCGCCCGTCGTGGGCGGTCTTCAGCGGGCAAACCCGGTGTCGAGCCGCGGGATTCTAGCCGGAACAGGCACTTGGAGGCAAGTCGCGCAGGCAAGCCATTGAGGCAAAGCCGGGCCGGATGGGCAATAATGCGGTCATGGCCATGACCATCAAAACCCCCGAAGACATCGAACGCATGCGCGTCGCCGGCCGTCTGGCCGCCGAAGTGCTGCAAATCGTCGCCCCCCACGTGCAGCCCGGCGTCACCACCGGCGAGCTGGACCGCATCTGCCACGACCACATCGTGGGCGTGCAGCAGGCGATTCCCGCCAACGTCGGCTACCGCGGCTTCCCGGCCACCATCTGCGCCTCGGTCAACAACGTGATCTGCCACGGCATTCCCGGGCCGACCAAGGTGCTGAAGGATGGCGACATCATCAATATCGACGTCACCGTGATCAAGGACGGCTGGCACGGCGACACCAGCCGCATGTATTACGTCGGCACGCCGTCGGTGATGGCCAAACGACTGGTCGAAGTGACCCGCGAGGCCATGTTCCGCGGCATCCGCACCGTCAAGCCGGGCGCGACCCTGGGCGATATCGGTCACGCCATCCAGACCTATGCCGAGGGCGAACGCTTTTCGGTGGTGCGGGAATACTGCGGCCACGGGATCGGCCGGATCTACCACGAAGACCCGCAGGTGCTGCATTACGGTCGCCCGGGCGAGGGTCTGGTGCTGAAGCCGGGCATGACCTTCACCATCGAGCCGATGATCAACGAAGGCGCGCGCCACACCCGATTGATGCCCGACGGCTGGACGGTGGTGACCAAGGACCGCAAGTTGTCGGCGCAGTGGGAACACACCGTGACCGTGACCGAGACCGGCGTCGAAATCCTGACCCGCCTGCCCGGCGACGACAACGACCTCTGAGCCGATGCCTGTCGCCGCCCCCACGAATCCGGCCGGCGGTTCCGCTCCTTCGTCGATGCCGGCTGGTCCGGATGGCGATGCCGCATGGGCGGCCGCGACGCGATCCGCATTGGCGCAGACCGACGTCGAGCTGGCGGCGCGTTTCGACCGCGGCGACGACGTGGATGGGCTGGTCGCGACGCGCGCGTCGACGGTCGATGGCCTGATCCGCGCTGCGTGGGCGCGATGCCTGCCCGGCGATGCCGGGCTCGCGCTGTTCGCGATCGGCGGTTATGGCCGCGGCGAGTTGTTCCCGCAATCCGATATCGATGTGCTGGTACTGGCCGACGATGCGCCGCAACAGACGCATCGCGATGCGCTGGCGCGCTTCCTCGCGTTGCTGTGGGACGCGGGGCTGCAGGCGAGCCAGGCGGTCCGTTCGCCGACGCAATGCACCGAAGCCGCGGCCGATCAGACCGCGCTGACGGCGATGATCGAGTCGCGAGCGCTGGTGGCCGATGCCGCTGCGTCCGACGCCCTGCGCGCAGCGGTCGCCCCCGAAAAGGTCTGGCCGGCGCGCGAGTATTTCCAGGCGAAGCGCGCGGAACAGGCGCAGCGCCACGCGCGTTTCGGCGACACCGCCGACAATCTCGAGCCGAATCTGAAAGACGGCCCCGGCGGCCTGCGCGATATCCAGACCCTGCGCTGGATGGCGCAGCGGCTGCTGGGCAGCGGCAATCTCGAATCGATGTTGGCCTTCGGCCAGATCGGCGCGGTCGAGTTCGATACGCTTGAACGTGAGCGCAAGGCGCTGACCCGCCTGCGTTTCGGCCTGCATCTGGTCGCGAAGCGGCGCGAGGAACGGCTGCGCTTCGACTACCAGAAACTGCTCGCCGCGCGCCTCGGTCACACCGACGACGCCGACAATCTTGCGGTCGAACAGATGATGCAGGGCTTCTACCGCAGCGCCGGCCGGGTGCTGCGCATCAACGACCGCCTGCTGCAGCGCTTCGAGGAACAGTTGGAAGGCGAGGGCGACGTTGAGGCGCTGGACGAACATTTCGAACTGCGCCGCGGTTATCTCGCCGCCCGCGACCGCGCCTGGCTGCAGCAGGGCGCGGCGCAGGCGTTCGAACTGTTCGCCGCGTGGGCCGCGCACCCGGAAAGTCGCGGCCTGCATTCGATGACCGCGTGGGCGCTGGCCGAAACGCTGGTGAAGATTCCCGCGTACCAGGACGCGTCCCCCGAACTGCGCGAACGTTTCCTGCAACTGCTGCGCGGGCCGCAGCCGGTGAAAGTGCTGGAACGCATGGCGCGGCTGGGCGTGCTCGGGCGCTGGATTCCCGCGTTCGCGCAGGTCTCCGGACGCATGCAGTTCGATCTGTTCCACGTCTACACCGTCGATCAGCACACGTTGGCGGTGCTGCGCAATCTCGCGATCTTCGCCAGCGCCACGCCCGACGAACGTTTCTCCACTGCGCATACGGTCTGGCCGTCGCTGCGCAAGCCGGAACTGCTGCTTCTCGCGGGTCTGTTCCACGACATCGGCAAAGGCCGCGGCGGCGATCATTCCGAACTCGGCGCGGTCGACGCGCGCGAATTCTGCCTTGCGCACGGTCTGTCGGAAGCCGACACCGCGCTGATCGAATGGCTGGTGCGCAAACATCTGCTGATGTCGGTGACCGCGCAGAAACAGGACATCACCGATCCCGAAGTGATCCATCGTTTCGCGGGCGAAGTCGCCGACCGCCAGCGTCTGGATCATCTCTATCTGTTGACCTGCGCCGATATCGCCGGCACGTCGCCGAAACTGTGGAATGCGTGGAAAGACAGGCTGCTGGCCGATCTGCATACCGCCACCCGGTTCGCGCTGCGTCGCGGTCTGGAGCATCCGGTCGCGGCCGACGAGCGCATCGTCGAAAACCAGATCGCTGCGCGTGCGCTGCTGGCGCACCAAGATTTCGACGACGACGCGATCGATGCGCTGTTCGCGCGCATGCCGCGCGAGAATTTCCTGCGCAGCCGTCCCGACCAGATCGCATGGCAGGCCGCCGCGCTGCGCGGCGCAACGGTGGGCGCGACCGTGGTGCGGGCGCGATTGCTGCGCGGCGAAGCCGGCGGCTACGAAGTGTTCGTGCAGACGCACGACCGCGATGGGCTGTTCGCGGCGATCGTGATCACGCTCGACCGCCTGGGGTTCGCGATCCAGCAGGCGCGCGCGTTGGACGGTCCGCAGAACAGCATTTTCGATACCTTCCATGTCTTGCCGAGCGACCCTCAGCATGCGCTGTCGGTCGAATATATCGAAGCGGCGCTGCAGCGCGTGCTCGCTGGCGACCTCGACCGCCTGTTGCCGTCGCGCCGCACCCAGCCGCGGCATCTCAAACATTTCCGGATCGCGCCGCGCATCGGTCTGGAGCCTTCGTTCGACGGCCTGCGCACGCGGATGAGCCTGATCTGCACCGACCGCCCGGGGCTGCTCGCCGACGTGACCCACGTGCTGCGCCAGCAGCGCGTGCGCGTCCACGATGCGCGCATCGCCACCTTCGGCGAGCGCGCCGAGGATCTGTTCCTCATCGCCGACAGCGACGATCGCCCGCTGGATGAAGCGCAATGCGAAGATCTGCGCACCGCGCTGCGCGCCGCGCTCGATGCTGCCGTGCCTGTTTGACGCAATGTCTTTTGATCAAGACAGATTGATCCAGAAATATCCGATCCCGGTTCCCGCCGGCTCATTCCCCTCCGACGACGAAGATTCCCCCATCGCATGAATACCGCTTCCGCTACCGAACTGCAGTCCCTCATCGACAATGCCTGGGATCGTCGCGCCGAACTGGGCGCCGATGAGATCGCCGCCAGCGTCCGTCCCGCCGTCGATCGCGTCATCGCGGGCCTGGAAGCGGGCGAGTTCCGCGTCGCCGCGCCGAACGGGCAGGGCGGCTGGACCGTCAACGAATGGCTGAAAAAAGCGGTGCTGCTGTTCTTTCGCACCCAGGACATGGCGCTGATCGACGCGCAGCCGGCGCCGTTCTGGGACAAGGTGCCGTCGCGGTTCGAAGGCTTCGACGAAGCGCAGTTCCGCGCGCTCGGCGTGCGCGTGGTGCCGGGCGCGATCGCGCGTCGCGGCGCGCACATCGCGAAAGATGTCGTGCTGATGCCGAGCTTCGTCAATATCGGCGCCTATGTCGGCGAAGGCACGATGGTCGACACCTGGGCCACGGTCGGCAGCTGCGCGCAGATCGGCAAGCATTGCCATCTGTCCGGCGGCGCCGGCATCGGCGGCGTGCTGGAACCGCTGCAGGCCTCGCCGACGATCATCGAAGATCATTGCTTCATCGGCGCGCGTTCGGAGGTGGTGGAAGGCTTCGTCGTCGGCCATCACAGCGTGATCGGCATGGGCGTGTTCCTCGGCCAGAGCACCCGCGTCTACAACCGTGCCACCGGCGAAGTGTCCTACGGCTCGGTACCGCCGGGCAGCGTCGTCGTCTCCGGCCAGTTGCCCGCCGCAGACGGCTCGCATTCGCTGTATTGCGCGGTGATCGTGAAGCAGGTCGATGAGAAGACTCGCAGCAAGACTTCGATCAACGATTTGCTGCGCGGCCTGGCGGATTGATCGAATCGAAATGTAGAGCGGGCTTTAGCCCGCTGTATTGTCTTGCGATGAAATTTCCAGCGGACTGAAGTCCGCTCTACAACGAAGATCACATGACTACTGTTTATGGCCTCAACAACTGCGACACCTGCAAGAAGGCGCGCAACTGGCTGAAGCGTTTCGAGATCGCGCATGATTTCGTCGATTACCGCGACAACCGCCAGTCGCCGGAAACGCTGATCGCGTGGAAAGACGCGCTCGGTGGTTGGGAGGCGATGATCAACAAGTCGTCGACCACATGGCGCACGTTGCCCGAGAACCGCAAGTCGCCCGCTTCCGACGCAGAGTGGAAACTGCTGCTGAAGGAATATCCCCAGCTGATCCGCCGGCCGGTGGTGGTCACCGACGATGGCGTCGTGACCCAGGGTTTCAGCGACAACGGTTTCAAGAAGCGATTCGGAGTCGGCGCGTGAGCGAAGTCTTCGATCTCACCTGCGATCTGATCGCCCGTCGTTCGATCACCACCGAGGATGCGGGCTGCCAGGCGATGCTCGCCGCGCGCTTGGAGCGCGCCGGTTTCCGCTGCGAACATCTGCGCTACGGACAGACCGACAATCTGTGGGCGACGCACGGCGACGGTGGTCCTGTCTTGATCCTGCTCGGCCACACCGACGTGGTGCCGCCGGGTCCGCGCGAGGCGTGGACCAGCGATCCCTTCGAACCGGAGATCCGCGACGGCCTGCTGTATGGCCGCGGCGCCGCCGACATGAAGGCCAGCGTGGCCGCGTTCGTGATCGCGCTCGAACGTTTCGTCGCCGTGCATCCGGATCACCCGGGCACGGTGGGCATGCTGCTGACGTCGGACGAAGAGGGCGACGCCATCGACGGCGTGCCGAAAGTCGCGCAACTCTTCCGCGAACGCGGGCAGCGCATCGACTGGTGCATCACCGGCGAGCCGTCGTCGAAAGCGACGCTCGGCGATCTGCTGCGCGTCGGTCGTCGTGGCACCTTGTCGGCGACCTTGACGATCAACGGTGTTCAGGGCCACGTGGCCTATCCCGAGAAGGCGCGCAACCCGATCCATCAGGCGATGCCGGCATTGGCCGAACTGGCCGCACGTCGTTGGGACGAAGGCTACGAGAATTTTCCGCCGACCAGTTTCCAGATCAGCAATGTACATGCGGGAACCGGCGCCAATAATGTGATTCCGGGCGAACTGCAGGTGCTGTTCAATCTGCGCTACAACCCGACCTGGCGTGCCGAGCAACTGGAGCGCGAATGCGAATCGACGCTGGCTGCGCATGGATTGGAATACGCGATCCGCTGGCATCGCGGCGGCGAGCCGTTCTACACGCCGGAAGGTCCACTGCGCGCGGCCGCGCGCGAAGTGCTGGCCGCGTTTTCGGGCGCTGCGCCGGAAGAAAACACCGCTGGCGGCACGTCCGACGCGCGCTTCATCGCACCGCTGGGCGCGCACTGCGTCGAGATCGGACCGGTCAATGCGAGCATCCACAAGGTCGACGAACATGTTTCGGTGGCGGATCTCGAGCGTTTGCCGGATCTGTATCTCGGTCTGATCGAAAAGATGTTGATCGGCCGGTAAAACGGTTCCTCGTAGAGCGGCCTTGAGGCCGCTGGAAGAACAGCAGATCCTTCACATGCGTTCGGGATGACAGGAGCAGAGGCCTGAAGGCCGCTCTACAAGGCCGCTCTGGATTCGCGCTTGCAAATGCCGTCGAATCCGGGTTAGGGTTGGTCCATGACCTCGCGTCCCGCCACCGCCCGTACCCTGAACCGCAATAATAATCGCGGGAATAATCGTACGCACACGATGCGGGTCGGCGAACAGGCATAGCGAATCAAGACAAGCCCAGTTCCCAGAAACCCGCGCCGGAAGCGCGGGTTTTTTGCTTTCGGCGCCAGACAATCATCCAGGAGATATACCGATGTGCTCGATTCTCGGCGTTTTCGATCTTCGTCCCGGGGCCGATCTCGGCCCGCTGCGACCGCTCGCGCTGTCGCTCTCCGCACGACAGCGACATCGTGGCCCGGACTGGTCCGGTGTGCATGTGGAATCGCAGGCGCTTCTGGTGCATGAGCGGCTCGCGATCGTCGATCCTTCCGGCGGCGCGCAGCCGCTGCATTCCGAGGACGGCGATCTGACTCTCGCGGTCAACGGCGAGATCTACAACCATCGCGCGCTTGAAGGCGCCCTGCGCAAACCGTATGCGTTCCAGTCGGGTTCCGACTGCGAAGTCATCAATGCGCTGTACGCGGAAAGCAAAACCCGCGAGGGCGGCGATATCGGCGCCTGGCTGGATCGCCTCAACGGCATCTTCGCGTTCGTGCTGTGGGATCGCGCCGCGAGCCGTTTCATCATCGCCCGCGACCCCTTCGGCGTGTGTCCGCTGTACTGGGGCCACGATGCCGACGGCCGCGTGTGGGTGGCTTCGGAAATGAAGGCATTGGTGCGGGTCTGCGACGACGTGGCCCAATTTCCACCGGGGCATTATTTCGACAGCGCCGACGGCCAGTTGCATCGCTATTACGAACGCGCCTGGCGCGATTACGACGCCACCGCCGGTGTGCAGGTCCAGGCGCGTGAACTGCGCGAAGCCTTCGAGGCTGCGGTGCATCGTCAGTTGATGAGCGACGTGCCTTACGGTGTGCTGCTGTCGGGTGGGCTGGATTCCTCGCTGGTCGCGGCCTGCGCCGCGCGCTTCGCCCGTCGACGCATCGAGGATGGCGACGAGAGCGAAGCCTGGTGGCCGCGACTGCATTCTTTCGCCATCGGTCTGAAAGGGTCGCCGGATCTCGCCGCCGCCGAAGTCGCGGCCAAGGCGCTCGGCACCGTGCATCACGGTTTCACCTACAGTTTCGAGGAAGGCCTCGACGCGCTGCCGGAAGTGATCAAGCACGTCGAAACCTACGACGTGACCACGATCCGCGCGTCCACGCCGATGTTCCTGCTCGCACGCCGGATCAAGGCGATGGGCGTGAAGATGGTGCTGTCGGGCGAGGGCAGCGATGAAGTGTTCGGCGGTTATCTGTATTTCCACAAGGCACCGAACGCGCGCGAATTCCATGCCGAAACCATCCGCAAACTCGATGCGCTTTACAACTACGATTGTCTGCGTGCGAACAAATCGATGATGGCCTGGGGTGTGGAAGCGCGGGTACCGTTCCTCGATACCGAATTCCTCGACGTGGCGATGCGGATGGACGCGCAGAGCAAGATGATCGACAAATCATCCGCAACCCGCAAGATGGAAAAAGCGGTGCTGCGCGAAGCTTTCGAAGGCTATCTGCCCGACGAAATCCTGTGGCGGCAGAAGGAGCAGTTCAGCGATGGCGTGGGCTACGGCTGGATCGATGGTTTGAAAGCGCACGCCGAGGCGCAGGTCAGCGATGCCGATTTCGCGCAGGCGGAGCAGCGCTTCCCGATCAACACGCCGCAGACCAAGGAAGCCTATTTCTATCGGCGGATCTTCGATGAAGCGTTCCCGGGCGACGGCTGTGCGAACACCGTGCCTGGCGGCAAGTCGATCGCGTGTTCGTCGCCGGCGGCGATCGCGTGGGATGCTTCATTCGCGAATGCAGCAGACCCCTCCGGCCGCGCGGTGGCGGGCGTGCATCAGGCCGCGCTGGAAAGCGCGTGATCCGCATTCGAACGTAGGGCGGGCTCAAGCCCGCCGTGCGGTTTTATCGCGGTAGATTTCAGTGTTAGCAAAGTATAGAAAAGTCCGAGCGGCGGG
>CBIHKW010000141.1:0-10529 GCA_966203835.1 uncultured Thermomonas sp.
GCGGTTGCAGGGTCAATCGGGACAATGCCCGCATGCCCGAGCGACCGGCTGACAAAGTTCCCGTTCCTGCTTGCGGGTGATTCGCTGGGCTCCGATCTGCTGCCGGAGACGATTACGACGCGCCTTGGCATTCCTGCAATCGGTGCGGCAATGCGGCTTTCGTAGAGCGGCGGCCGACTGAAAACCTTGTCGGTACGGTAGGCGGCCGGACAAGGTTCGCTCTGATAAACGATCTCTTTGCCGCGAACGCACTTGTAAAGCTCGGTCGGAGTTTGACCGACAGCCGCCGTCGATAAAACGAAAAAAGCCAGAATCGCGATCCTTCGCACGATGGAATCCCCTCCCCCAAGGACGGAGGAAGCGTATCAAACTGCAGCGCGAGGGTCAGCAATCGCCGTCCTGCCTTCAGTCCTGCGTCTCGCCCGACAGCGGAGTCGCCAGCATCGAGGGTCTGGCTTCGAACGCATCGAACCACGCGACGAGCCGCGGCCGCCTCTCCCGGAAGTTCGGTAGCCCGCGGAATTCGAGCCAGCTGAGCGTCGTCGCCAGCGCGATGTGGCCGACATGGACCGGCGCGTCGATATCCAACTGCTGCTCCAGCCAGTCGTAGCTGGCGATGAGTTTCTGGATGTGGCCGTCGCGCAACGGCGGGTATCGCAATTCTTCCGGCCGACGCACGGTTTCCCAGCGCACCGCGATGCCGGTATCGGCGAGTCCCTGGGCCATCGCCTGCAGGCGCAGTGCCCGCCATCGTTCTTCGCCGTCCGGCGGAATCAGCTTGCGGCCATCGTGCAGGGTATCGAGATAGGCGCAGATGACATCGGAATCGAAGATCGACGATTGCCCGGGCCGAGTCAGCACCGGCACCTTGCCCAGCGGGTTTTCGGCGTAGACGTGCGCATTGCGCAGGGTCGGACTGGTTTCGTGATGGACGACCTCGATGCGCTCGGCGATGCCGGCTTCATGGGCGAAGACGAGCGTCTTGCGCGCGTAGGGAGAGTGGGTTTGATAGAGAAGTTTCATGGGGCCGGAGAAGACCGAAAGAGTTGCTACGATAGTAAAAGCGGAACAATGCGCTTTGGCCGCGACCAAAGCCCGATACGCGCTTTTTTTCCGCGCTCATCGCAACATCCGGAGCATGCGTCATGGAACTCGATCGATTCGACCGCCAATTGCTGAACCTGGTCCAGGAAGACGCCGGGCAAACGGCGGAGCGTTTGGCCGAACAGGTGTTCCTTTCGCCATCGGCGGTCCAGCGCCGGCTGCGGCGCATGCGTGAACAAGGCGTGATCGTTCGCGACGCTGCCGTTGTCGATCCCAGGAAGGTCGGGCGTCCCACCTTCTTCATCGTTTCCCTGCAGGTCGAGCGCGAACGATCGGAGTTGTTGGCGCAACTGCGGGTGTGGCTCGCGGCGCAGGAACATATCCAGCAGGCTTTCTACGTGACCGGCGAAGCCGACTTCGTTCTGGTCATCACTGCGCCCGACACCGAAACCTACGACGCCCTCATGTCGCGCATGGTGAGCGAGAATCCGAACGTCAAGCGGTTCACGACCAATGTGGCGTTGAGCGTGGTCAAGCGCGGACTGAGCATTCCCCTCCCCGTCGATGCCGACGAATAAGGCCGGCATGCGCAGGGCTGCCGCTCCGAACCACAGCATCGCAGGCGTCGGGTGCGGATTTTCGGCGTTGCGATGGGTCATGACGCTTCATTTCCGCTGATGCGCGCCATCTTCGCGGCGAACCTGCGCATCGCTCCGCGCAGACTGTGGGCATGACGACAGCAGCCCCCATCAAAGCAGCCTTGGCCGAAGCGGCTCTTGCCAAAGCAGGCCTCGCCAAAGCAACCCTCGCCGACCCGCCGTTCGAACCCCGCTACCTCTGGGAAGACTATCGGCCGACACCGCTGCTCGAACTGCCTGAGCTGGCGCGTCTGGCGAATGTGGGTCGGGTCTTCGTCAAAGCGGAAGGCGCGCGACCGCTCGGCAATTTCAAGGTGCTCGGTGGGATGGTCGCCGGTCTGCGGGCGCTTGCCCGGGCCGCCGGCGCGACATCGTTCCAGGACTTCGACGCCAGCCGCAGCCATCATCGCGCACTGCCCCGGCTGATCTGCGCGAGCGACGGCAACCATGGACTCGCGGTCGCTGCCGCGGCCAGAAAGGCCGGCACACAGGCTTCCATCTATCTGCCGAGTTGCGTCAGTCGGATCCGCGCGGCGCGGATCGAAGCGTTCGGCGCCGATGTGGTCCGGGTCTCCGGAACCTACGACGACGCCGTTCGCGATGCCGCCGCGGCGGCGGCGCGTGGCGATGGGCTGCTGATCTCCGACACCAGCACCGATCCGGACGATGCCGTGGTCAGGGACGTGATGGCGGGATACGCACTGCTTACCCATGAACTGGTCGTGCAATTCAATGATGACGCAGAAGATCGTCCGAGCCATCTGTTCGTCCAGGCTGGGGTTGGCGGTTTGGCCGCCGCCATGGCGGAAGGGCTTGGCGATCTCATGCAGGCGCCAAAACGGCTGCTGATCGTCGAACCGGAATCCGCCGCATGCGTGGCCATAGCCTTGGCCGCGGGGCACCCGGTGCGCATCGCCGGCGATCTGCGGACATCCGCGGAGATGTTGTCCTGCGGTCTGGCCTCGGCACCGGCGCTGGAGGTGCTTCTGCGCCACGACGCCCGCTCGATCATCGTCGGCGAAGACGAACTGCACACTGCCGTCGATATTCTCCGGCAGATCGGCGGGCTGGAGACAACGCCGTCCGGAGCGGCGGGACTCGCGGGCTTGTTGCAGGTCGCTGCGAACCCTGCCCTCCGCGCTGCGCATCGCCTCGATCCGGACAGCAAGGTGCTGCTGGTCGTCACCGAAGGCGCCGTCGCCGACAGCGGGTAAGCTGCGCGGATGCCCGCCCCGCCCGCCATCGACGGCGTATCCGCCAGCCGTTTGCAGCTACCGCCCGGCCCGTGGGCAACGGTACTGGAGGCACTGTGCGCGCGGTTTCCTGCGGTCGATCGCGATACTTGGCGAGGCCGTTTCGCGCGTGGGCGGGTGCTCGATGCCGGCGGCCTGCCGCTGGACGAACATGCCGCATTCCAGGTCGGCGCCGAGATTTACTACTACCGCGAGGTGCCGGCCGAACTGCGGCTGGCGGTCGAGGAAACCATCCTCCACGTCGATGAACATCTGATCGTCGTCGACAAGCCGCACTTCCTGCCGGTGATCGCGAGCGGCGGTTATGTGACTGAAACCCTGCTGGCGCGGCTGGTGCGGCGTTTCGGCGACATCGGCATCGCGCCGCTGCACCGGCTGGACCGGCTCACCGCCGGCGTGATGTTGTTTTCCGCGAATCCGGCGACGCGTGCGCGCTACCAGTCGCTGTTCCGCACGCATGCGATCGGCAAACGCTACGAGGCGATGGCGCCGCCGCTGCCGACAGCGGTCTGGCCGCTGGAACGTCGATCGCGACTGGTGCGCGGCGAGCCGTTTTTCCTCACCCGTGAAGTCGAAGGTGAGCCGAACTCACTTACACATATCAATGTGATCGAACACGGACCCGAGGCATGGCGCTACGGTCTGGAACCCGTGACCGGACGGAAACACCAGTTGCGCGTACACATGGCCGCGCTGGGCGCACCGATCCACAACGACCCGCTTTACCCGGTGCTTGCCGCACCCGCGCCCGACGATCCGGATCGGCCGCTGAAGCTGTTGGCGCGATCGCTGACGTTCGCCGATCCGCTTGATGGTTCGGTGCGGACGTTCGAGAGCGGGCTCAGGCTCTGAAGGCCGAAGTTCAGACCGGCGCGTCGAGCCGGCGGATCGCTTTCACTTCCACGGGGCGCGACAGGCCGGCATAGGCGGCGTGGACGGCTTCGCTGCCGTAGACCTGTTCGAGTCTGCGAATGATGAAATGACCACGCGCCATGTCCTGGTAGTGCTGGATGAACAAGGTGTTGACCGCCGCGCCGCTGGCCGCGCCGATCACCGGCACCAGCTGCGCGGCGAACTTGTGGGTGATGACCACGCCGAAGCGCGACGCCACCGCCTCGATCATCTTGGCCAGCCAGATCCCCGCCTTGCCCGCCGCTACGGCCGAAACGCCCTGCTGGCCGGCGCCGGCGGCCGCGCTTTTCGTCAGTGCGGCCGCGGTCTGTTTCAACACTTCGTTCAACATCGCGCGGGTGGCGTAGTAGCCGGTTTCCGAGGCGTCGTCCTCGCGGCCCGGACCGCCCAGTGCGAACACCGATACGCAGTCCTGCGCCACGGTCGGATCCTGCAGCGAGAACCCTTCGCTGCGGGCGATGTCGGCGATCGAGCGCAGCATGATGGTAGTGGTGACCGGCAATTCGACCAGCAGCCCGGTGAAGCCGAAGAAGCCGCCTGCCGCGCCGCTGGCCGCCGACATCAGGGTGTGCGAGCGCGTCGACGCCGAGGTGCTGGGGGTGTCGCGCAGGCTGCTCAGGGCCACCCGCACCGATTTCGACAAGGCGCCCTGCACCGCCGAATGGACCCGGCGGCCTGCGCTGTCGGGCAGCCTGCCCAGCGCCGATTCCAGCGGTTTGCCGACGATGTTGGTCAGTTTGGCGACGATCGACGGGGATTCGAGCAGCGCGAAAGCGTGTTGAAGCGCGGCGAGGTCGTCGGGATGCTGTTCGATTCGGTCCATTCGGCCATGCTACCTCGCCGGTCATCCGCCTGTGTTTCATGCAGCGGACCGGCCCGGTATTTAGGGATAATGCCCGGCTGACCACGGCCGCAAGCCATCGTTCCGGGAGTATCGCGATTTGAGTGCTTCACCAGCGGAGACCGCCCTGTTCTCCGTGCTTCCCCAGGGATTGTTCGGACCGCTGGCCTCGCCCAACCGCATGCATTACTGGCGGCTGTTGTGCCGGCTGTTCGGCGAATTCTTCGGCCCGGACGCGCCGATGCCGCCCAGCATCGGCTTCCAGCGCCGCGAGATCACCGCGGCCATCGAACGCTATCTGCTGACCGACGACCCGTGGGAAGCCGACGACGGCGACGCCCCGGACACGCCGCTGGCGATCCGTGCCGGCACGGTCTACGAACGTTTCCGCCAGGCCGGCTGGCTGCGCCAGGAGCGCATCGGCGCCCGCGACATGGTGTCGATGACCCACCCGGTGTCGCGGATGCTGACGCTGTTGATCGATTTCGCCGAACGCGGCCCGACCTTTTTCGGCGCCAAGGTCCGCTCGATCGAGCTGCAGCTGAGCCAGATCATCGCCGGCAAGGCCATGGGCGATACCCTGGACGAAGCCGCCGACCAGTCGCGGCAGCTGTTGTCGAACGTCGCGTCGATCAGCGTGCAGGTCCGCGACCTCATGCCCGAACTGAGCAAGGCCGAAAGCACCGCGCAGTTCGCCCGCAAGCTGTTCGAACGCTACGTCGGCGAATTGTTCGTCGGCGATTACGCCGAGCTGCACAACGCCGATCACCCGCTGGCGCGGCGTACCTCGATCCTGACGATGGTGCGCGAGATCGAATTCGGCCCGCTGCGCGCCAGCTTGCTGGCCTGGTACGCCGAGCGCGCACCCGGCGGCGACATGGCGCTGGCCGAACACCGGCTGCAGCGCAGTCTGCGCAGGCTATACGAAATCGACCGGATCGACGAATATCTCGGCCGTTTGGACGACGATATCCGCCAGGCCAACCGCCGCGCCCTCGCCTTCCTCGACTACCGCCTGCGTGCGCCCGACCAGCTCGATACCCTGCTCCGCCGCGCCTGTCGCGGCGTGCTGGCGGCACCGGAAGACGCATTGCGGCTGCCGGTCGCGCCCGGCGGCTTGATGGACGAACAGCGCCTGCGCGCACCGCAGCGACGCCCGCAGCCGATCGCCCGCACCGCCAACACTAATCCCGAGCCCACGCCCGAACAACTGGCGCGGCTGAACCTGCTGCGGCAGATGAAGCGGGTGCGGCTGGTGCTGCCTGAAGACCTGTCGCGCTACCTCGACCGGCATTGGGACGACAGCGGCAGCCTCGATTCGCAGGCGCTGCAGATCGCGACCATCGAAGACTTCCGTGCTTACCAGACCCTGGTCACCCTCGCCCTGCGCAGCCAGCGCAAGGGCGGTCTGCGCCGCGAAGACCCGCTGCACCGGCTGTTGCGCGGATTCCGGGTCGAACTTGCGGCCGAGGAAGCCGACGACACCTCCATCGATCAAGCAAACCTCTACCTGCAATCGCCGCGCTTCGTCCTGCGCCGCACCGGAACCCACGCTTCGATGAAAGCCCCGCGACCGAAAGACCTCACCGCATGAAACGCTCCTGGACCCAGCTCAGCCAGCTCTCCGGCGGCACCTACATCGCGCAGGATTTCGAGCGCGCCGCCTACCGGCTGGTGACCGAGCAGGTGCTGTACAGCAGCGACCGCACCTCGCGGAACGCCTATCACCTGGTCGAAACCTACTTCGCCGACTTCGGCGCGGCGCTGGAGCCGCTGGGCATCCGCCTCGAACGCAACGCGCACTACCGCTACGTCGTCGCCCTGCCCACCCACGGCGAAGGCACCGCGGTGTCGCTTGAGCAGACATTATTAATGTTGGTGCTGCGCCACCGCTACGACGCTGCGATGCGTCAGGGCCAGATCGAGGATCACGGCGAAGTGATCGTGGAGCTGCCGGAGCTGCAGGAGGCGTATCAGGCGCTGACCGACCGGCCGATGCCCGAACTCGGCCCGCTGCGCGATGCGCTGCGGATGCTGCGGCGCTGGTCGGTGTGCAAAGTCGTCGATTGCGAAGCCGACGACCCGCAGCCGTTCCGCATCCTGGTGCGTCCGGCCATCGTCGAGATCGTCGGCGCGCAGTGGCTGCAGCGTCTCGATCAGCACAATCGCGATGACGACGACGAGAACGAAGACCGCGAAGTCGATATCGACGGCACAACCGCCGCCGTCACCAGCACCGACATGATGGACACCGACGATGTATCAGCTTAAGCGCGCCCATCTGGTGCAGTTCTTCCTGTTCCAGGCCGAAACCCTGGAACTGGACGCGACCACCGCGATCATCGCGCCCAACGGTGCCGGCAAAAGCGCCCTGCTCGATGCCCTGCAGATCGTGATGCTGGGTGCGGACCGCAACCAGATCCGCTTCAATGCACAGGCCGGCGGCAGCCACCGCGCGCGCAGCATCCGCGACTACTGCCTGGGCGTGTACCGCGCCGGCGACGACGGTCGCGTGCGCGAGACCGCGACGACCTATATCAGTCTGGTGTTCGAGGACACGATCAGCGGCGAAACATTGAGCGCCGGCATCGCGCTGGGCGCGGCGGCCGACGAGCCCGATCACCGCGTCCACGGCCTGTACCTGCTGCCCGGCATCGCACTGACGCTGGACGATCATCTGGAAACGGTCAAAGGCGAGCAGCTGCCGTTGGCGTGGGCGCAGTTCCGCACCGCCATCGTCGCGCGCTGCAAGGCCGCCGGCACCAAGGCCGAACTGCACCAGACCAGCGACCGCTTTCTGCGCGATCTGCTGCTGCAACTGCGGCCCGCCGGCAATGTCCAGATCGACCCGGCCGCTTACCGCAAGGCATTCCAGAACGCGCTGAACCTGCAGCGGGTCAACGACGTCGATCTGTTCGTGCGCACGCTGGTCGCCGAAGAACGCCCGACCGACATCGGCAAGTTCCGCGCCCTGCTCGAAGGCTTCCGGCTGATCAAGGAAAAGATCGAACAGGTCGCGAGCCGCATCGACGCCGCTGAAATCGTCGAAGCGCAGTACCGCAAAGTCGCCAATCAAGCCACGCGCGCGGCTTCGTATCGCGCGCTCGGCGCCGAATATCGCCGCGACGCCCACGGTGAACAGGTCGATGCCGCGGAAGACATGCTGGCGTCCACGGTCGACGCGAAACAGCGCACCGCGCGCGCGCTGGAACAGGCGCGCAGCGACCGCTCGACCGCACGCCAGCAGGCGGAAGAAGCGCAGCGGCGGCTGCAGGGCACGCGCGGCTACAGCGAACAATCGTCGTTCGACCAGATCGCCGGCCGCGATCGCGAGGAACTGGCGCAGCTCAAGCGCGAACTGATGCGCAGCGCGGGCTTCGTCCGCGACCAGCTCGGCGCGGTGTCGAAACTCGATCTGCCGGGTCTGGACACCGACGCCCTGACGCTGGCGATGGCGCCCTGGGGCGCGCTGTTCCAGCAGGTGTCGACGCTGCCCGCCGATGCCGATATCGACCTGCCGCCGGAAGCACTGCACACGCAGTTGCAGGCGGCGATGGCGCAGGCCGTACCGACAATGACACTGGTCGCAGCGCGCACCCATGAACTACGCAGCGAACTCGACGCCGCGCGCCAGCGCGCCAAGAGCGCGCGCCAGAACCAGACGCGCCTGCACGCCGGTCAAGCGGAACTGCGCAGCGACGTGATCCGGCTGATGAGTTATTTCGAGGAGGCGGGCATCCCCTGCCGCCCGGTCTGCGATCTGGTGCAGGTGACCGATCTGGCCTGGCAGGGCGCGATCGAAGCCTATCTGCGCAGCCATGTTGAAGCCCTGATGATCCCGGTCGAACACGAGGAGCGCGCGGTGAAGCTGTATCGCGCATTGCAGGGTGGGCGTTCGGTCTACGGCGTGAAAATCGCCTTGACTAGCCAGGCGCGGCAAGCGCGCGGCGATGGGCGCATCGCGGACGGACAGGTCTCCGCCCTGCTCCGCGGCGACGACGACGCCCTCGCCTATCTGCGCCGCCAGCTCGGCGAACTGCGCTGCATCGAGACCGAAACCGAAGTCGTGCGCGCCAAACAAGGTCTGAGCCGCGACGGTCTGGTGGTGAAAGGCGGCGGCGTCGAACGTCTGCGCCTGCCCGCGGCCACGGAACTGAAGATCGGCGCCACCGACAACCGCGAACGGCTGAAGCTGCTGCGCGAAGACCTGGAGCGCGCCGAACACGACATCCGCCGCCTCGAAACCGCATGGCAGGCGCTCGACGCCCGCGTCGCCGACTGGGCGCGGGTCGGCAGCCCGGAGCACGCCGCGCAGGCGATCCATGCCCTGCTGCTGAAGCACCGCGAAGCCGCGGCGCGCTACCGGACGCTGCGCGACAGCCACGCTTCGCTGGCCGACCCGGATCTGATCCATCTCAGCGAACAGGCACAGGCGCTGTCGGAGCGCCGCGACGCGCTCGAAGCCCTGGTCGAACGGCTGGTCGGCGAAGAAGCCGTTGCCCAGGGCAAGGCTACCGACGCGCAGACGCAGCTCGACCACCTCAACGCCGAGAGCGAACGCATCGCCCGTGCCGCCGTGGACGCGTTCCGGCACGTCGATGTCGATCCGAATCTGGTCGAGCAGCATCGCGACGAACTCGACGGCAAATATCCCGAGCTGCCCGAACGCATCGCCCGCTGCCTGCATCGCGCCGACGACGCCGAAAAATCGCTCAACGCGGTGCTGCCCGAGGCCTGGTCCGGGTTGGCGCAGTACGCCAAGGATCACGGCATCGCCCTTGAGGTGGAGCCGCAGGATTGGCGCAAGGCCGACGCGCTGCTGCGCGGCGAGATCGCGCATCTCAAAGACACTGAACTGGTGCAGCACCAGGCGATGGCCGACGAGGCCTACGCCACCGCGGTCGAGACTTTCCGCAGCAACGTCGCCTCGGCGCTGTACGACAACTTCACCCGGCTGAAGCACCAGATCCAGATCCTCAATCGGACGCTGATGGGCAGCCCGGCGTTCTCGAACAATGAGCGCTACCAGTTCCGCTATGAAATAGCGCCTGAATTCAAAGACCTGCACCGCTTTATTCACAAAGTGGCTGATGTCGGCGAAACCGATACTCTCTTCGGCAGCGCCGGCGACGTGCCGGATGCGTTCCGCGAGATCATCGAGGACAAGATCGGTGGCCGCGGCAACGCGCCCTCGCCGCTCGACGACTACCGCCGGTTCTTCAGCTTCGAAGTGAACATCCAGCAGGACGGCCGCGTCATCGGCACGCTCAGCGAACGCATGCGTTCGGGCTCCGGCGGCGAACATCGCGCGCCGATGTACGTGATCGCCGGCGCCGCGCTGGCGGCCGCCTACGGCAAGCGCGACGGCCAGCAGGGCGGGCTCGGGCTGATCATGCTCGACGAGTTCGGCGACAAGATCGACGCCCAGAACGCCCGCGCTACCACCCAATACTTGCGCTCGCTGGGCCTGCAGTTGATCCTGGCCGCGCCCGACACCGCCCAGGGTACGCTGACCGGCGTACTCGACAGCTACATCGAACTGTTCCGCGACGGCCCGCTGCTGCAGGTCGAACGGGTGCAGGTCACCGACGCCGGCCGCGCTCTGCTGCACAGCGACCAGTTCGCGCTGCACCCGGAACTGCTGCAGGCGGAGATCGCGAGGATCGAGGCGGAGCGGGCGTCGGCATAAGAGTCTGTCCACACTCCCGGATCCGGACACTGCCGGAAAGTCAGGTCTACCCGTAGAGCGGCCGTAAGGCCGCAGGCTCGGTGCGTGTTATTTCCAGAAAAGCGGCCGGAAGTCCGCAGTAAAGGGTTTATAGGGCGATTTAGGACAGGGCG
>CBIHKW010000142.1:0-10422 GCA_966203835.1 uncultured Thermomonas sp.
CTGTCATCCCGAACGAGGGCGAAGCCCGAGGAGGGATCTGCTTGTCGCCGGCAGCGACAACAGCAGATCCCTCCTCCCGCTACGCGGACGTTCGGGATGACGGAAAGCTGATCGGCTTGCGGTTGCAGGACGTGCGGTTGCAGGACATGCAGTTGCAGGACATTTTGAACAGGCACCTGGATTCGCTTTGCGGAAGCGCGCTTGCCCCTCGCCTCCGGACTGGTACCGCCCACCGGCCTGCGCGATACTCGGCGGATGACGCTTTCCACCCATTCCGCCGACCTCGCCCCGCAGCCGCTCGACCGCGCCACCGCCCTTCCGGCGCGGTTCTACACCGATCCCGCGGTGGTGGCCTTGGACCGCAATGCGATTTTCGACCGCGGCTGGCAGGTGGTGGCGCATGTCTGCCAGTTGCGGAATGCCGGGGACCACGCGGTGGCCGATCTGGGCGGGCTGCCGGTGATCGCGGTGCGCGGGGCGGATGACGTGATCCGAGTGATGCACAACGTGTGCCGGCATCGCGCCGGGCCGCTGGCGCAGTGCGACGGGTTGGCGGCGAAGTCGCTGCGCTGTCGTTATCACGGCTGGACCTACACGCTCGATGGCCAGTTGCGCAACGCGACCGAAATGGCCGGGGCGACCGATTTCGACGTGAGCGACATCCGCCTGCCGCAGCTCGCGGTGCGGGTGTGGCAAGGCATGGTGTTCGCGACAGTGGACGAGGCGCGCGCGCCACCGTTCGAGGCCTTCGTCGCCGGCATCGATGCGCGCATCGGCGCGGACCGTCAACTCGACGCCTACGGTCATCACCACCGCGTCGGTTACGACATCGCCTGCAACTGGAAGGTGTATGTCGACAATTATCTCGAGGGCTATCACGTTCCGCATATCCATCCGGAACTGAACCGGCTGCTGGATTACCGCAGCTACATCACCGAAACCGCGGCATGGTATTCGTTCCAATTCAGTCCACTCGAAAGCGGCGAAGGTCTCTACGGCAGCGGCGACGCGCTGTATTACTGGCTGTGGCCGAACACGATGCTGAACATCCTGCCCGGCCGACTGCAGACCAACCGCATCATCCCCAAGGGCGCGGACCGCTGCCGGGTGGAATTCGATTTCTATTACGCGCCTGACGATTCCGACGCCGGCCGCGCGCGTCGCGAAGCGGATCTGTCGTTCAGCGACGTGGTGCAGGACGAGGACATCACGATCTGCGAGGACGTGCAGCGCGGTCTGGCCTCCGGCTCGTACGAGGCCGGCCGCTTGAATCCGCTGCGCGAGAACGCGGTGCATCATTTCCACGAACTGTTGCGACGCACCTATCGCGACGCATAATCGGCATTCTCGGGTACAGCCGCCACGGACAGCGCCATCGCTGCCACTCGGCTCACCCACGACATCGAAGAACATCATGCAGAACACCCGACGCTTCATCGTCCTCATGCTTGGTCTGGCCGCGTCCGCTCTGATCGCTTCCGGTCATGCGCTCGCCGCGAGCCCCGCACCGACGGGGCAGGCCGCGGGCGAACCCAGCAGGACCGCCGCAGCGCCGGCACTGGGCTGGCGCGCAGCCGCCTATCCGGCCGCGAACGTCGCAAGGCTGCAGTACGGCGAAATGGCGACGTCGCGCCTGCTCGACCTGCAGCGCAGGAACCAGGCGCCGGGCCTGAAGGCCACCCAGATCGGGATCGGCCGCGATGCAGCGCAGGAAGGCGCGCAGCGCCGGCTGTCGGTGCTGACCTGGCGGCCCGTCGCAGGCGGTTTCGTCGCGAAAATCGAGATCCGTTCGATGGATGCGCTTGCGCTGCGCGTCGGTCTGGATGTGAGCCGCCTGGACAGCCGCGTCGAGCTGCGCTTCGGCGGTTCGGCGCGCCCGTCGGAAGTGGTCGCGAAGATGACCGGTGCGGAGGCCAAACGCCTGCCCGGCTCCAACGGCCTGTTCTGGACGCCGAACACCGATGGCGACACCCAGATCATCGAGATTTTCCGGCCCAAGGCGGTGCCCGCTTTCGCGGCGCGTCTGGATGCGCCGACGCTCTCGCACCTCATCGTCGACAGCCGCAACACCTACAAGCTCATCGAGAAGATCGGCGAATCCGCCTCCTGCAACGTCGACACCATCTGCCGCGTCGACGAACTGGGGCAGGCTTTCGTCGACGCCAAGAATGCGGTTGCGCACATGCGTTTCGTCATCGGCTCCGGCTCCTACATCTGCAGCGGCACCCTGCTGGCGGATACCGTGCCGGTCACGCAGGTTCCGTATTTCCACACCGCCAATCACTGTTTCTCCAGCGACAGCGACGTGGCGCCGGTCTCCAGCCAGATGCAGGCCGTCGCGAACACCCTGAACACCGTCTGGAACTACGAGGCGACCGCCTGCGACAACTTCACCTCCTCGGTCATCGCCCAGGTCAGCGGCGGCGCGACCTATCTGTATTCGGATCACCTCACCGACGGCATGCTGCTGCGCCTGAACAACGCAGCGCCCGCGAATGCGTACTTCGCCGGTTGGAACGCGGCGCCGCTCGCCAACGGCAGCAGCGTGCTGGCGATCCATCATCCGCGCGGGGACTCGAAGAAAGTCTCCGGCGGCCAGACCATCGAATCGGACAGCACGAATATCACCGTGGGCTGGCTGACCGGCACCACCGAAGGCGGCAGCAGCGGTTCGGGCCTCTTCACGCTGGGATCGCGCGGTTACGTCCTGCGCGGGGGGCTGTTCGGCGGCGACGCGGCCTGCAGCAACAGCGGCTCGCTGGGCAATTCGCAGAATCGCGACCACTACTCGCGCCTGGATGTCGATTTCGCCAGCATGAAGAGCTATCTCGAACCGCAGGCCGAAGCCGCGGAAGGCGCACGACCGCTCATCCGGCCAAGACCGTCGGCCAAACCGGTCGTCGCGCCTGCCGCCGGACGGCGAACGGGCACCGCCGGCCAGAATGATTCGCGGCTTCGCAGGTGACCCCCGCGCCGCGGCCGCTTGGCCTGTGGTCGGCGATCGCGCTGGTCGCGGGCAGCATGGTCGGCAGCGGCGTGTTTCTGCTGCCGGCGTCCTTGGCGCCGTATGGCTGGCTGAGTCTTTACGGTTGGGCGATCACGCTCGGCGGCGCACTGCTGCTCGCGTTGACCTTTTCGCGCCTGGCCGCACGCGGCGCGCAGGCCGGCGGGCCTTATGCTTATGCGCGCGAAGCGTTCGGCGATACCACGGGCTTCATCATCGCGTGGAGTTACTGGATTTCGATCTGGTGCGCGAACGCGGCGATCGCGGTCGCCTTCGCCGGCAGTCTGGGCAGCCTGTTTCCTGAACTCGTAGCCACGCCGTTCCGCGGCGCGGCGTGCGCATTGGCCGCACTGTGGATCTGCGCCGCGATCAATCTGGCCGGCGTCCGCGAAGCCGGCCGCCTGCAGATCGTCACCACCGTGCTGAAACTGCTGCCGCTGCTGTTGTTCGGCGGGATCGCGATCTGGTGGCTGGACACCTCGCTGCTCGCCGGCGAAGCGGACGCGATCGCCGCGGCGGCAAAAGCCGATGCTCCCGCGACGCGCCTGGGCGCGCTGCACATGACCGTCGCGCTGACGCTGTGGGCGTTCCTCGGGCTGGAAGCCGCCACCGTGCCCGCCGGTGCGATCCACGACGCCGAGCGCACGATTCCGCGCGCCACGCTCATCGGCACGTTGCTCGCCGGCATCGCCACGATCCTCGCCTGCACCGCCGTGCTGGGACTGGTGCCGCCCGAGGTCGCGATGACCTCCACCGCGCCGATGGCCGACGCGGCGAAAGCGCTGTGGGGGCCGGCCGCGGGCACCGGAATCGCGATTGTCGCGGCGATCTCATGCTTCGGCGCGCTCAACGGCTGGGTGCTGCTCTCGGCGCAATTGCCGATGGCGGCCGCGAACGACGGGCTGTTCCCGAAAGCCTTCGCCGCGCTCGATGCGCAGGGCACGCCGCGCGTCGGTGTGCTTGCGAGCACTTCATTGGCCAGCCTGCTGGTGATCGCGAATTACACCGATTCGCTGGTGAAGGTCTTCACGTTCTCGATCCTGCTCTCCACCGCGGCGACGCTGCTACCGTATGTCTTCAGCAGCGCGGCCTGGCTGAAACTCGGCAAGCGCGGCCGTGTGGTCGCTGCGCTGGCGCTGCTGTACAGCGTGTATGCGCTGCTCGGCACCGGTGCGAATGCGCTGGCGTGGGGCGCGGTGCTGGTGATCGCGGGATTACCGCTGCGTTGGTTGTGGAAGCGCGACAAACGCCAGTGATTTGATGTCGCGATGTCGGGCTTGAACCCGACCTACGGCGCATCACAACGCCGGCGGCTCCGCAGGCATCGACTCGGATTCCGGCGGCAGTCGCGTATGCGTGACTTCCCACCACCAGAACAGGAAGCCGATCAGCGTGAAGAGCGCGGCGCCCAGCGCCAGCCACAGCGGATCGTGGCTGAGCATCGGCGAGAACAGGCCGGCGACGGTGGATTGCAGGATCAGACTGGTGAAGGCCTGCAGCGACGACGCCGCACCGCGCTGGCGCGGGTACATGTCGAGGATCGCGAGGGTGAGGATCGGGAACACCAGCGCGATGCCCAATGCATTGATCGCCATCGGCACCACCGCCCACGGCATCGACGGCTGCGGCACCCACAGGTTGTAGGCGATATTCAACACCGCCGCGAAGCCGCAGATCGCGAAACCGATGCCTGCCAGTCGCGTGCCGCTGATGCGCCCCGCCGCGCGGCCGGACAGAAACGAACCGATCACCATGCCGGCGATGGTCGGTACGAAGAACCAGCCGAACTGGTCCTGCTGCAGTTTCAGGTGATCGAGTACGAACGCCGGCGCCGAGGAGATATAGAGGAACAGCGCCGCGAAATTGAAGCCGCCGGCGACGGCAAACCTCTGGAAGCGTCCGTTGAGGAAGATGTAGCCGTGATTGCGCAACAATTGCTTCGGCGACGGCCGGAACCGCGCCTCGGGCGGATGCGTTTCCGGCAGCGCGATCCAGGTCGCGGCCAACAGCAGCACCGCGAACAGCACCAGGAACCAGAAGATCGCCGGCCAGCGTTCCCAACCCAGGATCCAACCGCCGATGATCGGCGCCAGCGCCGGGGCGATGCCGAAGATCATCGACACCTGACTCATCAGTTTCTGCGCGAACTGGCCCTGGTACACATCGCGGATCACCGCGCGGCCGACGATCAGGCCCACGCCCGCGGACATGCCCTGCAGGGCGCGGAACGCCAGCAGCGTCGGCAGACTGTCGGCCAGGGCGCAGCCGATCGAGGCCAGCGCGAACACCGTCAGGCCGCCAAGGATCACCCGGCGCCGGCCGATGGCATCCGACAGCGGCCCGTGGACCAGGCTCATCAGCGCGTAGGCGAACAAATACGCGCTGATCGTCTGCTGCAGCGCCACTTTGTCGGCCGCGAACTGCTCGCCGATCTGCGGAAACGCCGGAAACATGGTGTCGATCGAAAACGGCCCGATCATCGCCAGCCCGCCGAGGATCAGCGACAGCCGGCGTGACGAGGGTTTCGCGGTGTGGGTCATGGCGGATTCCTGACGGCGGCCGGCGGCAACGAACGGTCGCGGTGCGCTGCAGCGCAGCTTCGATTACAGCGGGGCATTCAAGCACATGCCCCCACGGATTGCGAAACCGCCGGCAGCCGCGCTCATGCAGCGGGCGCCTGCCGTCATGAAGGGTCGGAATGAGTCCCGGGGCGCGCTTGTCCGGAAACGTGACCAGCTGAGGAAAACGTTGTCATTGATATTCATAATATCCGTTCAAATATCAATTAAAACAACATAGTCAACGTTGTCATTTTGTTCAGGACGGCCTGAACATGTCGCCGGGCGAGGATCCGCCCGGTCGACGCCGCCCATCCGGCCCGCGACATGCACGTGCGTACACACGCACGACCGCGAAAACAGAACGACCACGCATGCGACGGATCGCCCTGGGCGCCAGTGGAATCGAAGTTCACCTCATCGACTTTCCCCCGCACCCATCCACCCCGCTCTGCGGGGTCCATCAAGGAAAGACCCATGTTCCGACCTGCCCTGTCGATCAAGATCGGCGCCATGGCATTGATCACCAGCTTCGCTGCGTGGCAATTGCACAGCACCGTCCCCGAACACAACACCCGCGGCACGCATGAATTCGCGGCTGCCGCGGCCTGTACCGACCCCGCCTGGAGCGCCACCGCCGTCTACAACGGCGGTCAGCGCGTGTCCCACGAGCAGGCCACCTTCGAAGCCAAATGGTGGAGCCAGGGCGACGTGCCTACCGGGGGCGGCCCGTGGAATCGCATCGGCGCCTGCGGCGACGGCGGCGGCGGTACCACGCCCCCGCCCGGCGGCTGCACCCATCCCGTCTGGAACGCCGCGACCGCCTACGGCGGCGGGCAGCGCGTGACCCATGAAGCGAAGACCTACCAGGCCAAGTGGTGGACGCAGGGCAATCTGCCCACGGCGGGCGACCCCTGGCTGCTGATCGGCGCCTGCGACGGCGGCGGCAATCCACCGGGCGACGTGCTGGTCACCGTGCCGGCGCCCACCGGGCATCTGCTGTGTCAGCCGGAAGGCCTGGCGCGAACCCCCAGCCTCGATATTCCCTATTGCCTGACCTACAACGCCGGCGGCAAGGAAAAACTCGCCAACCAGAGCCGTCGCCGCATCATCGGCTACTTCACCGGCTGGCGGACCGGCAAGAACGGGCAGCCGGCGTTTCTGGCCAGCAACATCCCGTGGAACAAGCTCACGCACATCAATTACGCATTCGCGCATGTCGATGCCAACCACCGCATTTCCGTGGGCGAGAACGCCGCCGGCAATGCCGCCACCGACATGAGCTGGCCGGGCGTAGCCGGCGCCGAACTCGATCCCTCGCTGCCGTACAAAGGTCACTTCAATCTGCTGACGAAGTACAAGCGCCTGAATCCGGGCGTGAAGACCCTGATCTCGGTCGGCGGCTGGGCGGAAACCGGCGGCTATTTCGATACCAGCGGTGCGCGCGTGAACAGCGGCGGCTTCTACACGATGACCGTCAACGCCGACGGCAGCGTCAACCAGGCCGGCATCAACGCCTTCGCCGATTCCTCGGTCGCGTTCCTGCGCAAGTACGGCTTCGATGGTCTCGACATCGATTACGAATATCCCACCTCGATGGTGGACGCCGGCAATCCCGTGGACTGGACCATCGCCAACGCGCGTCGCGCGCATCTGGCCAAGGGCTACAACGCGCTGATGAAAACCCTGCGCGAAAAACTCGACCGGGCCGCTGCGCAGGATGGCCGCTATTACCAGCTCACCGCAGCGGTGCCGGCCTCCGGCTATCTGCTGCGCGGCATGGAAGCGTTCGAGAGCCTGCGCAACTTCGATTTCGTCAACGTGATGTCCTACGACCTGCACGGCGCCTGGAACGAATTCGTCGGCCCCAACGCGCCGCTGTTCGATGACGGCAAGGACGCTGAACTGGTCCGCTGGGGCGTGTACACCGCCGCGCAATACGGCGGTATCGGCTATCTCAACACCGACTGGTCGTGGCATTACTTCCGCGGCGCGCTGCCCGGTTCGCGCATCAACATCGGCGTGCCCTACTACACCCGCGGCTGGCGCAATGTTGCCGGCGGCACCAACGGGCTGTGGGGCAAATCGGTGGGCAGCAACTGTCCGACCGGCCTGACGGCCTGCGGCGACGGCGCGGTGGGCATCGACAACCTCTGGCACGATCTCGACGAACAGGGGCGCGAAGTCGGCGCCGGCTCCAACCCGATGTGGCATGCGAAAAATCTGGAACGCCAGCATCCGGGCAGCTACCTGAGCAGCTACGGCCTCGACACCACGCTGCCCGCGAACCGGGTGACCGGCAGCTATCAGCGGCTGTACGACGGCACCCTGGCCGCGCCGTGGCTGTGGAACGCAACCAAGAAGGTGTTCCTGTCGACCGAAGACGAAACCTCGATCGCGCGCAAGGCGGCCTGGGCCGAAGCCAACGACATCGGCGGCGTGATGTTCTGGGAACTGGCCGGCGACTACGCCTGGGACGCGCAGCGCAACGGCGGCCAGGGCGAGTACTTCATCGGCACCACGCTGACGACACTGCTGCACCGCAGCTTCAGCCAGGCGGCGACCGTACCGGTGCAGGTGCAGGCACCGACCATCGCGGCGCCGACCGCGGCGATCGACGTGCGCTTCGCGTTGGCGGGCTTCGCACTGGGCGACAGCAACTATCCGATCTCGCCGAAGCTCACCATCACCAACCGCTCCACCAAAGCCCTGCCCGGCGGCACCGAGTTCCAGTTCGACATCCCCACCGCCGCGCCCAACAACCTGTCAGACCAGTCCGGTTTCGGCGCGCGCGTGGTCGTCACCGGTCACAGCGGCAACAACATCGGCGGCCTGAAGGGCAACTTCCACCGGGTCTCGGTGAAACTGCCCAGTTGGCAGACGCTGGCTGCGGGTCAGAGCGTGACGCTGACCATCGTGTATCACTATCCGATCTCCGGCCCGGCGAACTACACGGTTGCGCTCGGCGGCAAGACCTACGCGATCCGCGAAGAAAAGCCCTACCTGCCCTATCTGCCGTAAGCGTGGACGGACCCGGCGGCAGCACTGCCGCCGGGTTTTCGCGTCGCCGACAGCCTCGCTCTTGGCGCAAGCACTTCAATCGCTGCGAATTCCTGCTTGCCGATGACCCCGATCATCCTGAGCGCCGGATGACTTCCACGGCATTTTTCTCGATTTTCCATCGCAAGTTTCTATCGCGAACCCTGCGCAATATTCTGGAGAAAACATCATGGCACCACAGCAACAGAACATCCCGAAAGCATTCCTCTGTTTTTTACTTTTCGGCGGTGCGCTACTCGCATCCACAGTGCCATCTACTGCCGCCGCAGCATTGCCGGCTTGCGGCCCATGGCAAGCCAGCAAAGTCTATGTTCAAGGGAATTACGTCGTCGCCAACAACACCCAATGGCGCGCCAAATGGTGGACGCAAAACAATGAGCCCGGCAAGAATGACGTATGGGAATCCCGCCCGACAGGCGAATGCGTTTTCGACGGTGACCCCGGCACGGGAACACCCAACGGCATCCCAACAAAAAAAGAAGCGGAAGCGGCAGAGATCAGCAAAACTTCCAGCCCCCTCTTTCAGCAGATCAAAGCCTCGGTACGCACGCTGGATACCGCATCGGTAGAAGCCGTAACACCTGGACGCGCGGCCAATCCGACGAATGTCAAACGAGTCGAACGTCTGCTCTCGGCGAATGACTGGAATCTGCTGTTTCCAGTGCGCGATCCCAGTTATACCTATACCCGATTCCTGCAGGCCATCGCCAAATTCCCGGCGGCATGCGCGGACTACAGCGACGGCAGAAATGCCGATACCATCTGCAGCAAAGGCTTGGCCACCATGTTCGCGCATTTCGCCCAGGAAACGGGTGCGCACGATCCGAATTCAGCCATCCCGCAGTGGCGTCAAGGCCTGTATTTTCTGAAAGAAGCCGGATGTCGCGATGACGATACGAGCTGCGGGTACAACGCCGAATGCGCGCCGACGACATGGCAGGGGCAAACCTGGCCTTGCGGAAAAAATCCGAATGGCAGTTTCAAGAAATATTATGGCCGCGGCGCCAAACAACTGTCCTACAACTACAACTACGGCCCGTTCTCCGATGCGATGTTCGGTACCGTGCGCACGCTGTTGGACAAGCCTGAACTGGTCGCCGATACCTGGCTGAATCTGGCATCCGCGGTGTTCTTCTATGTCTATCCGCAGCCGCCGAAACCATCCATGCTGCATGTGATCGATGGCACATGGAAACCCAATGCAGCGGATGCCGCCGCCAATATCACGGCGGGCTTCGGTGCCACCATCAACATCATCAATGGCGGCATCGAATGCAATTCGGGTACCGACAAGCCGCAGGCGGCGAATCGCATCAGCTATTACAAGAGCATGGCGAACTTTTTCGTAGTCACTGTGCCCACCGCGGAAGCACTGAGCTGCGCGACGCAAAAGCCCTTCCCTTCGAATGGCGGCGGCGCGCAATTACTCAATTGGGAACAGGACTGGAGTTATGACCCCAGCCGCCCCGATGGCAAGACTTATGCCTGCAAACTGGTCGGCTATCAGACACCCTTCAATGCTTTGAAGGCAGGCGATTACGTCAAATGCGTAGAGCATTATTTCAAGGTGACCTTGAAGTAATCATCGAACGATGCCGTGCAGATCGAATCGCGCAATCCTCGCATCGGAATGCCGGCTGCCCCTGCGGGGCCAGCGACGCTGATTCACATTCGAAACCCTGCGCGCGCCCGTTTCGTCGTAGCGGCCATCCCCGGCCGGCCCTGGCAGGCTGTCGAAAAAAGCCAGCCCCGTCTCCATAGGGAGGCCATCCCCATACCAATGCCTGCCGGATCGTTCAT
>CBIHKW010000143.1:0-10337 GCA_966203835.1 uncultured Thermomonas sp.
CTTGAACGCAGCTTCGAGTTGGTCGGTCCAGTCGCCGCTTTCGTTGATCTTGGCCAGCACGTCACCCTTGGTGTTGTAGTAATGGGCGTGCAGCGCTTCTTCGAACGCGCCGATCTTGTTCACCGGCACGTCGTCCATGTAGCCCTTGTCCACGGCGTAGATCGACAGCGACTGCTCGGCGACCGACATCGGGGCGTACTGCTTCTGCTTCATCAGCTCGGTGACGCGCTGACCGCGTTCCAGCTGTTTGCGGGTGGCTTCGTCGAGGTCCGACGCGAACTGCGCGAACGCAGCCAGCTCGCGGTACTGGGCGAGCGCGATGCGGATGCCGCCCGACAGCTTCTTCATGATCTTGGTCTGGGCGGCGCCACCGACGCGCGACACCGAGATGCCGGCGTTCACGGCCGGACGGATGCCGGCGTTGAACAGATCGGTTTCGAGGAAGATCTGGCCATCGGTGATCGAAATCACGTTGGTCGGCACGAACGCCGACACGTCGCCGGCCTGGGTTTCGATGATCGGCAGCGCGGTCAGCGAACCGGTCTTGCCCTTCACCGCACCCTTGGTGAACTGCTCGACGTATTCCTCGGAGACGCGCGCGGCGCGTTCGAGCAGACGGCTGTGCAGATAGAACACGTCGCCCGGATACGCTTCGCGGCCCGGCGGGCGGCGCAGCAGCAGCGAGATCTGGCGGTAGGCCACGGCCTGCTTCGACAGATCGTCGTAGATGATCAGCGCGTCTTCACCGCGGTCGCGGAAGTACTCGCCCATGGTGCAGCCGGAGTAGGCGGCGATGTACTGCATCGCGGCCGACTCGGACGCCGAGGCGGCGACGACGGTGGTGTACGCCATCGCGCCGTTGGCTTCGAGCTTGCGCACGATGTTGGAGATGGTCGAGTTCTTCTGACCGATCGCCACGTAGATGCATTTGATGCCGGAATCTTTCTGGTTGATGATCGCGTCGATCGCCAGCGCGGTCTTGCCGGTCTGGCGGTCGCCGATGATCAGTTCGCGCTGGCCGCGGCCGATCGGAATCATCGAGTCGACCGACTTGTAACCGGTCTGTACCGGCTGCGACACCGACTTGCGCCAGATCACGCCCGGGGCGATGGTTTCCACCGGCGAGGAGGTCTTGGCTTCGATCGGACCCTTGCCGTCGATAGCTTCGCCCAGCGCGTTGACCACGCGGCCCAGCAGCTCCGGGCCGGTCGGCACTTCGAGGATGCGGCCGGTGGTCTTGGCAGTATCGCCTTCGCGCAGGGTCTTGTAGTCGCCGAGGACCACGGCGCCGACCGAATCGCGCTCGAGGTTCAGCGCCAGTGCGGTGGTGTTGCCGGGCAGCTCGATCATTTCGCCCTGCATCACGTCGGCCAGACCGTGGATGCGCACGATGCCGTCGGACACCGAGGTCACGGTGCCTTCGTTGCGCGCTTCCGCGGCGAGCTTGACCTTCTCGATGCGGGTCTTGATCAGTTCGCTGATTTCGGACGGGTTGAGCTGGGAGGTAGCCATGGTTGTTTCCTGTGTAGGGTGGGCCTTGGGCCCACCATTACGAATTCCCGAGGAATCGCAGTGGTTTGTTGTCGCGGTGGTGGGCGTGGAGCCCACCCTACAATCGTGTCTAGTGCGCCAGAGCCGTCTGCAACCGCGAAAGCTTGTTCTTGAGCGAACCGTCGATGACCACATCGCCAGCGTCGATCACCGCACCGCCGATCAGACTGGCGTCGACCGCGGTTTCGAGTTCGACCTCGCGACCGAAACGGCGCTTCAGCGCGATCTTGATGCTCTCGACTTCGGCCGCCGGCATCGCCGTGGCCGAGGTGATCCGGGCCTTGACGATGCGTTCGGCATCGGCGCGCAGTTCCTCGAAGAGTCCGGCGATTTCCGGCAGCAGCGGCAGCCGACGGTTGTCGGCCAGCAGCGCGAGGAAATTGCCGAACAGGTCGTTGCCGAACAGATCCGCGCTGTCCACGCTGCTACCGACCGGCGGCGACAGCAGTGCGACCGCGTCGCCGCGATCGAGCTGCGGATGACCGAGCAGCGACTGCACGCGCGGATCGGCGGCGACGCGCGACGCGAAAGCGAGCGAGTCGGACCACGCCAGCGTGGCGCCGGCATCGCGGGCGATCGCGTACGCGGCGCGGGCGTAGGGGCGTGCGAGGGTGAGAGCCTGGCTCATCGGTCGATTCGTCCCGTCACAGCTGGGCGGCGAGTTCGTCGATCAGCGCCTTGTGGGCGTTGGCGTCGATCTCGCGCTTCAGCAGCTTCTCGGCGCCGCTCACGGCCAGGAAGGACACCTGCTTGCGCAGCTCTTCCTTGGCGCGATTGGCGGCGGCGGCGATCTCGGCCTCGGCCAGCGCTTTCTGCCGGTTGGCTTCGGCGACGGCGTCGTTCTTGGCCTGATCGATGATCTGGTTCGCGCGCTGGTGGGCCTGGTCGATGATCTCGTTGGCCTTGGTGCGGGCGAGCTTCAGTTCTTCGTTGACCTTCTCTTCGGCCTGGGCGAGCGCTTTCTGGCTGTTGTCGGCCGCGGCGAGACCTTCAGCGATCTTCTGCTGACGTTCTTCGATGGCGGCGATGATGTTCGGCCAGCCGAACTTCATCACCAGCCAGGCGACCGCGAAGAACGCGAAGCCCTGGACGATGAAAGTGAGATTGATATCCATGACGTACTCCTGACGCCGGCGCGCGGGGCGCCGACGCTAGCCAAGACCGGGTTGCTTGATCAGCCCGCGATCGCGGACAGGAACGGGTTGGCGAAAATCAGCAGCAGGGCGATGGCGACACCGATGATCGGCACCGCGTCGAGCAGGCCGGCGACGATGAACATCTTGGTCTGCAGCATCGGGGTGAGTTCCGGCTGGCGAGCGGCGCCTTCGAGGAACTTGCCGCCGAGGATGGCGAAGCCGATCGCGGTGCCGAGCGCGCCGAGACCGATGAGCAGGCCGGCCGCGATGACCGTGAACTTCGCGATTTCAGCGTAGAGGGCGACGTTTTCCATGGTGTTCTCCGTACAACTATTGAGGTGAAAAAAGGATGGATGAAAGGGTGAAACGAAACCGGATGACTCGAAATCAGTGGCTTTCCGCCGCCATGCTCAGATACACGATGGTCAACATCATGAAAATGAAGGCCTGCAGAGTGATGACCAGGATATGGAACGCGGTCCAGACGAAGCCGGAAATGAACTGCAGCGGCGCCATCACGTAGGTCATGCCGTTGGACATCGCGGCGTTCCAGGTCATCAGTGCGATGAGGATGAAGATCAACTCGCCGGCATACATGTTGCCGAACAGTCGCAGGGTCAGCGACAGCGGGCGCACCAGCTCTTCGATCACGCGCAGCAGCAGATTGGCCGGCGCGAGCAGGATCTTCATCACCGTGCCTTCGGCGTGGAACGGCGCGGTGAAGGCTTCCTTGAAGAATTTGCCGAAGCCCTTGTGGCTGATGCCGAAGACCTGGATCAGCAGGAACACCATCAGCGACAGGCCGAGCGTGGTGTTGAGGTCGGCGGTGGGCACCACGCGCAGATAAGCGTGGCTGGGATCGTGGCCGGCCAACTCATTGGCCTTCATCCATGCGCCCGGGAGCCAGTCGACCGGGATCATGTCCATGAAGTTCATCAGGAACACGACGCAGAAGATGGTGATCGCCAGCGGCGCGATGAGCTTGCTGCGGCCGTGGAAGGTCTCGCGGACCAGACCATCGACGAAGCCCACGACCATTTCCACGCTGGTCTGGAACTTGCCCGGCACGCCCGCAGTCGCCTTGCGCGACGTGCGGATGAAGAAGAACAGGAACACCGACGACAACACCAACGTGAACAGCACGCTGTCGATGTTGATGGTCATGAACTTGCCCTCTCCCACTTGCCACTGGAGATGATGCAAGTGGTGCTGGATGTATTCGGTGGCCCCGCCACCCGAAGCAGTTTCAGCGCTCACGGTCTACCCTGGCACAAAAGTTCAAAGCCAATGGCTGCGCGATCAGAGCGACCGCGAGGCCTGCGAGCAGCGGGAGCGGCGCCATGCGCCCAACACCCGATGCCATCGCAAATATCGTTATGACCACCACCCACTTCAGACCGGTGCCCAGCACCAGCTTCAACAGCGCAGACCGCGCCGTCACCACACCGCCGCCCAGCGCGATATTCGCAGCCAGAGCGCTTCCCGACACCACACCGGCTCCGCCCACGAGCACCGCCAGCGAAGCAGGCCAACCCGACGCCAGGAAGATCAGCGCCACCAGCGCCACGGCGGCCATCTGATAGACCGTCGCCCGTAACGCGGCGCTGCGGCCGGCAGCGACAGAATTCAGCACGCGGCACCCGGGAGATTGGCGGAAACGCCGGGGGTGGCCGGTCCCAGGATCGAGCTTTGGAACGAAAACCACCCCGCGAAGCCGCAAAAGTATAACAGTCGGGGGTTTTCCGGGGCAACCGCGGCAACCCCCGGCCCAGAGCGGCGGCGGCAGACCAGAACCATCGATCCGGTCGCAGAAATGAAGATTTTCTTCGCCAGCACTCCGGCTGGATGCTGGCAGCCCGTCTCTCCGGGATGCCGCCATGGGCTTCGCCGGCCAGCAATGGGGCGCCTTGTCCATCTGGCCGGCGCCCTTGACCCGCGGGGCGCAAGGCGCGGGAGTTCGGGCACGAACCCTGGCTTCGCTTTACCCGGGCGGCGCCTCAAGTCCTCAGCGTGTCGGCCGGATCGCGTCTCGCTGCCCGCAGCGCGGGCACCAGCGTGGCCGACGACATGCAGATCATGATCGCAACGATCACCAGACCGATCGCCAACGGATCCACCGCTCCGATTCCGAAATAGAAGGTCCTGAGATAAGCGCCGGCCGTCAGCGCCAGCGCCAGGCCGATGGCGATTCCGATGACCGCCTGGATCATGCCGCCCTGGAACACCAGTGCGACCAGATGGACCGGTTCCGCGCCGAGCGCGGCGCGCACGGCGTATTCGTGCCGCTTGGCGGACAACCCGACGGCGAGGACGCTGTAGAGCCCGACACCCGCCAACGTCAATGCGATCGCGGCGAACATGCCCACGAGCACGAGGCGCAGCCTGGCGTCGGACGTGGTCGCGTCCACCACCGCGCGCAGCGGGCGTACGTCGGCGATCGGCTGGCGTGGCGCGACCTCTGCAACCGCCAGGCGCAGCGTCTGCTCCATGTCGTCGTCCCCGGCCCGGCTGCGAACGACGACATTGAGCTGCCCGAACTCGCGCACAAGCCCCCACAGCGGGTCCGGCGTCTGGGCAAGGGCCGCATAGAGGACCGGAGGCGCTTCTTCGGATGGCCCGAACTGACGGACGTCCCCCACGACCCCGACAACCCGCAGGCTGGACATCGGACGCCCATCGGTGCCGCGGCCGATACCGATCGTGGCGCCGATCGGGCGATCGCCGAGATGGGCGTCGGCGAACGCCCTGCTCACGACGCAGACGGGCTCGCTCCCTGCACGATCGTCTTCGCGAATGCTCCGGCCCATGAGTACAGGAATGGAGACTGTTTCGAGGAATCCCGGGCCAACCAGGCGGAACTGGGGCTGCGCGTGTTTGCCGTCGGGCAGCGTGACGGGCATGTTCATGCTCGAACCGGTCGGAAGATGCGTCGATACGCCGACGCGATCGACGCCGGGAATCGCCGCAATGCGCTCGGCCACCGAGCGGACGAGCAGACCGACGCGATCGATGTCCGGATGATCGGCGCGAACGGGCGATAGCGAGAAAGTCGTGATCTCGCGACTCTCGAAACCCATCGGTACGGACAACAGATGCTGCTGGCTGCGCATGAGCATGCCGGCGACGATCAGCAGCGCGGTCGCGACGGCGATTTTTCCGACCACCAGGCCGCGGGCGAATCGTCCCGCACCGTGGCTGATGCCCGAACGGGTGCCGGCGGACAACTCGTCGATCAACCTCAGCCTCATGCCGCGAATGGCGCCGATTCCCGTCGACAGCAGCGCGGTCAGCAGACCCGCACTCACGGCGAACGGAACGACGGATGCATCCAGCGTCGCCGGCAGATCGAAGGCCCACTCCACGGGCACCAGGCCGCGGAGGGCTTTCCAGGCGCCCCAGGACAACGCCAGCCCCAACGGAACGCCCAGCGCGGCAACCGCGACACCCTCGCAGAACGCGGGCAGCATCAACCCGCGCCAGGAGGCGCCGAGCGCGATCCGAACGGCGGTCTGATGACTGCGCAACATGCTTCGCAGCGCCATCAGATTGACGAGATTCATGGCCGCGATCAGCAACACGCAGAGCGCGACGCCGAAGAACATCCACAGCGTGCGGTCCAGGCCGAACGAATACAGCCGCGCGATATCCTGCGTCATGAAGCGCTGCGATCGCAGATGCCGCAACCCTTCCGCGCCGAGGACGCGAGTCAGTCCCGGCAGCGCGGATCTGATTCTGGCGTCGATGCGATGATCGACTTGGCGAGCCTCCACTCCCGGAGCGAGACGCGCGACGATGTACTCGTTGGCGTCCATGCTCTCTGTGTTGGCACGCAGCCGCATCGGCACGATCACGTCGAAGTCGTCGCGCCATCGAAAGTCGGCCGAAAGTACGCCGACGACGCGCGCCGGATCGCCCTCGAGCAGGATGCGCTTACCGACCGCGTCGGAAGCGCCTCCGAGGATCTGTGCCGCGAACCGATGGCTGACGATCGCGACGCGATCGCCTCCGGGAACATCCTCGCTGTCGTTGAAGTTCCTGCCGGCCGCGAATGGCGCATCGAGCGCATCGAGGAATCCACGGTTCGCGGCGATCGTCGAAACCACCACGGCCGCATCGGCGATCGAGAGGTTTGCCTTGGTCAGATACGCATCCGCGATTCCCAACGTCTCGATACCTTCGGTGCCCTGCAGCAGGCGGTACATCGCCGGAGCACCGATCGGGTCGACGGCATCGGACGTCATGCCGAGCGTCACGAGACGCTCGCTCCCGGGAAACGGCAGCGGAGCGAGCAGGAAATGATGGATCAGCCCGTATGCCAGCGTCGTCGCGGCGATGCCGTGCGCGAGCGTCGCGCTCGGCAGGCACAGATAGGCGGGGCTGCGCCGAAGCTCGCCGAGCATCCGCCGCAATTCGAATGCGACCGCTTCGCGGATCATGGCCCGCGCCGTCGCGGCAAGCGACTGGAGGTGGCGGACATGCGCGACCCGGTCTCGCGACTCACGGCATGAGCCTCCCGTCGACCATCCTGAGCAGCCTGTCCGCGCGTTGCGCATACATCGGATCGTGGGTCACCATGCAAATGGTCGCTCCCTCAGCGTGCAGTGCCTGGAGCAGATTCATGACGATTTCGCCGTTTTCGCTGTCGAGATTGCCGGTCGGCTCATCCGCCAGCAGGATGTCCGGCGTGGAAACCAGCGCACGGGCGACCGCGACCCGCTGCTGCTGTCCGCCCGAAAGCTGTCCCGGATAGTGCTTCAGGCGATGGCTCATGCCCACCCGGTCGAGCACTGCCGATGCGCGCGCCAGCCTCTGCTTGCGATCGATGTCCTTCCTGTACAGCAACGGCAGCATCACGTTGTCTTCGATGCTGAGATCGGAAATCAGATTGAAGGCCTGGAAGATGAAACCGATACGCTCCCTGCGCGCCCGGGCGCGCGCCGTCGCGTCCAGCGACGTGACGTCCTGTCCGCTGAGCCAGTAACGGCCGGAATCCGCGCTGTCCAGCAACCCCAGGATCGACAACAGGGTCGATTTTCCGCAGCCGGACGACCCGGTGATCGCGACGAACTCCCCTCGCCCCACCTCGAGATCGACCGCGCTTACCGCGCGAGTCTCGAGCGCTTCGGTATGGAAACTTTTCGATACTCCGGACAACACGATCGGCTTCTCCGCCGCTCCCGCAGGAATAGCGGCCGATATGTCCGGCGATGTCACGGTGCCGCTCATGCTCAAGCCCATCTCATTCGATCCTGATGCGGTCGTATTTCAGCCAGCGCGTCGCATCGGACAACAGCACCTCGTCGCCCGGATGGATGCCCGTACGGACGACGATCCGTTCGCTGGACGCTTCGCCGTAGAGCACGTCGACAGCGCGTGCGTAGTCGTCGCCGCGTTTGAGGACGAACATTCGACCTTTTCCGTTCGGCCCGGCCGATGCAGGACGCGGGATGCTCACCACATTGCGCAGGGTCGAGATCTGCAGTCGTCCTTCCACCGATGCATCCGGCCGGGAGTCGATGGGAAGCGAGCGATCGAAAACGGCGTCGATCGCGACCCGCCCGTCTTTGACCGTGGGATCGATCCGACTGAGTGTCGCCTGCATCGACTCGCCGTTCAGCGCGATACGAACTTTCTGCCCGATCCTCAGTGCCCCGGACATGGACTCCGGAACCTGGAGCTTTGCATAGAGGTCGCCGCCCTTGGCGACGCGCGCCAACAGCGCCCCTGCAGCGATGGCCTGTCCCGGCTCCACCGCAATGCCCAGCAGCACGCCATCGATGCCCGCCCTCACGTGCAGTCCTTCGACCTTGCGCATCGCCAGCCCGTAGCGCATCGAAGCTTCCTGTCGGGTCAATTCGGTCGAGGCGAGCATTGCCCTGGCCTTTTTCCGGATGCCCGCGAGCCGAAGCTCTTCTATGCGCATGGTTTTGTGTTTCTGATCGGCAGCGACCTGACTTTCGAGCGCATCCATCTTCGCCGCCACGCCGGCTTCGAACGCGCGCGTCTGCGCATCGGCTTTGGCGGCGCTGATCCGATAGTCCGATTCAGCGCGGGTGAGCATCGCCTGCTGATCGAGCACCTCCGAATCGAGCTCCGCGACCCTGACGACATTCTCGGCATCGACCCGCGCCAACGCCGACTTCGCATCCTGAAGCTCGGCGAGCGCATCCGGATTCGATATTTCGATCAAGACCGTGCCGGCCGAAACGGACGCACCGGACTGACGCAGAACATCCCGGACCGTACCGGAAGTGTCCGCCGCGATGATCCGCATATCGCGGGACAAGAGCGTGCCGGATGCGCGGATCTCGTGGACCATATCGCCCTTGTCGGCCGTCCCCACCCAGATCTCACTGCGATCGACCACGGGCACGGACTCGCCAAACCCCATGATCGCGACACCCGCAACCAGCACGACGATCAATGCGAGAAACAGCCCGAGATACGCCGGCTTCGCCTTGTGCAGGCGAAATCTCTTCGTTTCCGTCTTCGGTATGTCCATGGCGTCATCTCCCGTTACGGACATGCGGCCGGACACGAAAGCGCGCGCGAGAGCGATGCGCGGATGCCTGCGCACAACCCGCGACCCCGGATCAGGCGCTTACGCACGGCTCGCCTCCGACACCGCGCCCGGCACGTCCTGAATTCCGGCAAGTGCGGCCAGGCCATCCCGGATCAGTTCCTCGTACGAGGGCTGCGCGGCGATCCGGCCATTGGAGATGAGCAATATCCTGTCGGCATAACGCACCGTCGCCCAACGATGCGCGATCACCACGATCGTCCGCGACCCGCGGATCCTGGCGATCGCTTCCTGGATCATCCTTTCCGAATCCGGATCGACCGATGATGTCGCTTCGTCCAGAAGCATGACCGGCGCATCCTTCAGGAGCGCGCGCGCGATCGAGATCCGCTGCTTCTGGCCGCCGCTGAGCTTCACGCCGCGCTCTCCGATCTGCGCGTCGTAACCTTCCGGCATGCGCGCGATGAACGCCGAGGCATTGGCCATCTGCGCAGCGGTTTCCACTTCTTCGTCGGTCGCGTCGAGCCGCCCGTAGCGGATGTTCTCCCTGACGCTGCCCGCGAACAGAAAGATATCCTGGGAGACGACCGCGACCGCTTCCCTCAGGGAGTCGACGGTGATGGTCCTGATGTCGCGGCCGTTGAACGTGATCGCCCCTGCGTCCGGATCGTAGAACCTGGAAATGAGCTTGAAGATCGTGGATTTCCCGGATCCACTCTGACCGACGAGCGCGACGATCTCGCCCGGGCCGGCAGCGAAACCGATGCCGTCCAGCACGACCGCATCCGGCTTGTACGAAAAGCCGATCCGGTCGAGCCGGAGAACGACGGCTTTGTCCGCGAACGGTTCCGCGCCCGCCGCATCGGCGATCTTCGCTCTCATTTCCAGGATCTCGAACACGCGTCGCGACCCGCCCAGCGCCTGGTTGTAAGCGGAGTAGCCCTGCGCCAGCGCGCTCACGCTCTGCGAAATGTTCTGGGAATACAAAAGGAAGGCCACCAGCGTGCCTGCCGACAATGCGCCGCGGACGACTTCAATGCCGCCGTACCAGAAGATCGCGATGGTCGATGCCGACGTGATGAACGCGAGCAGCGCGGCGAACAGGGATTCCGTCTTCCGCGCACTGAGGA
>CBIHKW010000144.1:0-10158 GCA_966203835.1 uncultured Thermomonas sp.
CATCAGGAAACGACATCATGCTCCATGCCCTGTTCCTGGCCGCACAACTGGCTGGCGCCGACACCTCGTTCGCGCAGGCCAAGGCGCGCGCCGACGAGTACGAATCCCTGCTGAGCCCGAGGGACAGCGCGGCGCTGGTCGAAGCGCAAAGCAAGGCCTTGACCGCCGCCATGGCCGCCTGCGGGCCGGCCAAGAGCACGTTCGCGCCGTTCACCATCGTCGTCCGGGTGGGCGTGAGCGGTGTCGCCGAGCGCATCTGGCGCAACGACGATTCACCTTTCGCGACCTGTCTGGACCGGCACCTCACCTCGGCGCCGCTGCCGGTCGCGGCGGGCAAGCCGTTCCATGCATCCTATGAGTTGAGCTTCGCGCCCTGAAGCACGGCCGCCATCACCCTGAGTCCCGGAGACCCATGCATGTCCTTCCGATCCTTTATTCCCGTCCTGCTGTTGTCTGCGCTGCTGGCCGCCTGCGGCAGCGACGAAGCCGTGCGTTACGAGGGCACGCTGGTCGTCGACGGCGTGGAGTACAAGCGTGAAAACGAGGACGGAATCAAGTACGCCAAGGGCGTCCTCCTCGTGTTCGTGCGCGACGGACAGGAGACGGGACTGCGGGCCGAGCTGTCGCGTTACGGCCTGAGCGTGATCGAACGCAGATCGCAGGGGACGTTGCTGGTTGCGGTTCCCGAGACCTACGAACTGCAATGGATGTCGGCGCTGTCCAAGCTGCCGCAGGTGCAAACCGTCGGGACCGAAGATCCGACCTACCAGGCGCCGTAACCGATGCGCCGGGTCGCAGCTCGGCTTCTGGCGATCACTACTTCTGGTAATTGCTGACCGCGAGTTCCAGCATCGACTTCATCTGCTCGCGCAGCGACGCCGGTTCGATGATTTCCGCATCCGGGCCGTAATGCAGGATGTCCATCAGCAGTTCGCGCGGGGCGCTGTAGGGGACTTTGCGTTCGAAGCGGCCGTCGGGCAGGAAGCGGTCCTGCTGCTGCGAATGCCAGTGCTCGTCGGCGACCCAGCGCGCGATCTTGGGGTTGAAGACGATGGTCGCCCAGCCCTTGGGCGCGCCCGAGAAGATCCCGTAGCTGCCGGCGAGATGGTCGTTGAGTTCGTTGTCCGGAACGTCCTGCGCGGGCGTGTCCTGCATGCGTGCGGTGGCGATGCGATCCACGGAGAAGCTGCGCAGTGCGTCGCGGTCGTGGTCGTAGGCGTCGAGATACCAGTTGCCGCGGTAGTGGGTGATGCGCTGCGGCGAGACCACGCGACGGGTTTTTTCGTCGGTGGAGCGCGCGCGGTAGTCGAAGTGCAGTTGCTTGCGCTCCAGCACCGTGGAACAGACGATGCGGAACACCTGCTCGTCCATGTTGCGGGTGCGATGCGGGATCACACGCACGCGCTCGACCGGCCAGCGTTTGCCGGGGGCGTGTTCCTCCAGCAGCTTCTCGATGCGCTGCTGCAGCGGCGCCAGCGCCGAAGACAGCACCCCGCCGCCGGTGCGGCTGAGCAATTGCTGCGCGGCGAGCAGGGCGTGCAATTCTTCCGAATTCAGCCACAGCCCGGGCAGCTCGAAGCGTTCGCCTTCGCTGGGGTCGTAGCGGAAACCGGCTTCGCCGTCGCCCATGATCGGCGCCATCAGCGCATCGCGCAGGAAGGCGAGGTCGCGGTAGGCGGTCGCGCGCGAGCACTCCAGTTCATCCTGCAGCCGCTTCACCGTCACCGGATAGCGGGCGCTCTTCAGAATGCGGTGCAGGGAAAGAATGCGTTCGTAACGGTCCATGTGCTCGATTATGGCGGATGCCGGGGCAGGCGGTCATGCGCCCCTGTGCAGTCCGACAGCGTACCGCAGCGGGGTCGCAACGGATGCGACCGGGCGGAGGCAGGATGCGGTCGGCGCCATCGGGCCAGACTGGACAAGCGTCGCGGCGCCGTGTTCGCCTATGCGTCTTCGCCCGACCGGCCACGACAGGAATCGCACAGGATGAGCATGGGGAACACTTCGGGCCGACGCATTGGCGACGCATTGCTGGCAATCGCGCTCGGGGCGGGCATGCTCGTGCCGGGCATGTTCGCGCTGCCGGCCGCGGCCGCGAAGCGCGCGCCGAAACCCGCGCAGCGCAGCGAACCGCCGCCCAAGCCCGCCCAACCGATGCTGCGGCCGACGCCGTTTTCCTCCGGCCCGCTCGCAGGCATGGCCCCGCCGGGCTGGGTGGTGCAGACTCTGCCGAAGGTCGAGCGCCAGACCTTTTACGACCTGGTGCCCGACAACGGCACCATCGTGCTGCGCGCCCGCGCCAACGCCTCGGCCTCGTCGCTGCGCCACGGCCTGTTCGCCGATCCCACGCATACGCCGACGTTGCGCTGGCGCTGGCGCACCGACCGCGTACTGCAGGGTACCGACATGACCCGCAAGGATCGCGACGACTATTCGGCGCGGCTGTGCGTGTTCTTCGACCGCGACCCGGACACCCTGCCGCTGAAGGAGCGCACGCGACTGAAGTTCGACCGCGCCCGCAACGGCAACCAGGTGCCGTCCGCGGCGCTGTGCTACGTCTGGGACAACCGTCATCCGGTGGGCACGATCATGGACAACCCGCAGACGCCGCTGGTGGCGATGGTGGTCGCGAGCAGCGGCGACGCGAACGTGGGCCGCTGGCAGTCGCTGCAGCGCAATGTGATCGAGGACTACAGCCGGGCGTTCAATGCCACGGCGCCGCGGATCCTCGCGGTCTCGGTGGGCGTGGATACCGAACAGACTGGCGAGACCACCACCACCTGGTTCGGCGATGTCGAATTCGTCGGCGGCATTCCACGCTGAAGTCCATGGCCGCTCCGCCGCGCAATTTCCGCTAATGCGATCATCGCCCCACTGCTCCGGAGCCACGCCCATGTCCCTGCTTCGACCCGCCCTCGCCCGCCGCTTCGGCTGGATGCTCGTGCCGCTCTCGCTGTTCGCCGCCGTGGCCGCCTGGGCCGGCCCGAAGGAAGACATGAAGGCGCTGAGTGTCAAGTTCCTGGCCCTGCGCAGCTATCACGTGAGCATGGTCCACAGCGACAAGCGGGCGCCGAAGATGGAGATGGATTTCCTCGCCCCCGACCGCTACCGCATGCAGATGCCGATGGGCACCCAGTACGTGATCGGCGACATCATGTACATGACCATCGATGGCCGCACCATGCGCGTGCCCATGCCCAAGGGTACGGTGAGCCAGTGGCGCGAGATCGACCGCTGCTTCCGCGAGATCGACAAGATGCGGATCGAGGCGCTGGGGGCGGAAACGCTGAACGGAAAGCCGACGAAGAAGTACCGGATGACCCAGACCACCGGCAACCCGCCGACGACCACGCTGATCTGGGTCGGCCCGGACAACTACCCGGTGAAGATCGAAACCACCGGCAGCGCCGGCAAGGGCGCCAATACGACGACCATCTTCTACTCGCGCTTCAACGATCCAGCCATCAAAATCAACGCGCCGAAATAAGCCCCTCCTCGTAAGCGGCCGGATCGGCGCTCGCCTGCCGGCACTCCCGGCAGGCACAATGGCGGGATGTCATCGCGCCCACCGAACGAGCCGAGTCTGAACCTGTCGCCCTCACCGGGTGACGAATTCAAGACCACCACCTGTGTGTGTGCGCTCGCCCGCTTGCGGGCGGCGCTCCGGCAAGACGGTTCTTGCGCATGAAAGAACCGAAGATCAACCTGTCGCCCTCGCCTGGCGACGAATTCAAGACCACCACCTGTTACATGTGCGCGTGCCGATGCGGCATCCGCGTGTGGATCAAGGACGGCCAGATCCGCTACATCCAGGGCAATCCCGACCATCCCGTGAACAAGGGCGTGCTCTGCGCCAAGGGTTCGGCCGGAATCATGCAGCACTACTCGCCAGCGCGGCTGCGCAAGCCGCTGCTGCGCACCGGCGAGCGCGGCAGCGGCGAGTTCCGCGAAATCGAGTGGGACGAAGCCCTCGCGCTCGCGACCTCCTGGCTGAAACCGATCCGCGAACGCAATCCCGACGAACTCGCCTTCTTCACCGGCCGCGACCAGTCGCAGGCGCTCACCGGCTGGTGGGCGCAGCAGTTCGGCACCGTGAACTACGCCGCGCACGGCGGTTTCTGCTCGGTGAACATGGCCGTGGGCGGGCTGTACAGCATCGGCGGCAGTTTCTGGGAATTCGGCGAACCCGACTGGGAACACTCCCGCTATCTGATGCTGTGGGGCGTGGCCGAAGACCACGACTCCAACCCGATCAAGATCGGTCTGGGAAAATTGAAGGGCCGCGGCGCCAAGATCGTCGCCGTCAACCCCGTGCGCACCGGCTACGGCGCGATCGCCGACGAATGGATCGGCATCCGTCCCGGCACCGATGGCCTGTTCGCGTTTGCGCTGATCCACGAACTGCTGCGCAGCGACCGCATCGATCTGGATTACCTCGTCCGCTACGCGAATGCGCACTGGCTGGTGATCCGCAATCCGGGCGGCGCGGATGATGGGTTGTTCGCGCGCGACGAAGCCGGCAAGCCGCTGTGCTGGAATAACGGCCCGCGCCCCAACCCTTCCCCGCATGCGGGGGAGGCGGATCATCTCCTTCCCCCGCGTGCGGGGGAAGGTCGGGATGGGGGCGCCTTCGCAGACGCCAACGCCACCGACATCCACCCCGCCATCGTCGGCGAATACACCCTCCCCGACGGCCGCATCGCCATCCCCGTGCTCCAACTGCTCGCCGAACGCTATCTCGATCCGCAGTATTCGCCCGATGCGGTCAGCGAACGCTGCGGCATCCCCGCCGAGACCATCCGCCGCATCGCGCGCGAACTCGCGGAAGCCGCCTTCGACAGCAATTTCAGCCTGCCGGTCGCATGGACCGACAGCTGGGGCCGCGAACACAAAGAGATGATCGGACGCCCGGTGTCGATGCACGCGATGCGCGGGATCAGCGCGCACAGCAACGGCTTCCACACCTGCCGCGCGCTGCACGTGTTGCAGATGCTGCTGGGCGCGGTGGACGCGCCGGGCAGCTTCCGCTACCAGCCGCCGTTCCCGAAGCCGGTACCGCCGGCGAACCGCCCCGGCAAACTGCGCCGCGACAACGGCACGCTCGACGCCGCGCCGCTGGGCTTCGTCCACGGGCCGGAAGATCTGGTGGTGGACAAAAACGGTCAACCGCGACGCATCGATCATGCGTTTTCGTGGTCGTACCCGTTGTCCGCGCACGGCCTGCTGCATACGGTGATCCGCAACGCGCACGCCGGCGACCCATACAAAATCGACACACTGCTGATGTTCATGGCGAACATGAGTTGGAACTCGGCGATGAATACGCGCGAGACCATCCACTGGCTCACCGACAAGGACGCCAGCGGCGAATACAAAATCCCGCGGATCATCTACAGCGACGCTTACGCCAGCGAGATGGTGGCCTACGCCGATCTGGTGCTGCCGGACACCACTTATCTCGAACGCTTCGACGCGATCAGCCTGCTCGACCGTCCGATCTCCGACGCCGACGGCGCCTCCGACGCGATCCGTCATCCGGTGTTCGACCCTGCGACACAAACCGGCAGCGACGGTCGTCCGCGCGACGTGCGCGGCTTCCAGTCGGTGCTGCTGGATCTCGGCGCGCGCCTCGGTCTGCCGGGCATGACCGACGCCGACGGCTTGCCGGCTTATCGCGACTATGCCGACTACATCACCCGCCACGAACGCGCGCCGGGCGTCGGCCTGCTCGCCGGCTGGCGCGGCGCCGACGGCAGCGAAACCGGCAAGGGCCAGCCGAATCCGCAGCAACTGCAGCGCTATATCGAACACGGCGGCTTCTGGCATGCGCCGATCCCGGAATCTGCGCGCTATTACAAAATGGCGAACCGCGATTATCTGCAATGGGCGCATCGCTTCGGCTTCATCGCCACCACCGAACCGGTGGTGCTGCAGCTGTATTCGGAAACGCTGCAGAAATTCCGCCTCGCCGCGCAGGGCCACGGCGCGCAGCAGCCGCCGGATGAGCATCGTGAGCGCGTGGCGACGTATTTCGATCCGCTGCCGATGTGGTACGAACCCTTTGAATCCGCGCAGAACGAGGCCGCTGAACAACAGGATCACGCTGCAGACGAACGAAGCGAGTCCCGCACGGCTATCACTCCCCCTCTCCCGCGTGCGGGAGAGGGATGGGGTGAGGGTGTGTCTGCGGCTGAAACTCCCTCATCCGGCGCTTCGCGCCACCTTCTCCCGGGGGGAGAAGGGAACAGCCGATTCCCGCTGTCTGCCATCACTCAGCGGCCGATGTTCATGTACCACGCCTGGGGTTCGCAGAACGCATGGTTACGACAGATCACCGCGCGCAATTACATGTATCTGCATCCCGACACCGGCGCGCGCTTCGGCATCGCCGACGAAGACTGGATCGAAGTGTCCTCGCATCACGGCACCATCACCGTACAGGCGAAGTTCGCCGGCAACGTGCAGCCGGACACGGTGTGGACCTGGAACGCCATCGGCAAACGCAAGGGCGCGTGGAAGCTCGCGAACAACGCGCCGGAAGCCGAGAAAGGCTTCCTGCTCAATCATTTGATTTCCGACATCACCCCGCGCGGCGATTACGCCAACGCCGATCCGGTCACCGGCCAGGCAGCGTGGTTCGATCTGCGCGTATCGATCCGCAGGGCCGACACCGCCGGCATCAGCGCGCCGCAGTTTCTGCCCGTCGCCAGCGACGCCGCCGACAACGCGCCGCTGCGTTACGGCGCGACGATGCGCGCGAAGGATCGCGCGTGATAGCCGTGCATTCGACCGCTCGACGCATCGCCGGCTGGACCTGCATCGCGCTCGGCAAGATCGGCAGCCTGCTGTTGCTGTGGGCGATCGTCTCCGGCGCCGAACCGGACCTCAGCGACGATGCCGCCGGCATGGATGCGGTGTTCGGAGTATTCGGCATCGCGCCGCTGTTCGCGGTGGCGATCGGTGTCTGGATTCTGATGGATAAAAAACGCATATGACCGACCTGCCGCTGCCGTCGAAAATCAAACTCGGACTGGTGATCGACCTCGACACCTGCGTCGGCTGCCACGCCTGTGCGGTCAGCTGCAAACAGTGGAACGCGGGCGGCATCGCCGGGCCGCTCACCGACGAGCAGCCCTACGGCAAAGATCCGTCGGGGGTGTGGTTCAACCGCATCCATAGTTATGAAGTGGCTGCGACAACCGGATGCGGTTCGAACGCCGCAGTGGATACGCAACCGGCGACCACGCTCCACTTCCCGCGCAGCTGCCTGCATTGCGAAACCCCGGCCTGCGTGACCGTCTGCCCCACCGGCGCCAGCTACAAGCGCGCCGAGGACGGCATCGTGCTGGTCGACGAGGACAAATGCATCGGCTGCAAACTGTGTTCGTGGGCCTGCCCGTACGGCGCGCGCGAGTACAGCGCGGTCGAAGGCGTGATGAAGAAATGCACGCTCTGCGTCGATCGCATCTACAACGAGAATCTGCCGGAAACCGAGCGCCAACCGGCCTGCGTGCAGGCCTGCCCGACCGGTGCGCGGCATTTCGGCGACCTCGGCGATCCGGAGTCGAAGGTCTCGAAACTCGTCGCAGACCGTAGTGGCGTCGCGCTGATGCCGGAACTCGGCTACAACCCCGTCAACCGCTATCTGCCGCAGCGCCCGCGCCGCGCGGGCGACGCCGAAGCGGCGAAGCCCGCCGTGCAGGACGAGCCGCTCGATACCGCCGCATTGCCGCCGCTGCTGCGCTGGATCGACAGGGTGTTGTCGCGATGAAGAACTTCGCACTCGACACTGTCCTCCCGAATCCCGATTTCATCGGGATGAGGGATCTGCTTGTGACGAACGATCAAAAGCAGATTCCTCACCGGCTTCGCCGGATTCGGAATGACATGGCTCGTTCGCTGCGCCGGTTTCGGAACGACATGCCGCACGATGTGAGGCGCTGAGATGCACCCGGCATTTTCCGTCCTGTTCTTCACCACGCTCTCCGGCACCGGCTTCGGGCTGTGGTTCTGGCTCGCGCTGCGCATCGCGCTGGGCGACAAACCGGAATGGTTCGACGGCCTCGGCTGGATGTTCGGACTGATCGCCGGTGCGGTGCTGGTCGCCGTCGGCGTCATCGCATCGCTCTGGCATCTGGGCAAACCCGCGCGCGTCTGGCGCGCATTCTCGCAGTGGCGCAGCTCATGGATGTCGCGCGAGGGCGTATTCGCGATCGCATGCTTCGCCCTCGCGGCGATGCTGTTCGGCCTCATGTGGCTGTCAGACGGCGGCTGGCCGACACGCTTGGCCGCCGGCATGCTGGCGGTCGGCTGCGTCGTCGCGGTGTATTCCACGGCGATGATCTACGCCTCGCTCAAACCGATTCCGGCGTGGCGACATCGGCTGGTGGTGCCGGGCTATCTGCTGTTCGCCGCGCTCGGCGGCGGGCTGCTGTTCGGACCGTTCGCCGGCACCACGCTCGACGCCCCGAACATGGTCGGCGCGGGCGTCGTGATCGGCGCCATCGCGCTGTGGCTGGTCAAACGCGCGTACTGGCGCGCCATCGACCGCGACCCGCTGGCGCTGGACACCGGCGACGCGGTGGGCCTGCCCGGGCGCACGGTCTCGACGTTCGAACGCCCGCACACCGAGTCGAACTATCTCACTCGCGAAATGGGTTTCGTGGTCGCGCGCAGGCATGCGAAGAAACTGCGCATGATTTCCGTGCTGTTGTTCACGCTGATTCCTGCGCTGTGCGCACTGCCGGTGTGGCTGCTGCCGCACGGCGACGCTACCGCACTGCTGTGGGTGGGCGCGGTGTCGTTCCAGCTTGGGGCGTTCGTCGAACGATGGCTCTTCTTCGCCGAAGCGAAGCATCTGGTGATGTTGTATTACTGAAACACCAATTTTGTAGAGCGGCCTTCAGGCCGCTGTAAATCATTCCATGACGATCAGCGGCCTGAAGGCCGCTCTACAGGCGCGGCGGCAGTGCTTTTGTGGGAGCGACGCAAGTCGCGACGCTTCAAGCGAAAGGCCGATACGGCACCAAACGATCAGTCGGAAGAATAGCTCGGCAAGGTCTGTCGCGACTTGCGTCGCTCCCACAGACAGCAAAGGCGCCGGCGTCAGGCGATGAACTCGCCCGCGCCGAGATCGAGCAACTGCTGCGCGACCTGTTTTCCCAGGGCATCGACATCCTCGCCGACCGCTTCGCTGCGCACCGCACGACCATCGGCGACCGAGCCGACGAGGCCGGCGAGATGCAGCGCGCCGTCTTCGCGCAGTTGCGCGAACGCCGCGACCGGCACCTGGCAACTGCCGTGCAGCGCGCGATTCATTGCGCGCTCGGCTTCGACGCAGCGCCGCGTCGGCGCGTGATTCAGCACGGCGAATAATTCCTGTGTCGCGGCATCGTCGTCGCGACATTCCACCGCGATCGCGCCCTGCGCCGGCGCGGGCAACCACTCCGGCGCATCAAGGCGCGCGCGAATGCGTCCGTCGAAACCGAGCCGCTGCAAACCCGCGCAGGCAAGCAGGATCGCGGCGTATTCGCCGGCATCGAGTTTCGCGAGGCGGGTGTTGACGTTGCCGCGCAGATCGACCAGTTGCAGATCCGGCCGCAGCGCGCGCAGCTGCGCCTGGCGCCGCAGCGACGAACTGCCGACCCGCGCGCCCGACGGCAGCGCGGCGATGCCGTCGTAATGGTTGCTGACGAACGCATCCGCATGATCCGCGCGTTCCAGGATCGCCGGCAACGCGAACGGGCCGTCGAGATCCATCGGCACGTCTTTGAGCGAATGCACCGCGCAGTCGGCGTCGCCGCGCAGCATCGCGAGTTCGAGTTCCTTGAGGAACAGCCCCTTGCCGCCTACCGCCGACAGCGACCGGTCCAGCACCTCGTCGCCGCGGGTGGACATCGGGATCAGCTGGACGTCGATGTCGGGATGCAATGCGCGCAGACGGGCGGCGACGTGCTCGGTCTGCCACAGGGCGAGCGGGCTTTTGCGGGTGGCGATTTTCAGGGTGCGCATGGGGGGATTATCGCCGGGTGGGTGGTGTCCTGTCTTGTGGGAGCGGCGGAAGCCGCGATTAGGCATCCTGGATGGCCATACATCAGAAGCACAGCTTCCGCGCGTTGCGCGGGTCACTTTCTTTGTCGCAAAGAAAGTAAGGCGGAT
>CBIHKW010000145.1:0-10139 GCA_966203835.1 uncultured Thermomonas sp.
CTGCGAGGCCGTGGCGCTGGGCGATTCGGAAGTGTGCGAGGTGCCTTACGGCCGCTTGGCCGAAATCGCCGCCCAGGTTCCGGGGCTGCATGTGCAGTTGATGCGGGTCATCGGCGGCAGCATGGGCCGCGACCAGGATCATGTGGAAATCCTGATGCGTCGGCAGGCGGTCGAGCGCATCGCCCTGTTCCTGCACGGCATCGGCGAGCGTTACGCGCGCATCGGGCAGTCCGCGCAGGTGTTCAAGTTGCCGATGAGCCGTGAGGACATCGCGCACTTCCTGGGGCTGGCGCTGGAGACGGTGAGCCGCGGCTTCACGCGGCTGCAGGACGACGGGGCCATCGCGGTCCAGGGCCGGCGCGTGGAAATTCTGGATATGGACGCGATCGAACGTCTGGCTCACGGTGGCGGCGAAGACGCGCCACCGGTGCGCGCACGTTCCTGAATTTCACCCGGCAGCGAACGCGCTGCCGCAGCCCAGAGCCTGCAAGGTACTGCTCATCCCCGGATGCGCGACCAGCCACGGCGCGGCGAGCGTCAGCGCGCCCGCTGTCAACACGAAGAAACCGGCCGCGCGCCGCAGCGGTGGACGTTGCAGCCAGCGCCCCAGACGCGCGCCCGACCAGGTGAGCGGCACCATCAGCGGCAGCGTGCCGAGCCCGAACGCCAGCATGGTGGCCGCGCCGCGCAGCGCGTCGCCCTGCAGCCACGCGGCGGCCAGTAGCGTGGTGCTGAGTCCGCACGGCAGCCACGCCCAGAGCAGACCCAGCGCGATGCGCTTGGCGGGCGAGTCGGCCGGCATCAACCGCCGCTGGAGGGGTTGGATCCGCCGCCACAGCGCGAACGCCGGGCTAGGCAGTGCGCGCAGTCCCGCATCCGCACCGAGCAGCCGCAGCGCCGCCAGCACCAGCACCAGGCCCACCGCGGCCCGCGACGCGGCGGCCAGACCATCGATCCGGGCCACGCTCAGCACGCCATCGCCCACGCCGCCGACCAGCGCGCCGGCCAGCACGTAACCGGCGACACGGCCGCCGTTGGCCTGCAGCGCGGTGGCCAGTCCGGGACGTGCAGCCGCGGCCGAGAAGCCGGCGGCGATGCCTCCGCACATCGCGGCGCAGTGCGCGCCGCCCATCAGACCGCTGGTGAACGCGGCGCCGAGCAGCAGCCAGTCAGGCGGCATCTTCGCCATCCGCGTTCGCGCCGCTGTTTGCGTGCATCGCGCGCGGCCGCGGCGCCGGGCCGTCGGTGTCGCGCAGGATGTCCAGCGGCGGCGTGTCCAAGTCGTCGAACTGCCCCCGGCGTACGGCCCACCAGAACGCGCCGATGGCGATCCCCAGCAGCACCAGGCTCACCGGCACCAGGATCAGCAGACTGTTCATGCGATGGCCTCTGCAGGGATCGCGATCGTTTCCAATGCCCCGGTTTTCGAGGTCGCCCGCGTCAGGCGCAGGGCATTGGCCGTGACCAGCAGCGACGATGCGGCCATGCCCAACGCCGCCGCCCAGGGCGTGACCAGTCCGCACGCGGCCAACGGCAGCGCCAGCACGTTGTAGGCGATGGCCCAGGCGAGGTTCTGACGAATCACCCGTCGTGTCCTGCGCGCCAGCGCGATGGCGTCGGGAATGCGCCTCAGCGCACCGCCCACCAGCACCACGTCGGCGGCGTGCTGCGCCAGCGCCGAACCGTCGGCCAGCGCCAGCGAGACATCCGCGCCGGCCAGCACCGGCGCATCGTTGATGCCGTCGCCGACCATCGCCACGCGCTCGCCGCGGGCCTGGCAGGCGCGCACGAACGCGAGTTTGTCTTCGGGCGACTGCGCCGCGCGGATATCGTCGATCCCCACCAGGGCGGCGAGCGCCTTCGCCGGCGCTTGCGCGTCGCCGGTGCAGAGCGTCAGCGCCAGTCCTTGCCGGCGCAGGGCGTCGACCGCGGCCCGCGCATCGGCGCGCGGCGCCTCGCGCAAGGTGAAGCGCGCGGATGCGGATAAGCCATCGCCGAGCCAGATCGCGCCGTCGTGGATGCGGCCCGCGGCCCAGTCGCCCCGACCCAAGCGCCAGCGCACGCCGTCCACGATGCCTTCGATGCCGACGCCGCCGGTTTCGCGCATGTCGGTGACCACGCAGTCCGCCGCGGCGTCCGACACATCGTCGAAGACGCGCGCCAGCGGATGGCGGCTGTCGCGTTCGAGGGCGGCGGCGATGCGCAGCGCGGCGTCGCCACTGAGCCGGCCCCAGGCCTCGGTGCCCGCGCGGCGCGGGGCGGCGTCGCCCAAGGTGCCGGTTTTATCGAACACCACCCGTTCCACCCGCGCTAGCGCGTCCAGCGCATCGGGCCGCAACGCGAGTACGCCCATGCGCGCCAGCGCGCCGTGCGCGGCCGCCAAGGCAGCGGGTATCGCCAGCGACAGCGCGCAGGGACAGCTCACCACCAGCACCGCCAGCGCGACTTCGAAGGCGCGCGTCGGGTCGTGCAGTCGCCATACCAGATAGGTCGCCGCGGCGGCGCACAACAGCGCAGCCGCGAACCACGCTGCCACTGCGTCGGCCCGCCGCGCCAGGCGCGGCCGCGCGGCCTGGGCGCGTTCGACCAGACGCACCAGCTCCGACAGCCGGGTTCCCGCGCCGGTGCGCGTCAGCCGCAGGCGCGCCGGGGCGTCGCGGCAGACGCTGCCGGCGTAGATAGCCGCACCGACGGTCTTGCGCACGGGCGCCGATTCGCCGGTCAACAAGGATTCGTCGAAGGCGCCGAGGGCATCCAGCAGCCTTCCGTCCGCGGCTGCGGCCTCGCCGACGGCGACCCGCACGATATCGCCCGGCGCCAGCGCTTCGAACGGCACCTGTTCGCGCGTGCCGTCGGGGCGTTCGCGAATCGCCAGCGCCGGCCGCACGCGGGACAGCGCATCCACCTGCGCCGAAGCGACGCTGCGCGCGCGCTGTTCGAGCATGCGTGCGACCAGCAGCAGGAACACGAACATCACCGCGGCGTCGTACCAGACATGCGCGCCGCCGCGCAGGGTTTCGACCAGGCTCGCGAAGTAGGCCAGCAGCACGGAGCCGCCGATCAAGGTGTCCATGCCCACGCGCCGACCCCGCAGTTCGCGCGCGATGCCGGCCAGGAACGGCCAGCCCGCGAAGAACACCACCGGCGTGGACACCAGAAACGCCAGCCACCGGAACGCATCGCGGGTGGCGATGGGCATCTGCGCGGTGGTGTCCAGATACAGCGCCTCGGCGAACATCATCGCCTGCATGGCGCCCAGACCGGCGACGCCCAGTCGCAGGATCCAGCGTCGCTGTTCCTGCCGACGCTCGCGCTCGCGGGCCTCGCCGGTGGCCAGCGTCGCCCGGTAGCCCAGCGTCGCCAACTGCGACAGCAGCGTCGACAGCGGTGTGCGTGCCGGATCCCAGACGATGCGGATCCGGCCGGTCACGGCGTTGGCGCCGGCATCCAACACGCCGGGCTGGCGCCGCAGAAATCCGTCGATCAGCCATGCGCACGCGCCGCAGCGCATCGCGTCGGTCAGCACCGTGATTTCGCGGCCGCCCGGCACCGCACGGGCGTGGCCCTGCAGCACGTCCTCGCGATCCCACGTCGCGAAATCGGGGGGGGCGGGATCGACGCGCGCGGCGTCGGCGCTGCGCAGGCGGTAGTAGTCGCCCAGATCGGCGCCTTCGATCCACGCTGCGGCGGTCGCGCAGCCGTCGCAGCAGAACGCGCGCGGTCCGTCGACGTGCGCGGTGCGCAACGCTGCGCGCGGCAGCGGCTCGCCGCAGTGGAAGCAGGTGCCGGCGCCCATGATCGTCATTGGATCGCAGTCATTCCGCCAGCGCCGGCGACAGCCGGGCGGCCCGTTGCTGTGCCGGCAAGCGACCGACGAGTCGCCATTGCGCGTCGTTCGGCCCCAGTTCCAATCGCCAGTCGTGCCGGCCATCGAGCGCATGCCGACCGTCCAGCGAGTACAGCGCACGCCAGCCGCGTTCCGACGGCATCAGGATCAATTCGCGATCGTCGGCGGCGGTCGTCGGGTGGCGCAGCCGCAACCGCAGCGATGCGTTGCGGTCGAACGCACCGGCCACCGGCAGCAATTCCAATGCATCGCCATCCACCCGCAGCAGCGCCGCCAGCCCCAGCGCCTGCGCGCGGGCGTCCACGCCCAGATCGGAGACCTGGATCTGCGCGGTGCGGCGCACGGGATCGGGGAGGGCGTCGTCGCCACCCGCGCGCACTGCGATGACCAGCGTCGAGATGCCCGCCACCAGCACCGCGGCCGGCAGCGCCGTCACCAGCCAGACCATCGGCTCGCGCCACGGCGGCCTGCGTTGTTCGGGTCCGTCCCGCTCGGGCGTCCGCGCGGCGTTCATGGCACCGGTCCGAAGAATGTCGAGTCGACTTCGACCCGCGTGCCGTCATCGGCGACAACGACGAAGCGTATGTCGCGACGCCCCGGCACCGGGCCGGTGGCTGCGGCGGTGAGCGGCACCGACATCATCTGTTCGGCGCCCGCGCGCACTTCGGCCGGTGCGCCGCGCAGGGCGATGCCGTCCGGCGCGACCAGTGCGATGCGATAACGCTGTGGACGCATGGTCTTGTTGGCGATCTTCAATGTGTAGCCGTTCTCGATGCCCGCGCGGGTTTCGCGATACAGCGCATTGCGATCGCGCAGCACCTCGGCGATCAGCGTCGACCGATGGCTCACGCCCCACGCGAATCCGCCCAGCAGCGCCAACAACAGTGCGGCATACAGCAGGATCCGCGGACGCAGCACGCGGGTCGGTTTGCCGTCCACCGCGTTCTGGCTGGCGTAGCGGATCAGGCCGCGCGGATAGCCGAGCTTGTCCATCACTCCGTCGCAGGCGTCGATGCAGGCGCCGCAGGCGATGCATTCGTATTGCAGGCCGTCGCGGATGTCGATGCCGGTGGGGCAGACCTGCACGCACAGGGTGCAATCGATGCAGTCGCCCAGGTCCTCGAGTGCGTGCCGCGTCCGCGCCGGTGCTGCACCCGTGTCGGCTGCGTGTTCGCGCCGCACCGCGTCCGCCACCCATGCGTCGGCCAGTGCCTTGGGCAGCAGTCCGCGTGCGCGCGCCAGCACGCTGTCCAGGCCGCGCTTGCGCGGGCCGCGCGGCTCGCCGCGCAGCGGGTCGTAGGCGATGATCAGGGTGTCGCGGTCGAACATCGCGCTCTGGAAACGCGCGTAAGGGCACATGTATTTGCAGACCTGTTCGCGCAGGAAACCGGCGTTGCCCCAGGTCGCGATCGCGTAGAACAGCAGCCAGAACGTTTCCCAACCGCTCCAGCCCAGCGGCGCATCGGCGGCCAGCTCGCGGATCGGCGAGAAGAAACCCACGAACGTGAAGCCGGTCCACAGCGCGAACACGATCCACAGCGCATGCCGCGCACCGCGCCGCGCGATCTTGCGCCGGTTCCACGGCGAGGCATCGAGTTTCAGGCGACTGTTGCGGTCGCCCTCGGTCCAGCGTTCGATCCACAGGAACACTTCGGTCCACACCGTCTGCGGGCAGGCATAGCCGCACCACAGGCGGCCGGCCAGCGACGTGAAGAAGAACAGCGCCATGCCGGCGATGATCAGCAGCATCGCCAGGAACACGAAATCCTGCGGCCAGAAATTCAGCCCGAACACGTAGAACTTGCGCGCCGGCAGATCGAACAGCACCGCCTGGCGGCCATCCCAGCGCAGCCACGGGAAGGCGTAGAACATGCCCAGCAAGACCCACACGGCCAGCGTGCGCAGGCGCTGGAAGCGTCCGTCGACCGCGCGCACCTGGATGCGCGCCTCGCTCATATACAGCGCGCTGCTGTCGTCCACCAGCGCGGCGGGAATGCGTTTGTCCACGTCAGTTGCCGGGAGGCTGGTTGGAATGGCGCTGATTGAAACGGCTGGCCGGGCGCAGCAGCCACCAGGTGAACAGGCTCGACGCGCCGGTGGCCATCCAGAACAGGAAGAAGCCGAGCGTGTAGCCGGCTTCGCGTCCGATGGCCAAGTCGGGGAAGGTGATGTCGCGCAGCGCGAGCGGATCGACGTGCGCGAAGCACACCATCGTGGCGACGCCGGCCGAGAAGAAGCTCGGCCAGAGGATCGCGCCGAGCCGCTGCGCCAGCGGCCGCGGCGGGTGATCGAAGGCCGGCGGGCGGGTCATGGCGTTGCAACCGCCGCAGGCGTCGCAGGCGCAGCGGAAGCGATACCGGCACTGGTGGTCGGGTGCGACAGCGACCACACGTAGGCGGCGGCCAACCGCGCGCGGGTCTCGCCCAGCAGGGCGCGATGCGCGGGCATCGCGCCCTGGCGGCCTTTCGCGATGGTCGCCGCGATGGCGTCGTCGCCCGAGCCGTACAGCCAATAGTCGTCGGTGAGATCCGGCGCACCGATCTTGGGGTCGCCTTTGCCGTCGCGGCCGTGACAGCCCGTGCAGACGCTCGCGAACAGGCGCTCGCCCTGGACCGCGAGGTAATCATTGTTCGGTTTGCCGTCGGGCAACGAGCGCGTGTAGATCATCGTCGAGAGCACCGCGTGCTCGCCGCCGATGCCCGTCAGTACGGTGGCCCATTCCGGCATCTGCGCGTTGCGGCCGTCCAGCACCGAGGTCAGGATCTGATCGGGCGAACCACCCCATTGCCAGCTGTCGTCGGTGAGATCGGGATAGCCGATGGCGCCTTTCGCCGAGGAGCCGTGGCAGGTGGCGCAGTTGTTGGCGAAGATCGAACGCCCCATGGCGACGGCGCGCGGATCGCGGGCGATCGCATCGATCGGCTGGCCGCTGTAGCGCGCGAAGTTCGCGGCGAGGCGGCGGTCGTCCTGCGCCTTCTGGGCATCGTGTTCGCCGCCGGAGCTCCAGCCGCTGGTGCCCGCGAAGCTGCCCAGACCCGGAAACCACGCCAGATAGGCGATGCCGAAGAGGATGGTGATGTAGAACAGGTTGATCCACCACCGCGGCATGGGTTTGTTGTATTCGGTCAGATCGCCGTCCCAGACGTGGCTGGTGTCGGTTGCGGCCGGATCGCCCGGACGACGACGCCCGGTCCACCAGATCAGCCACACGCAGCCGAAGATGTTGAGCGCGACCAGCGCGATGATGTACCACGACCAGCCGGCGCTCATCGCGGCGTCTCCGTTGCGTCATCGCCGGCATGCGCGGCCGTGGCAGTGTTCGCATCGATGGCGTCGTTGCGTTCCTGCAGCGGCATGCGCGCAGCGTCTTCGAATGCGTGCTTGCGTTTCGGGCTCCAGGCCCAGAGGCAGCCGATGACGAACAGCGCCATCAGCAGTGCGGTGATGATCCCCGAGAGCATGTCAGTTCCCCTTGGGCGCGTGGCGCCCCAGCGCTTGCAGGTAGGCCACGAGGGCGTCCAGCTCGGTGTGGTCGCCGATGGCCTCCGGCGCGGCGTCGATATCGGCCTGGGTGTAGGGGTCGCCGAGCCGACGCAGCGCGGCCATCTTCCGCTGCACGAGTTTGGCGTCCACCGGCGTATCGGCCAGCCACGGAAAGCCGGGCATGTTGGATTCCGGCACCACCGCGCGTGGATCGGCCAGATGCACGCGATGCCAGTCGTCGGAGTAGCGGCCGCCCACGCGCGCCAGATCCGGGCCGGTGCGTTTGCTGCCCCACTGGAACGGGCGGTCGTACACCGATTCGCCGGCCAGCGAGTAGTGGCCGTAGCGTTCGGTTTCGAAGCGCAGGGTGCGGATCATCTGCGAATGGCAGTTGTAGCAGCCCTCGCGCACATAGATGTCGCGGCCGGCCAACTGCAGCGCGGGGTAGGGCTTCACGCCCGGCAGCGGCTGGATGGCCTCGGCCTGGAACATCAGCGGCACGATCTGCGCCAGGCCGCCGAAGGACACCGCCACGGCGATCAGCACCGCCATCAGGCCGATGTTCCGTTCGATCTTTTCGTGCGAATGACTCATGGTCGGAAGTCCGGAATGAAGAAAGGTGCGATGCGGTTCATGCACGGGCCTCGGCGGCGTGCGGCGGCAACACCGGCTGGCGGACAAGGGCGCCAGCGGCGCGCCAGGTGCGGACCATGTTCACGGCCATCACCACCATGCCCGCGACCACCAGCAGACCTCCGATGAATCGGCCGAGGTAGTAGGGGTAGGTCGCGTTGAGCGCTTCGACGAAGCTGTAGGTGAGGGTTCCGTCCGCGTTGGTCGCCCGCCACATCAGGCCCTGCATCACCCCGGCGATCCACATCGACGCGATGTAGAACACCACGCCCAGGGTGTGCAGCCAGAAGTGGATATCGATCAGGCGGATGGACCACATCCGCTTTGCGCCGACCAGAGGGGGCATCAACACGTAGATCGCGCCGAGCGAGATCATCGCCACCCAACCCAGCGCGCCCGCATGTACGTGGCCGATGGTCCAGTCGGTGTAATGGCTGAGCGAGTTGACCGTCTTGATCGACATCATCGGCCCCTCGAACGTGCTCATCATGTAGAAACTGATCGCGACGATGAGGAACTTGAGGATCGGATCGGTGCGCAGCTTGTGCCACGCGCCGGACAGCGTCATCACGCCGTTGATCGCGCCGCCCCACGAAGGCGCCAGCAGGATCAGCGAGAACACCATGCCCAGGCTCTGCGCCCAGTCCGGCAGCGCGGTGTACTGCAGATGGTGCGGACCAGCCCACATGTAGATGGCGATCAGCGCCCAGAAATGCACGATCGACAGCCGATAGGAATAGACCGGGCGGCCCGCCTGTTTGGGTACGAAGTAATACATCATCCCCAGGAAACCGGCGGTCAGGAAAAACCCCACCGCGTTGTGTCCGTACCACCACTGCACCATCGCATCCACCGCGCCGCTGTAGATCGGATAGGACTTGGTAAGGCTGACCGGGATCGAGATGTTGTTGACGATGTGCAGCAGCGCCACGGTGATGATGAAGCTGGCGTAGAACCAGTTCGCCACGTAGATGTGCTGGACGCGGCGCTTCGCGATGGTGCCGAGGAACAGCACGGCGTACGCGACCCACACCGCGGTGATCAGCAGATCGATCGGCCATTCCAGTTCGGCGTATTCCTTGCCCTGGGTGATGCCCAGCGGCAGCGTGATGGCCGCAGCCACGATCACCGCCTGCCAACCCCAGAACACGAACGCCGCCAGGCGGTCGGAAATCAGCCGCACGTGGCAGGTGCGCTGGACCACGTGCAAGCTTGTAGCCATCAGCGCGCAGCCGCCGAACGCGAAGATCACCGCATTGGTATGCAGGGGCCGCAGTCGGCCATAGGACAACCACGGCACATCGAAATTGAGCGCCGGCCAGTAAAGCTGGGCAGCGATGAATAAACCCACCAGCATGCCGACCAGGCCCCACACAACGGTCATGATCGAGAACTGGAGAACGACCTTGTCGTTGTAGGTCTCGGCGATCGCTTGGGGCGGCGCGATCGGGCTGGAAACGGTGGCGGCGAGGGCCATGGCGGCGTCCGGAGCGGGGATGCGCGCATTCTCGGCATCCGGTGGAGATGCACCTTGATCCAGATCAAATGCAGCCGCGTCGGTATGCGGCGCACGCGCGTGCCTCGACCCGAGCACGCGGGTTCGGCGCCGGTCGCCATGGCAGCCGATGCGATTCAACCGTCGAAACGAATGGGCGCCTCGATGGGCCGATGTGGCTTCTTGTTTGGCGCCGACACCGCATATCCCTTGCGAGGACGGGTGCCTTTCTGGCATCCTACGGCCCGGATACTTCATGGCTATCCGGCCAAGAAGTCCAGTCGCATCAAAGAGTTATATGTCGAAAAGTCGGGTCGTCGCATGCGACCTTTCTCACGTTCCGCCATCTGTTGTCCATGCTGTCGTCGCACGCGATTCGATGCGCACGACCATGGTCCGCAACATGGCGTAACGTCGACAGCGCCGAATTCGATGCATCGAATTCATCGCAAGGATTGACCAAGCCGATCAGGGTTGGCACAATTCCGCTTCTGCAACACCGCTGTACAACATGATTTCGCACCATGCGCCCGTAGCTCAGTTGGATAGAGCACCAGGCTACGAACTTGGGGGTCGGGAGTTCGAATCTCTCCGGGCGCACCATCTCCCGAAAAAGCCCGCAACTCTTTGCCGGCTTTTTTATTGCTCGCGCAAAGCCGGTAATCGTTGTCGGCTTTTTAT
>CBIHKW010000146.1:0-9996 GCA_966203835.1 uncultured Thermomonas sp.
TCGACCACCAGCGCGCGGCCGTCGTCTCCGGCCAGGGTCCAGATGTAGTTGTCGTCGAAGGCGGGCAGGGGGTGCAGGCGCATGGGCATGGATTGGGGCGGGGAGGCGGAAGGGCGGCTTACAATGACACGATGCCTGCTTTGTCCTCTCCCGCACAGTTCGAGTCCGCGACGCAGTGGTTCCTGCTTCCGGCCGGGCAGGCGGTCCTCGACAGCGAACACACCATCGTTGCCGATGCGCTGGCGGCGCATCCGGTGGTGGGGTTGCCGTGGCTGTGGCTGGCGCCGACCGCGGTCGTCGAGCCGCCCGCAGGTCGCGGGCTGCGTCTCAACCCGGTGAGCGACGGCTGGCAGGGTCCGATCCGTTGTCGTCTGCCGCTGCCCCTGGCCAGTGAATCCCTGGGTGCGGTAGTGCTGCAGCACGTCGGCGATGCGTCGATCAATGGGCCGGTCGATGCCGCAGCTTTGATCGAGGAATGCGCACGGGTGCTGGTGCCGGGCGGGCGACTGTCGCTGCTGGGCATGAACCCGCTGTCGCCTTATCGCCTGCGCTGGCGCCGTACCGGTTTGTCCGGGTACGACCCGGCGACGTGGCGCCGTCTGCTGGTCGATGCCGGCCTTGCGCCCGAACCGTTCGCGCAGGGGGTGGGGCCACAGTGGTCGCCGACCGCTTCGCCCAGCCTGCAGTCCGGCCCGGGGCTGCGCGCCGCCTATCTGCTGCGCGCCGAAAAACGCGCTTACCCGATGACCCCGATGCGTCTGCGCAAACCGCTGGGGCTCTCGGACGGCGTACCCGCCGCTTGAAACATCGCGATTCGAAATATTCCTATTGAGCACTCCAGACTTGAGCAATTTGCCTTGAAGCACGACGAAACAGCATCTGCCGACCCAAAACACATCGAGATCCATACCGACGGCGCCTGCCTCGGCAACCCCGGTCCGGGCGGCTGGGCCGCGCTGCTGCGCTACAAACAGCGCGAGCGCGAAATCGCCGGCGGCGAGTTGCTGACCACCAACAACCGGATGGAGCTGATGGCGGCGATCATGGGCCTGGAGACGCTGACCGAAGCCTGCGTGGTCACCCTGTTCACCGACTCGCAGTACGTGCGCAAGGGCATCACCGAATGGATGCCGAACTGGGTGCGCCGGAAGTGGAAGACCGCCGGCGGCGACCCGGTAAAGAACCGCGACCTCTGGGAACGCCTGCACGCCGCAGTCCAGCGCCATCGCATCGACTGGCGCTGGGTGAAGGGCCATTCCGGCGATCCGGACAACGAACGCGTCGACGGTCTGGCCCGCGATCAGGCGGTCATCTACAAGCAACAGGACACCGCCCGCGCATGAGACAGATCGTCCTCGATACCGAAACCACCGGTCTGGAGTGGAAGAAAGGCAACCGCGTGGTCGAAATCGGCTGCGTGGAAATGGTGGAACGCCGACCCACCGGCCGCACCTACCAGCAATACATCCGTCCCGACCGCGAGTTCGAGCCCGGCGCCCAGGAAGTCACCGGCCTGACCGTCGAATTCCTCGCCGACAAGCCGCGTTTCGCCGAAATCGCCGATGCCTTCCTCGCATTCATCGACGGCGCCGAGCTGATCATCCACAACGCGGCCTTCGACGTCGGTTTCCTCGACAACGAGCTGTCGATGCTCGGCCCCCAGTACGGCCGCCTGCGCGATCGGGTCAGCGGCATCGAAGACTCGCTGGATATGGCCCGCAAGCGCTATCCCGGCCAGCGCAACTCGCTGGATGCGCTGTGCAAACGCCTCGACGTGAACAATGCCCACCGCCAGTTGCACGGCGCTCTGCTCGACTCGCAATTGCTGGCCGAGGTCTATCTGGCATTGACCTCGGGGCAGAGCGAGATCGGCTTCGGCAATGCCGCCGGGAGCGAGAGCGCGGCCGAGGTCGCCGCTGCGGCGTTCACCGCGACCCCGGTGGACGCCTCGCTGCGTCCGCGGGTGTGCGCGACCGACGATGAACTGGCCGCCCATGCCGCCCGCCTCGACGCGATCCGCAAGAAAGCCGGGCGCTGCGTGTGGGAGACGGGCTGAAGGCGACGGGCCGAACCTGAAAGCCCGTTCAGTTCCGGCTCGCCGTCGCCGGAGCGTGGCGCGTTCGCAGGGCCGATCCGTCGCCGGCATGACTGTACAATTCGCCGGTTATTTCGCTTATCGGGAGCTTTCGAGTGCAGACATGGCTTGTGACCGGCGGCGCCGGTTTCATCGGTGGTAACTTCGTTCTGGACGCCGTAAACAGCGGCATCCGGATCATCAATCTGGATGCACTGACCTACGCCGGCAATCTCGACACGCTGGCGACGCTGGAAGGCAACCCCGCTCACACGTTCGCGAAGGGCGACATCGGCGACCGCACGCTGGTCGCGGCCCTGCTCGCCGAACACCGGCCGGATGCGGTGGTGAATTTCGCGGCCGAGAGCCACGTCGACCGCTCCATCGACGGTCCTGCCGCCTTCGTGCAGACCAACGTCGTCGGCACCCTCGGGCTGCTGGAATGCGTCCGCGACTACTGGAAAGCGCTCGAAGGCGCGAGCCGCGACGGTTTCCGTTTCCTGCATGTGTCGACCGATGAGGTCTACGGCTCGCTGGGCGACACCGGCAAATTCACCGAGACCACGCCCTACGCGCCGAACTCGCCGTATTCCGCGTCGAAGGCGGCGTCGGACCATCTGGTCCGCGCCTTCCATCACACCTACGGGCTGCCGGTGCTCACCACCAACTGCTCGAACAACTACGGCCCATACCAGTTCCCGGAAAAACTCATTCCGCTGATCATCGCCAAGGCGCTCGCCGGCGAACCGCTGCCGGTGTATGGCGACGGCCGCAACGTGCGCGACTGGTTGTACGTGGGCGATCATTGCAGCGCGATCCGCGCCGTGCTCGAACGCGGTCGCCCCGGCGAAACCTACAACGTCGGCGGTGAAGCCGAGCGCGAAAACATCACCGTGGTGAAGACGATCTGCGCGCTGCTCGACCAGCGCCGTCCGCTCGTCGACGGCCGCGCGCGCGAAACGCTCATCACCTACGTCAAGGATCGCCCGGGTCACGACCGCCGCTACGCCATCGACGCTTCCAAACTGCACGGCGAACTCGGCTGGGCGCCGTCGATGACCTTCGAACAGGGCATCGCGCGCACCGTCGACTGGTATCTCGATCAGCAGCCATGGGTGAATCGCGTGCTCGACGGCAGCTATCGTCTGGAACGGATTGGAGACGCGGCATGACCGCACGCAAGGGCATCATCCTCGCCGGCGGTTCCGGCACGCGGCTGTATCCGATCACCCAGGCGGTCAGCAAGCAGCTGCTGCCGGTCTACGACAAGCCGATGATCTATTACCCGCTCAGCGTGCTGATGCTGGCGGGGATCCGCGAAGTGCTGGTGATCAATACGCCGCACGAGCAGGCCTTGTTCAAGACCCTGCTGGGCGATGGTTCGCAGTGGGGCATGCGCATCGAATACGCGGCGCAGCCGAGTCCGGATGGACTGGCGCAGGCGTATCTGATCGGCCGCGAATTCGTGGATGGCCAGCCGAGTTGCCTCGTGCTGGGCGACAACATCTTCCACGGCCCGGGCCTGACCAACATGCTCAAGGAAGCCGACACGCTGCAGCACGGCGCGACCGTGTTCGGCTATTGGGTGAGCGATCCGGAGCGCTACGGCGTGGCCGAATTCGATGCCAGCGGCAAAGTCATCGGGCTCGAAGAAAAACCCGCCAAGCCGAAATCGAATTACGCCGTCACCGGACTGTATTTCTACGATGGTCGCGCCAGCGATTTCGCCGCGGATCTCAAGCCGTCGCCGCGTGGCGAGTTGGAGATCACCGATCTCAATCGCCGCTATCTCGAAGAAGGTTCGCTGCACCTGCAGCAACTCGGCCGCGGCTACGCCTGGCTGGACACCGGCACCCACCAATCGCTGCTCGAAGCCTCGAATTACATCGAGACCATCGAAGCGCGTCAGGGTCTGCGCGTCTGCTGCCCCGAAGAAATCGCCTGGAACAACGGCTGGATCGACGCCGCGCAGTTGGAGACGCTGGCCAAGCCCTTGGCCAAGAACGGCTACGGCCAATATCTGCTGGGTCTTGCCGAGCGTGGTTTCGTTCCATGAGCAGGACCTTCATGAGCATGACGTCCACGAGCGCGGCGAACGCATGAAAGTCATCGAAACCGATCTTCCCGGCTGCATCGTGATCGAACCGCAGGTGTTCGGCGACAGCCGCGGCTTTTTCTATGAATCGTTCAATCGCGACAAACTCGTTGCGCACGGTCTGACCGTGCCCGACTTCGTGCAGGGAAATGTGTCGTCGTCGTCGCGCGGCGTGCTGCGCGGCCTGCACTACCAGTGGCCGAAGCCGCAGGGCAAGTATGTGTCGGTCATCGAAGGCGAAGTCTGGGACGTGGCCGTCGATATCCGTCGCGGCTCGCCGACCTTCGGGCGTTGGGCCGCTGTCGTACTCAGCGCCGACAACAAACGTCATTTCTGGATACCGGCGGGCTTCGCCCACGGATTCGTGACCCTGAGCGAACGTGCGGTCTTCAGTTATCTGTGCACCGAAACCTACGACCGCGATGCCGATGCCGGCATTCGCTGGAACGATGCGGAATTCGCGATCGACTGGCCGGTATCGGAACCGTCGCTGTCCGACAAGGACGCGAAGGCGCCGTTCCTCGCCGATGTCGCGCCCGAGCGATTGCCGCTGTTTGTCGAATGACATGTCGTCGCGTGACATGGATTGCGTAAGGACATCTGCATGAAGATCCTGTTGTTCGGCGCCAATGGCCAGGTCGGGCACGAATTGCGCCGCAGTCTCGCATCGCTGGGTGAAGTCGTCGCGACCACGCGCAGCGGCATGCTGGAAGACGGCACGTCGTGCGAAATCGCGGATTTCGATGCGCCGCAGTCGTTGCTTGCTTTGATCGAACGGATCGCGCCCGATGTGGTCGTCAATGCCGCGGCCTATACCGCGGTGGATCGCGCCGAATCCGATCGCGAGGCTGCATTCCGCGCCAACGCCGCAGCGCCGCAGCGCATCGCCGAAGCCTGCGCCGCGCGCGACGCGCTGCTGGTGCATTACTCCACGGATTACGTGTTCGACGGCACCGGCACGCGGCCGTATCGCGAAGACGATTCCACTGCGCCGCTCGGCGTTTACGGCGAAAGCAAACTCGCCGGAGAGCAGGCGGTCCAGGCCAGCGACGCGCGCTATCTGATCTTTCGCACCGCCTGGGTGTATGCCGCCCACGGCAAGAACTTCATGCGCACCATGCTGCGCCTTGCCGCCGAGCGCGACGAGCTGCGCGTGGTCGCCGATCAGATCGGCACGCCTACGCCTGCCGCACTGATCGCCGATGTCACCGTAGCGGCGCTTGCTGTTCCGTTCGTTCGTAGTCGGGTATGGCATCTCACTGCGTCGGGCGAAACCACGTGGCACGGCTTCGCCGAAGCGATTTTTTCCGCTGCGCATGCCCGCGGACTGATCGCGCGCGTGCCGCACGTGGTTCCGATCACGACCGCCGGCTACCCGACGCCGGCGAAGCGGCCCGGTTATTCGGTGCTGGACACCAGCGGATTGCGGTCGAATTTCGGAGTCGATCTGCCGGATTGGCGGCAAGGACTGGCGAGGACACTCGACGAGTCTCGAGTCGACGCCCGCGGTCTGAAATAGATTCAAATCAACATTGACAGGGGGATTCATGAAACTCATCGTAAGCGCTTTATTCGCCTTGCTGGCGATGTCGCCGGGCATCGCTTCGGCGCAGGCCGCCAAGCCTTACGACATCGAAGATTTCATTCGCAAGCAGAAATTCGTGGACATCAAGATCTCGCCGACCGGTGAGTACTATGCCGCTACCGTGCGCGTCGAACGCAAGACGGCTCTGGCAATCCTGCGCCGTGCCGATAACAAGGTGATGGCCTCGATGTCGGTTCCCGGCGACCGGACGCATGTCGATGACTTCTGGTGGGTCAATGCCGATCGAGTACTGATCAGTCCATCGGAGAAATTCGGCGCACTCGAGCAGCCGCAGCTGACAGGCGAATTGTATGCGGTGAATGTCGACGGTGGCCAAGGCGGCATTCTGGTCGGTCAGCGCGTGCAAGGTGAAGGTCCGGGCACGCGCATCCAGCCGCGCAAAGTCGAGCAAGTGGCTGCATTTCTGGTCGACGATCTGCCGAGCAACGACAAGGACGTGATCATTTCGGTTTCGCCGTTCACCGCGGACTCGTTCACGCGGATCGAAAAGATGGACGTCTATACCGGACGGCGCATGGCGATCACGCAATCGCCTGTCCGCAACGCCGACTTCTTCACCGACAACGCCGGTAAGGTGCGGTTCGCGTCGGGTGAGGACATCGATCTGTCGAGGCGGCTGTATTACCGCGAACCGGATGGCAAAGAGTGGAAGCTCGTCAACGATACGCGCCAGAGTGGACTTGCGCAGTATCCATTGGGATTTTCCGCCGATGATAAAATCGTGTACCTGCAAGTGGAACAAGCGCAGGGTCCGGACGCGATCATCGCTTGGGATATCGCTGCCGACAAGAAGACGGAAGTCTTTCGCGACGACAACACCGACCCGACTCCGATCTACGTCGAAGGCAAGCTTTACGGCGTTCGTTTGATGGATGGTCTTCCACGCACGCATTTCTTCGATCCGCAGTCCGCGGTTGCCGTGCTCTACCGGAAATTGGAGGACGCATTCGAGGGTCAGCGCGTGGACATCACCTCGATGACGGCCGATGGCAAGACCGCGCTCGTGCTCGCGCATGGCGATCGTAATCCCGGCGATTTCTTCATCTACGACTCGATCAGCAACAAGGCCGAACGCCTGCTGGGGCGCAAGGAATGGATCGATCCGCAGTACGTGGCGGAAGTGAAGCCGGTGAGCTTCAAGGCGCGCGACGGACTCGACATCCAGGGTTATCTGACCGTTCCGGTCGGCGGCGAGGCGAAGAATGCGCCACTGATCGTTTACATCCACGGCGGCCCTTACGGCGCTTACGACACTTGGGGCTTCGACCAGGATCCGCAGATCCTTGCGGCGCACGGTTATGCGGTGCTGCAGGTGAATTTTCGCGGTTCCGGTAATCATGGTCGCGCTTTCCATCTGGCGGGCAAGCGCGAATGGGGCGGCAAGATGCAGGACGACATCACCGATGCGACCCGATGGGCAATCCAGCAGGGCATCGCCGATCCGAAGCGGATCTGCCTCTACGGCGCCAGCTATGGCGGTTACGCCTCGTTGATGGGCGCCGCCAAGGAGCCCGAGCTGTATCGGTGTGTCGCCGGTTATGTCGGCGTTTACGATCTGCCGACCATGCATGCCGATGGCGATATACGCGACAGTGCATCCGGTAGAACGTACATCAATGAATGGATCGGACCGAAACAGGATGTCGCTTCGGTGTCGCCATCGCGCCTCGCGAGCCGCATCAAAGCGCCGGTGTTCCTCGCTGCCGGCGGCGAGGATGAGCGCGCTCCTATCCAGCACACGGAGATGATGGAAAAAGCGCTGCGCAGTGCAGGCACTCCGGTCGAAGCGGTGTATTACCCGACCGAGGGTCACGGCTTCTACAAGCTGGAAAACGAGCGCGAGTTCTACGGCAAACTGTTGTCGTTCTTCCAGAAGCATCTAGGTGGCCGCGCACCGGTGGTGGTGGCTGTTTCTGCGAAATAGTACCCGGAGCCTCCAGATCGCTGCCGGCGCCTCATGGTGCAGACCGGGCCGATGATGGATATGCTCCGGGTCGCTGGAACTGATCCGAATATATGCGGAGTGACCGATGTTCTGGTGGATGATCCTCCGCAGCATCGTTTTTCGCTTGATTGTCTCAATCGTCTCGTACGGACCTGTCAGAAGGACATGCCATGAAACTGTTCGCAGTTGCTCTCTCCGCCGCACTGTCGGCGTTGCCGCTCGTTGCGGTGGCGCAAGGCGCCAAGCCCCACGATATCGAGGAATTCATTCGCGAGGACAAGTTCAAGCAATTGGAGATGTCTCCGAAGGGTACCTATATCGCTGTCACCGTACCTGTCGAGGACAAGACCGTGCTGGTCGTGATCAAGCCCGGTGAGTCGAAGCCACTGATGCGGATGGAGCCGCGCGGGAAAAGAAGCCATGTCTTGAACGTGGCCTGGGTCAGCGATGAGCGACTCATTTATTCCGTCGGCGTCAGGGACGAGCTGGACGAAGGGATCCCGTATATCACAGAGAGCTGGGCCATCAATGCCGACAGCACCAGAGCTGTGCAACTGTCGGGTTTTTCCGGAGCGTCGCGCTCCGATGTGAGCGTTCGTACCGGGGTGAGAAAAGAGATCTTCGCTTTCTCGACGGTCGACACGCTGCCGGACGACGACGACAACATCATTGTGTCTGTCTTTCATCTGGGCACTTCTTACAAGACCGTCGAACGGATGAACGTCAACAGCGGTTCCCGTCTGAAGATTTCCCAGCCGCCGGTCAAGAACGCGGACTTCTGGACGGACAATTCCGGAGAGGTCCGTTTCGCCGGTGGTTACGATACGGATCAGGTCGAGAAACTCTACTACCGGAAATCCGGCGACTCCGATTGGGTATTGATCAACGATGAGGCCAAGACCGGGAAGGAAATGAATCCCATCGGTTTTTCCGCCGACAACGCCACCGCTTATCTGCGCAGTGAAGAGCGGACCGGGCCTGATTCGATCATCGGCTACGATACGGCTACCGGAGAATTCAAGCCGTTGATCCGGGACAGCTTGGCCGATCCATTTGCGGTCATCAATCCGATCGGAAAGCGTTATCCGATCGGCGTCGTCTTCACTGGATCGAAGCTGCGTTATGAGTATTTCGATCCCGATTCGCCGGACGCCAAGGCGCATCGCGCTCTGCATCGCGCGTTTCCGGGACAGGTGGTCCTGCCCGGAACCGATGTCACCGCCAAGAACGAAGTCCTGATTTACGTCTACGGCGACCGCGAGCCGAGCGGGTACTACGCGATGAACCTGACCACACGTAAAGTCGAGCCGATGATGTTCGCTGCGGACTGGCTTGCGCCGGATAGGCTGTCGTCGATGCGCGATGTCGTCTTCGAGGCGCGCGATGGTCGCAAGATCCCCGGCTGGTTGACGCTCCCGCTCGGCAGCGACGGCAAGAATCTTCCGCTGGTGGTCTATCCGCACGGTGGCCCTTTCACCGTCATGGACCGCTGGGGCTACGATACCGTCGCGCAGATGCTCGCAAGCCATGGCTATGCGGTGCTGCAGGTGAATTTCCGCGGTTCCGCCGGCTACGGTCGCGATCATGCCATCTCGGGTTACAAGCAGTGGGGCTTGAAGATGCAGGACGATCTGACCGATGCGACGCGGTGGGCCATCGCCCAGGGCGTCGCCGACAAGGAACGGATCTGTATCTACGGCGCCAGCTACGGCGGGTACGCTGCGCTGATGGGTCCGATCAAAGAGCCCGGTTTGTACAAGTGCGCTGCCGGTCAGGTTGGCGTCTACGATCTGGCGAAGGTCAAGGCCGACGGAGTGCTTCTCAACGACTATTTGCGGACGTTTTTCGCCTTGACCTTCAACGACGGCGATCTGGCTGCGCTTTCTCCCAACAAGCTGGCGTCGAAGGTCAAGGTTCCGGTGTTCCTGTCGGCGGGCAGGGAGGACGAGATCGCTCCGGTCGAACATACCGAGATGATGGAAGCTGCGCTCAAGGCGGCTGGCGTGCCGGTGGAAACCCTGTATTTCACCGACGAAGGCCATGGCATCTACAAGCTCGAGAACAAGGCGAAGTTCTACGTGCAGTTGCTGACCTTCCTCAACAAGCATCTCGGCGGCCGGATGCCGGTGGTGCCGGCGACCGACGCCGGTAAGCAATGATCCGGTGAACGAAGAGGCCCGCCGGTCGGCGGGCTTCTGGTCGGAACCCCAGCGTCGCGTGGTGATGGCCACGCCCGCGGAATAAGACGCCGGTGACATCGACGCGCACTCCGCAAG
>CBIHKW010000147.1:0-9807 GCA_966203835.1 uncultured Thermomonas sp.
CCGGAGAGACGCACGCCGCGTTCGCCGAGTTCTTCGTCGTAGCCTTCCGGCAGTTCGCTCAGGAATTCGTGCGCTTCGGCCGAGCCCGCCGCGGCTTCGACTTCGGCATCGGTCGCTTCCAGCCGGCCGTAGCGGATGTTCTCGCGTGCGCTGGTCGCGAACAGCGTCGGCTGCTGCGGCACCAGCGCGATGCGCTCGCGCAGTTCGACCGGATCGCATTCGCGCACGTCGATGCCGTCGATCGCGATCTTCCCGCCCTGCGGGTCGTGGAAGCGCAGCAGCAGCGAAAAGACGGTGCTCTTGCCGGCGCCGGATGGTCCGACCAGGGCCACGGTCTCGCCCGGTTTCACGCGCAGCTGGAAATTCTCCAGCGCCGGCAGGTCGGGGCGCATCGGATAGTGGAAGCTCACCGCGTCCAGCGCGATCTCGCCGCGCAGCGGCTGCGGCAATCGCGTCGGATGCGACGGGGCGACGATCCCCGAGGATTCCTGCATCAGCTCGCCGATCCGGCTCATGCCGCCGGCCGCGCGCTGCAGTTCGTTCCAGGTTTCGGTGAGCGCGGCGACCGAGCCGCCGGCGAAGATCGCGTACAGCACGAACTGGATCAGAGTGCCGGCGGTCATCCGGCCCGCGAGGACATCGTGCGCGCCCGACCACAGCACCAGGGTGATCGCGCCGAAAAACAGCACGATGACGGTCGCGGTCATCGCCGACTGCGCGCCGATCCGCTTCAGCGCGGTGCGCACTGCGACCTGGACCGCGCTGTCGAAACGTCCGCGTTCGTAGGATTCGCGCGCATGCGCCTGCACGGTGCGGACCGCGCCGAGGGTTTCGGTGGCGAGGGTGTTGGCGTCGGCGATGCGGTCCTGGCTGTTGCGCGAAATCTTCTGCAGGTAGCGCGCGCCGATCATCACCGGCAGCACCGCCAGCGGAATGCCGACCAGCGCCCAGGCCGCCAGCCGCGGGCTGGTCGCGAACAGCATCACCAGCGCGCCGACCAGCGTGATCGTGCTGCGCAGCGCCACCGACATGCTGCTGCCAACGACATTGCGGACCAGTTCGACGTCGGCGGTGAGCCGCGACACCAGTTCGCCGCTGCGATTGCGGTCGTGGAAGCCTAGATCGAGCCCGATCAGATGCGCGTAGAGTTTTTCGCGCAGATCGGCGACCACGCGCTCGCCCAGCAGCGAAACGAAAAAGAACCGCGCCGCGGTGCCTAGCGCCAGCACCAGCGCGACGGCGAACATCAGCAGGAAGGCGCGATCGATGTCGCTGCCGCTGCTGCTGCGGAAACCTTCGTCGATCATGGTCTTGATCGCGAGCGGCAGGGTCAACGATGCGGCCGATGAAATCGCCAGCGCCAGCAGCCAGGCGACGAGCAACGGCCGATGGGTGCGGACGAAAGGCCACAGCGTGCGCAGGTTGCCGATGGGGGCTTTGGGCTGGGTCGGATCTGGAGAGCTCATGCTGCGGCCGGTAGCGACGGGAGGTGATCGGACCATCGCACCTCGTCGGCGACGCCCGGGAAGACGTCGCGTTCAGCCAAGCGCTGCGAACCGCACCCGGTCACGGGTGGCGTCGCGCAGGCGGTTTTTCAAGTCGTCGACGCGATCCGCAGGCAGACGCACCCGCAGCGTCACGCCATCGGCGTCGAAGGATTCGCCGGATTTGCTCGCGCCCGCCGCGTTGAGCGCCGCGTGGGCATCGCCCAGATGCGCGAACGGGCAGGCGAATTCGAGTTCGGCGTACGCGATCAGCGCGTGCTTGTCGGCGCGGCGCAGGCATTCGGCCGCAGCGCCGCCGTACGCGCGCACCAGACCACCGGCGCCGAGTTTGATGCCGCCGTACCAGCGCGTGACCACCACCAGCACGCGGTCGCAGCCCTGACCGTCGATGGCGGCGAGGATCGGGCGGCCGGCGGTGCCTGCGGGTTCGCCATCGTCGCTGGAGCGGTATTGATCACCGACCCGCCACGCCCAGCAGTTGTGGGTCGCGGCGGAGTCGCTCAGCGAGGCGAGTGCCGCATGCGCCGCGTCGGCGGAATCGATCGCCAGCGCCTGGGCGATAAACCGGCTGTGTTTGACTTCGACGCTGTGCGAGGCCGGCGCGGAGAGCGTGTGCAGCGTTACCGACATGCTCAGGGCGTGGGCGGCGGCAGCGTTGCCGCCAGTTTCCGCAGGTCTTCCGGCAGTTCGACATCGGGATAGCGACGGCGGAATTCCTGTAGGCCTTCGCGCGCGGCATCGGTGTCGCCCTTGGCGATCTGGACGCGGATGCGCTGCAGCCAAGCTTGACGGAATTCGGGCGAATCCGCCGACACCGGCGGCCGGTCGTCGTAGCCGTCGCGGCTCTTGAATTCGTACGTATCGGCTTCGACGTTGCCGATCGGACTGCGCGCGCGCGCGTTCGATGCGGGCGGCGGCGGTGCCGGGGCGCCCGCCGGGCGGCTGGGACTGGCGACGGCCTGTGGCGCGGCCTTGGTCGCCTGCGCGGCCTGCTCGCGGCGCTCGTTCAGCGGTGTGCGGGTGTATTCGGCAGCGCCGGTCGCGCGCTCCTGGGAGATGCGCGAACCGGTGACGGTCACCTTGTCGAGACTCGCATCGGCGGCAGGACTTCCACCGATGGCCTCGGCGACCGGCGCCGGCGGCGCTGCCGGTGCGGGCGCGGCTTCTGCGGCCGCCAGACTTTCGGCTGCGGTGACATCGGCGTCGGGTTCCTGCATGAACGGCGCGGGTGCGGCCTTCGCTGCGGGTGCCTGCGACATGTCGGCGCGACGCGCGAGCGCTTCGGCCTCTTCCAACGGCGGTGGCGGGGGCGGCGGTGTCCGCTGCAGCGGTGGTTCCAGGATCACCGCTTCGGTCGCTTCGTCGTGGAAGACCGCAGCGGGTGCGCTGGCGGCTTCCGTATGGGTGTTGCCGTCGATCTGCAGACGCCAGCCGATGCCGGCGGCCAGCACGACCGAGGCGGCCAGACCGAAGCCCAGCGGCCAGCGCGGCGCGGGTTTGCGCGGGCGTAGCGGTGTCACTTTCGGGCCGGCGCGCGGTTCGACGGATGCCTCGGCAGGCGTTGCGGCAGCGGGTGCGGTCGTGTCGGACACCGCGGCGCGCGCCGCGGCCAGAATCATGGCATCGAGCGCAGCCGCGGGCTCGCGCGGACCGCCCAAGCGCGCGAGGCGCTGGGCAAGGTCGCGTTCTTCCGCGTTGAAGGGTTCGCTCGGGCGGCTCATTGATTCAGTCTCTGGCGGAGTTTATCCATCGCGTAACGCAGACGGGATTTCACCGTTTCCCGGCCGACGCCGGTCATTTCGCCGATTTCCTCCAGGCTCAGCTCCTGCTCCAGCCGCAGCAGGACCACCTCGCGCTGTTCGTCCGGCAATTCGTCCAGCGCCATCTGCAGCCGCCGGCGTTCCTCGAATTCCGACAACTGCCGTTCCGGGGTGTCGTGGTCGGGCATGCGTTCGGTGCGCTCGTCGGCGTCGGCGGGCGCCGGTGGCCGGTGCTGCAGCGACCGCCAGTGGTCGGTGAGGCGGTTGTGCGCGATCCGGTACAGCCAGGTGGAGAACGCCGCGTCGGGTTTCCAGTTCATGCGGGCGGTGATGACCCGCTGCCACACGTCCTGGAAGAATTCGTCGGCCAGCGCGCCGTTGCCGTGCAGTTGCCGGGCCAGAAAGCGGTAGAGCTTGCCGCGATGGCGCTGATAGAGGCGCTCGAACGCAGCCGTATCGCCCGCCGCGTAGGCGAGCATGAGGCTTTCGTCGCTGACCTCTGCCACATCATTCATATGCGTCAGGTTAAGGGTTGCGGCACGCTTCGTGAAGCCTGTCGCGATTTGCAGCTTGATCGGGCGTGGCATGGCGAAGCGCGACCCGGCGCGGCTTTGCTCAGTGGAGCCCGGTATCGATTGGCGAAGCGCGAGGGTCATGGCGGCGGGACCGCTCCGGGCGGCGACGGCCATGAGGCCGCCGCCGCGCGCGGAATCAGTCGGCGATCATCCCGATCTGCGGGGTGTCGCCGGCGGTGAGGCGACGCGCGCTGTCCACCAGTTCGATGAACTCGGCGCGCTGCCGCCACGGATCGCTGCCGGTGGTCTGGCGCGCGGTGCGGGCGATGTCTTCCCACGTCCACTGCTCCAGATGTTTGCCGCCGCGCAGCCCATCGGCGTAGGCGGCGACCGTCGCGGCGAAGCGCAGGGTCGGGCTAGCGGCGCTTCGCAGTTCGCTTTTCAGCACCGGGCGTTCGATCAATCGGCTGGTGTCTTCGCCCGGACGCTTGTAGCGCAGGCGCAGATGCGCCAATTCGCCGGCCGCGGCGCCGGCCATCGCTTTGGGCTTGTCCTCGCCGTAGCGCAGCGCGGGCAGGCGTTCGGCACCCGAGCCGACCAGCGTGATCTCGTAGATGGCCGTCACCTCGTGGCCTGCGCCGATGTCGCCGGCGTCCACCTTGTCGTTGGCGAAGTCCTCGCGGCGCAGCATGCGGTTTTCGTAGCCGATCAGGCGGTATTCCGCGACTTTCGCCGGGTTGAACTCGATCTGGATCTTCACGTCCTTGGCGATGGTGAGCAGGGTCGACTGCATTTCCTGCACCAGCACCTTGCGCGCTTCCTGCAGGGTGTCGATGTAGGCGTGATTGCCGTCGCCCACGTCGGCCAGTCGTTCGGCCATCGCATCGTTGTAATTGCCGCGGCCGAAACCGAGCGTGGTCAGCGCGATGCCGTGTTTGCGCTGGTCGCCGACCAGCGTTTCCAGGGTCTTCTGGTCGGTGGTGCCGACGTTGAAATCGCCGTCGGTGGCGAGGATCACGCGATTGACGCCGTTCTTCACGTAGGCCTGTTTCGCCATCGCATAGGCCAGCTGGATGCCGGCGCCGCCGTTGGTGCTGCCGCCGGCGCCGAGTTTGTCGAGCGCGGCGAGGATCTTCTCGCGCTGGTCGCCGGGCGTGGGTTCCAGCACCAGACCGGCCGAGCCGGCGTAGACCACCATCGACACCCGATCCTGCGGCCGCAGTTGTTCGACCAGCTGCGCGAAGGATTTCTTCAGCAGCGGCAGTTTGTTCTCGTCGCTCATCGAGCCCGAGGTGTCGATCAGGAACACCAGGTTCGCCGGCGGCAGTTCGGCCTTCGGCACGTCGTAACCCTTGATGCCGATCATCAGCAGTTGGCGCTTGCCGTTCCACGGCGCCGCCGCCAGTTCGGTGGTGACCCGGAATGGCGTGTTCAGCGATGTCGGCGCGGCGTGGCCGTAATCGAAGTAGTTGATCATTTCCTCCGCGCGCACCGCATCGGCCGGCGGGCGCTGGCCGCTGCGCAGCAGACTGCGGACGTTGGCGTAGCTGCCGGTGTCGACGTCGATCGAGAACGTGGACACCGGTTCTTCGTTGGCGCGGCGCACGGGGTTTTCGTCGCGCTCCGCGTATTTCTCGGAATTGGCGAGTTCGGGCGCCGGCATCGGTTCCGACGGCGCGATCATCATTGGCGCGGGCGGCGCCGGCGGTGCGGCCGGCGCGAAGGCATAGCTGTCGGCGACGTTGCCGCTGGCGGCTTTTCCGGCCTGCAAGCGCGCCACGCGCGAGCCGGAGACGGTGATCTTGTCGACCTGCTGCGGAGCGATACCGGCGGTGGCAGCAGCGGCAGCATCGCCGCGGGTGGCCGGGGCCGGTTTCGCGGCTTTCTGGCGCACGCGACGCACTTCGCTGCTGGTGATCGCGATCGACTCGAGAACTTCTTCATCGGCAGCGGGTGCCGGTTGGCCGTGCTGTGCGCCGAGCTTGGCTTCGGCAGGCTTGTCGTCGAGCGTGGTATTGCGATGGCAGCCGGCCAGCGCGAGTGCGCAGAGCACGGCGGCGGTGAGGGTGTGTTTCGCGAGCGGGCGGGACGATGAACGGACAGCGGTGCGGTGCATGGCGGGTCTCCGTGAGTGGGCAGACCTGCAAACGCCCCATTCCGCCGAATGGGGTTTGATTGTTTCGTAGGAGGGCCTTCAGGCTCGATCCCACGGCCACGAAGCCCTGGTCAGAGGCATCGGGCCTGAAGGCTCTCCTACAAGAGAACGGGCAAAAAAAGAACGGACGGCTTTCGCCGTCCGTCCGTGTCGATGCTGCGGATCGCGGCTGCGATCAGAAGCGCCAGTCCAGCTTGGTGTAGAAATACGCGCCGTTGATGCCGAAAGGCAGCGTTTCCCAGCCGTAGGTGAAGCCGAGCTGCGGGAACCGGAAGGCGTTGACCGCATCCCTCCGCTCATGGCCATCGCCCATGCCGTGTCCCATCAACGACGATGCCCTCGGAAATCCGAGGGCATCGTGGGGCTACGAACGCTCAAGCGGGTTTTGACGCAGGCTTCGAAGCCGGGTCATTGTCGCCCGGCTCAGAACTTCCAGCCCACGCGCACGTATCCGAAGCCGCCATTGAAGCCGTACGGCGTATGGACCGGATAGGCGGCACCGGCCACCGCTCTGCCCCATGGATTGTCATCCGGCACCTTGTCGAACAGGTTCTGCGCGCCGATGTTGACGAACAGACCGGAGGCGAATTTCCAGCCGATCTCCGCATCCATTGTCACCGCGCTGTCGCCATTGATCGGCAGGCCGCCGTCGTCGAGGTGGTCTTCGAAGAACGAGCCGTAGTAGTTCACGCGCACATTGGCGTGGAACACCTGGCGCTGGTGGTTGACGCTGAAGTAGCCCTTGGTGCGGGGCAATGATTCCTCCAGCTTCTTGATCCGGATCGGCGTGATGATGCCGGGGGTGAAGTCGTCCACCTCGGTCTTGTTCCAGTTGGCCGCCAGCGAGTAGGTGGTCTTGCCGCCGAAGTGCTCGCTGTCGTAGCTGGTCACCAGGTCGATACCGGTGGTGGTGGTATCGAAGTCGTTGACGAAGAACTGCACCTCGCTGATCGACGCCGCCTCCGGATGTCCGGCCGCGATCAATGCCGCGCGATCCGCGGGGGTCACCGTGAAGAAGGTGCTGAGGGCGATGCGGTCTTCGGTCTTGATCTGGTACCAGTCGACCGTGGCCAGCCAGCCGCCGCTATTCCAGACCAGGCCCAGCGAGGCGTTCTTCGATTCCTCGGGCGTCAGCGGCTCGGCACCATAGAACTGGGCGATCGCGTTGTTCGGCGACAGTACCGCGGTGTCGCGCAGCTGGCCGGCGATGAAGGACGTGGTCACCTGCTCGGCGTTGGCCTGGCCCGGGGTCGGCGCGCGGAAGCCGGTGCTGACCGCGCCACGCACGGCGAACGTGTCGGTGAAGTCGTAGCGACCGGTCAGCTTCCAGTTGGTGGTGCCGCCGAAGTCGCTGAAGTCTTCGTGACGCACCGCCGCGGCCAGCAGGAACTGGTCGGTGAAGCGGGCTTCGACGTCGGCGTACACCGCCCAGTTGTCGCGGCTGTGGCTGCCGGCCGTGCGCGGATTGAAGCCGTTGAAGCCGTTGGAGCCGAGGGAGAAGCCCTGCGGAACCAGCGGCCCGATCGCGAACGAGGACAGATCGCCGGCCCGGATCTCGAACTCTTCCTTGCGCCATTCCGCACCCATCGCCAGGCTCACCGGCCCGCTGGTGAAGCCGGTCTCGAAGTCATGACCGATGTCGAAGTTGAACGTGGTCTCGGTCTGGGTGTTGCCGCCGGGAGCGAACTCGTTGTCGCCCGGCTGGTTGGGCCCAAGTGAGGCGTTGACCGTGTTGAGCATGTAGAAGTTGATTTCGTTCTTGCCGTGGCTGCCGCTCAGGTCCCAGTGCCAGCCGTCGCCCCACACGCCCTTCAAGCCAAGCACCAGCGACTGGTCTTCCATCGTGCCGCCGAACTGCGGGGTGAAGCCGCCGGGGAACTGCCTCAGGAAGGTGAAGCACTCCGCCGGCAGCGCGTTGACCGCGGCGGCAACGCCCGCGTACGGCAGCAGGTTGCCGCTGCCATCGCGCAGGGCGATGGTCGGGCAGGTCACTGCGTTGGCGGTATTCAGATCGCCGATCAACAGGGTGTTGCCGCCGTCGTTCGAGAACACACCGTTGCGCGTGGTCGGATTGCGGTAGTAGAAGCCGCCTTCGACGTCGCGCTTGGCATAGTTGCCGAAGCCGTAGAAGCTGACGTTCTCGCCGTCGATGCCGAAGTTGGCGATGAACTTCATGTCCTCGTGGACCTCGGGCGAACCCCAGATCTGCGCCGGATTGCGCACGCCCGGATAGCCGGCGGCCGCGACGGCTGCGGCATCGTCGCGCTGCACGCTGCGCGAGGTCGGGTCGGCGCTGCGCCATTCGGCGGTCAGGGTAGCGAAGCCGTTCGACGTCAACGGCAGGCCGACCTGGGCGCCGTACTGCTGGGTGAAGCCGTCGCCTTCGTAATGTTCGCCGGCGAACACTTCCACGGCGCCGCCGTGGTCCGATCTCTTCAGGCCGAAGTTGATCACGCCGGCGATGGCGTCGGAGCCGTACTGCGCGGCCGCGCCGTCGCGCAGGACTTCCACCTGGTCCAGCGCCATCGACGGGAATACCGAGATGTCCGGGCCTTGCGCGCCGTCGGACAGGCCGTGGCCGAGGAAAGTGATGACCGCGGCGCGGTGGCGGCGTTTGCCGTTGACCAGCACCAGGGTGTTGTCCGGCGGCAGGCCGCGCAGGTTGGCCGGACGCACCAGGGTGGCGGCGTCGTCGATCGGGATGGTGCTGACGTTGAACGAGGGCACGAGCGTGCGCATCTTGTCCAGCACGTCGACGGATGGCTGGTTGTGGAATTCCTCGCCGCCTAAGATGTCGATCGCCACCGCCGAACTGGCTTCGGAACGGGGCTTCGTGCGTGAGCCCAGCACCGACACCGTTTCCAGTGTTCCGGCTTCCGGCTCGGCGGGTGCGTCCTGGGCCATGGCGGGCATGGCGACAGCCACTGCGAGGGCGAGGGCGGTGAGGGCGGGGGTGACGCGGTGTTGTTTGCGTGTCGTGTACGGCATGAGACCTCCTGATCCTTTAGAAGTGAATGTGAAAAGCGGAATGTGCTCGACGCTCCCCTCAGCGTCCCGCCAGCCGGCGTGGGCCTGGCGGCAGGGCCGCATTGATAACATTTTTTTAGCATTCTGGCCTGTCCCGGGCCTGAGACGCCCGCCACAGTTGACGCGCATGCGGCCGCTACCGGCCGCGACAGGGCAGGAGTAGGCTGGCCTGATCCACAGGGGGAGGCGACAACGATGAGTACCAGCGACGCTGTGATCATGAGTACGAACGATTCCTGTCCATCGCCCGATACCGCACCGCATGGTGCCCTGCCGCCCCAGGACGGGCCGCATCGCCGCTTGGCGCGGATGGCGGGAGAGTGGGAGGGCGTTTACCGGTTGTGGTTCGAGCGCGACATGCTGGCGGCGGAGTCCAGCCAGCGCGGCAGTGTTCGCGCGGTGCTGGGCGGGCGCTTCCTGCTGCACGAATACAGCTGGGAGTTCGATGGCCGCAGCTATGCGGGCGTGGCGCTGTACGGCTACCACATCGATGAGCGCCGCTGGGAATGCGCCTGGGTCGACAGCTTCCACAGCGGCAGTTCGATCCTGTTCTCGCACAGCGCCGGCCAGACCGAACCCGCGCACTTCGCGGTGCTGGGCAGCTACGGCGATGGCCAGACACCGCCCGGGCCGCGCTGGGGCTGGCGGACCGAGATCGAGCAGCCGGACGACGACCATCTGGTCATCGTGATGACCAATATCTCGCCCGACGGCGAAGAGGCCAAGGCGGTGGAAGTGGAGTACACCCGCCGGTAGAGGGGACTTGTAGAGCGGGCTTGAGCCCCCCGGGGTGCAAAAGCAGCGGGCGGTAGCCCCCCCGACACAAGTGTGGGGGGGGGCGGCGC
>CBIHKW010000148.1:0-9797 GCA_966203835.1 uncultured Thermomonas sp.
CTCCTATGCCGCGTATTCGGTGCTGCACGAAGCGTCGCACGGGTTGATCAGCACCAAGCGCCTGCTCAACGACAACTTCGGGCGGATCGGCATGCTGATGGTGTCGATCACGCCGTTCTTCCGCGCCTATCGCTTCCTGCACATGACCCATCACCGCTTCACCAACGATCCGGTGAAGGATCCTGATTACTTCTGCGGCGCCGGGCCCGTGTGGATGTTGCCGGTGCGCTGGATGGTGATGGATACGGCCTATATCAAGACCTATTTCCTGCCGGGACATTACGACAGCCGCCCGCGCGAGGAGAAGATCGAATTCTGGCTGTCGATGGTGTTCGCCGTGGCCATGCTGACCTTGTTCGTGGCGCAGGGCTGGATGCTGGAATTCCTGATCTATTACTTCATTCCGACCCGGCTGGCGCTGTTTTTTCTGGCGATCACGTTCGATTATCTGCCGCATTACCCCCACAACGTCCGTGCGGAAGACAATAAATATCGCGCCACCGCGAATCGCGTCGGGATGGAGTGGCTGTTGAACACGCTGTTCATCGGTCACAACTATCACCTCTCGCACCACCTGTACCCGACGGCGCCCTTCTACCGCTACCGGAAGGTGTGGTTCGCGCGCAAGACGCAGCACGAGTCGAACAATCCGGCGCTGGTCGGTGCGCTCGGCGTCGCGCCGCTCGAAGACACGTCGACCGTGCTGTCCTGACAACCCCGCATACCGGAGACCATCGTCATGTCTACTGCGCCCATCCACCTGGTGCCGATCCCGGCATCCGCCGACGCCCAGTCGTCCGATCCCGTGGTCGCGCGCGTGCATGCGATCTTCGAACGCCAGCGCGCCGCTTATCTGGCCGCGCCGTATCCCACGCTCGAAGCGCGCAAGCGCAAGCTCGACGCGCTGCACGCGCTGGTGCGCGATAACATCGCCGAGATCCACACTGCGATCAACGCGGATTTCGGCCATCGTTCGCGCGACGAAACGCTGCTCACCGAAATCATGGGCACGCTGAAATCGATCACCTACGCCAAGCGCAAGCTGCGCGGCTGGATGAAGCCGCGCAGTCGTCCGGTCGATATCAACTTCAAGCCGGCGACCGCACGACTGATGCCGCAGCCGCTCGGCGTGGTCGGCGTGATGGCGCCCTGGAACTATCCGTTCGGTCTCGTGTTGAAGCCGTTGATCTCGGCGATCGCCGCCGGCAACCGGGTGATGATCAAGCCCAGCGAAGTCACGCCGTCGGTGGCGGCGCTGTTGCGCACGCTGCTGGCGAACGTGTTCGACGAAGACGAAGTGGCGGTGATCGAAGGCGATGCCCGCGTCGCCGAGGTCTTCATCGATCTGCCGTTCGATCATCTGCTGTTCACCGGCAGCACCCAGGTGGGCAAGCTGGTGATGGCGGCGGCGGCGAAGCATCTGACGCCGCTCACGCTCGAGCTCGGCGGCAAGTCGCCGGCGATCATCGATGCGCGGATCGACATGCGTCGCGCGGTGAAATCGATCGCCACCGGCAAGCTGCTCAACTGCGGCCAGACCTGCACGGCGCCGGATTACGTGATGGTGCCCAAGGTGCGGCTGGAGGAATTCGTTTCGACCTTCAGCGCGATGGCGCGCGAGATGTATCCGAAGATCGGCGCCAACGACGATTACACCAGCGTCGTCAACGCGCGTCACCACCAGCGGCTGCAGCACTATCTCGACGATGCCGCGGCCAAGGGCGCGCGCATCGTTGCCATCGCGGATGCACATTCCGCCGACGCCGACGTGTCCGGCGGCCACAAGCTGATGCCGACGCTGGTGGTCGAGCCCTCGGAAGACACCGCGATCATGCGCGAGGAGATCTTCGGTCCGCTCCTGATCGTGATCGGCTACGACTCGCTGGGTGAGGCGATCGCCTACATCAATCGCCGTCCGCGGCCGCTGGCGCTGTACGTGTTCACCGACGACCGCGAGATCGAAGCCGAAGTCATGGCCAATACGGTGTCCGGCGGCGTGACCGTGAACGACACGCTGCTGCATTACACCCAGGAATCGCTGCCGTTCGGCGGCGTGGGCCACAGCGGCTTCGGCGCCTACCACGGCGAGAAAGGTTTCGAGACCTTCAGTCATCTGAAGCCGATCTTCCGCCAGTCGAAGCTCAATGCGCTCGACATGCTGCGGCCGCCGTACAACAAGACTTCGCGATGGCTGCTGGAGCGGATCATCCGCATGGCCTGACCGGGCCGCCCGCGACAACGACGCACAGACACGGACACGATATGGAAGCGACACACGAAAACAACGGAACGTCATCCGCCGCCATGGTTCCGGCTTGGTATCGGGAACACATGAAGCCGGCTTGCGAGTTCATCGCCAAGCTCGATCCGTTCCCGTTCGAACAGCCGAGCGATATTTCGGACTACATCGCCCTGCATCAGAACGATTATCTGCGCCTGGGCAATCACCCGGACGTGATCGCGGCCCGCGACCGGGCCAATTCGCGCAATCGCAGCGAATCGTTCATGTCGTCGGTCTACGGCGGCGGTTCCGACGAATGCGAACTGTTCCGTCGCGACATCGCCGCCTGCATGCAGGCCGAGGACGCATTACTGACCACCTCTGGCTGGGCCGCGAACGTCGGCCTGATCGAAGCCATCGCGCCGGTGTTGAAGCCGGTGTACATCGACAATCACGCGCACGCCTCGCTTTACGACGGAGTGAAGCTTTCGCTCGGCAAGAAAGTCGTGATCGAACACAACGATCCCGAAAATCTGCTGACGCGCATCGCCCACAGCGGCCCGGGCATCGTGGTGATCGATGCGGTCTACAGCACCGACGGTTCGATCGGCGACATCGCCCGGTATCTCGAAATCTGCGAGCAGAACGACTGCGTGCTGCTGCTGGACGAAGCGCATTCCTTTGGATTGTTCGGCGACGGCGGCGGTCTGGCGGTGGAGTTGGGTCTGGCCGACCGCGTTCACTTCCGCACCGTCAGCCTCAACAAGGCGCTGGGCGGCCACGGCGGCCTGATCGCCGGCAATCGCGAGATGATGAAGCTGGCGCGCGCGCGCTGCCGGTCGATCATCTTCAGTTCGGCCACCTCCAGCGTTTCGGCGGCGGGCCATCGGGCGGCGCTGGACGTGATCGTCCAGGATCCCGGCCGCGCACGCCGTTGCTTGCAATATGCGGAAACGCTGCGGCAGCGGTTCAATGCGCACGGCATCGACACCGGCGACAGCCGCTGCCAGATCGTATCGATCTTTTTCGAGGACGAGCAGCAGACCTGCGAGTTCTACGATCGCCTGCGGAAGATGGGCATCCTGACGTCGGTGTTCCTGTATCCGGCGACCCCGGCGGGCGTCGGCCTGGTGCGCTATTCGGTGCATTCCGAGTTGACCGAGCAGGAGATCGACGAAACCGTCAATCGCACGGTCGAAGCGCTACAGGCGATGGGGCGCCCGGTGCGCAAAGCCGCCTGAGATCGACTGGGTTTGAGAACAGACATGGAGCGCCAGCGACGGCGCAACGAAAGCATTCAAGGAAACGACATGAGCGAGCAGAACAAAAAGCAGGGTGGCAAGGCGGCCGACAAGCAGGGCGACCTTCCGATCCACCCCTACATCGGCGGCACCACCAGCAACCTGATCGCGAACGTGATCAAGAACGGCGGCGTGAGTGCGGCGAAGATTCCGGCCTTCGTGCTGACCCTGATCGGAACCCTGCTGACCGCGCCGCTGCGGCTCGCGGAATATCTGCTGTATTCGCGCAGATTGAACAATCTGAAGTTCGCCGAGGATCCGATCTTCATCGTCGGCCATTGGCGCAGCGGCACCACGCATCTGCACAACGTCATCAGCCAGGACAAGCGTCTTGGGTATCTGACCACGCTGCAGGCGGTGTTCCCGACCTGCAGCATCCTGCTCAGCCGCAGCGCCACGATGAAGAAACTGGTCGCCAAGCTGCTTCCCGAGAAGCGGATGATGGACAACGTGAAGATGGGCATCGATATGCCCCAGGAAGAGGAGTTCAGCGTTTCCTGCCTCACCACGTCGTCGCATCATTGCAATCATTTTCCGCGCACGATTCGCGAGAGCTTCGAAAAGTATGTGCTGATGAACATGCCGCCGGAGGAAATGTCGCGGTGGAAAAAGGCTTACATGAGCGTGATCCGCAAGGCCTCGTTCATGGCTGGCGGCAAGCGGCTGATCCTGAAGAATCCGTACAGCACCGCGCGCATCTCCACGCTGGTGGAACTGTTTCCGAACGCCAAATTCATCCATATCCATCGCAATCCCTACAACATCTACGTTTCGGCGCTGCACGATTTCATCAAGGAAGCCGAGGAAATGGCGCTGCAGGAATTCACCGAGGAGGATTTCTCGCAGCTGTGCTACGAGTTGTACGAGAAGCTGATGAAGCAGTACTGGAAATCCATCGAGAATCTGCCCAAGGGCAATCTGTGCGAAGTCTCCTACGAGAAATTCGAGCAGGAGCCGATGGCGGAAGTGCTGCGGATCTACTCCGAGCTGGGGCTGGACGCCAGCGACGAGATGAAGCGCAATGTGTCGGAATATCTCGACAGCATCAGCGGCTACAAGAAGAACAAGTATTCCTACAATGATGCTCTGGTCGAGGAGATCAGTCTCAAGTGGGGCTTCGCCATCAGCCGCATGAAGTACATGCCGCCGCCGGACATCATCCTCAGCCCCGAGGCGAGATGGTCGTGCCAGATGGATTATTGATGCTTCGCCGGTTCGGGTGAGCGGGTCTCAAGCAGATCGCTTTCGCCAGCACTTCCACCCTTCATGACAGCAGCACCGGGGCCACCGCTTGGACAGCAATATCCTGAAAGAAATCGGCAAGGGACAGTACGACTGGGCGATGCAGATCGGTACGCTCGCCTTCATCTGGGGGTTGCCGATCGTGACCTGCTGGTCTGATCGGCTGAAGAAACTGCGCTCCGGCAACGATGCGGCGCCGGATACGGGGTTGGTCAACCGGTTCCGCCATGTGCGCGCGCTGTCGGCGCCCGGCGCCAGCGAATTCGTGAACGCAGCGACCGATTTTCTGTATTCGACGGCGGTCGTCGATCTGCGCAACGGCCCGCTGCGGCTTTCGGGCGGAGATTTCTCGGGTCGCTGGTACGGGCTGCAGGTGCTCGACGCGCACATGGAAACGCTGGCCAACATCGGCACGCGGACCTGTGGCGACCAGGTGCCCGAGGTCCTGCTGGCCTATCGCGATCAGGATGCCGGCGCGTCGCAGGGTCTGTGGACGATCCGCAGCGACAGCCCGTTCGTGTATATCGTCGGCCGCATCGCCGCCGGTGTCGGTGAAGACCTCGGCGATGCGCATCGACTGCAGGACGCGCTGCAGATCGAAGGCGCGGCCGTTGAAGGCGCAGATCCAGCGACGCACGCGCAGCACGACCTGACCGACGCCTGCGCGCCGTTTCCGCCGCCGGCGCCCGGTTGCCCGGAGAACCTCGCGTTCTATGCGGCGCTGGCGGCGGTGCTGAAGTTCGTGCCGCCGCGCGATCATGAAGGCATGCTGCTGGGCCTGTTCCGCGACATCGGCATCGATCCGCAGCGCGGTTTCGATCACGCGGCGCTCTCGGACGAGGTGCGCGCTGGTCTGGCCGACGCCATCGCGCATGCGCAGGGCATTCTCGGCCGCAAGATCTACGCGACGGGGCAGATGATCGACGGTTGGATGTGGGTCACCGATATCGGCAACTACGACAGCGATTACATCGTGCGCGCGCTGGTCTCGCAGCACGGGATCTGGGCGAACGTGCCGGAGGAAAGCATCTACGTCATGGCACGGCTCGATGCCGACGGCGCATTGCTGCATGGTGCGAACCGCTACGAAATCCGCTTCCCGCCGGGGCAGACGCCGCCGGTCGATGCGTTCTGGTCGATCAGCTATTACGACGAACACGGGCGGCTGGTCGCGCACCCGTCCGGCCGCAACACGGTGAATTCGCTGTACTCGGCGCCGGTGCCGGACGAGGACGGATCGGTGGTGATCGAGATCGCGTCCGAGCCGTCCAGCCCGCAGCGGGCGTCGAACTGGCTGCCCTCGCACGACGGCGCGTTCAACCTCAACCTGCGCTGCTACAACCCGCAGGCCGCCATGCTCTCGCTCGAATACCGCGTTCCCGCGGTGAAGCGGGTCGGATGAATCTCGCACCGGTGCGTGCGCAAAGCGCGGGACGATGACATGGCGAACGACACCCATCCAATCGCGTTGATTACCGGCGGCTCGTCGGGCCTGGGTCTGGAAATGGCCAAGCAACTGCGCGCGCGCGGCTACAACCTGATCCTGCTGGCCCGAGACCGCCTGAAGCTGGAACGCGCCAAACAGAGCCTGCTGGCGGACGGCGAGGGGACGGCAGTGCATGTCGTGTCCTGCGACCTTGCCGATGATGCGGCAGTAGAGGGCGCTTTCATCGAAGTGCGCGCGCTGTGCCAGAGCATCGATTTCCTCATCCTCAATGCCGGCGTGGCGTCGATCGAACTGGTCGAGGATTACCCCAGTCTGTCGGCGGTCACCAGCAACCTGCGCGCCAACCTGCTCGGAGCGGTGGCCACGACCCATCTAGCGCTGCCGATGCTGTCCGCAGGCAGCCGCATCCTGTTCGTGTCCTCCGGTTTCGCCTTCGTCGGCCCGGCGGGCTACACCCTGTACGCCACCGCCAAGGCCGGCCTCAACGTGTTCGCCGACGGCCTCCGCCGCGAACTGCTGCGGCGGAAGATCAAAGTCCATGTGACCTGCCCGGGCGACATCGACACACCGATGTATCAGGGCGAATTGCGCACTATGCCCGACTGGATCCGCGAAAAGATGGGCCGCGCCAAACCGATGCCGGTCGACAAGGCGGCGCGCTACATCCTCGAACGCTGTTTCCGCGGCAAGTACATGATCGTGCCGTCGGCCGACGTGCGTCTGTTGATCGCGATCCAGTCGCTGCTGCCGCGCTGGCTCTCGATGCGGCTGATCGACCGCATCCTGCCGCTGCCGCCGGGCCGCTGAGGGCGCGTCCCGCCGCAGGGCTGCGTCTCGTCAACTGCGACGGGCTGCGGTTACAGTGGCGATCCGTCGTTCAGGATCGCCGCACGTGAGCAAAGCTTCCCCCAAAGCCCGCACCGCTTTCGTCTGCGGCGAATGCGGCGCCGAGTTCAACAAGTGGCAGGGGCAGTGCGGCGAATGCGGGGCGTGGAATTCGCTCACCCAGATCGTGCTGGAATCCGCGGCGTCGGCGGCATCGCCGGCCGCGCGGCGCAGCAGTTGGGCGGGCAAGGTCGATCCGCCCAAGGTCACGCCGCTGAAGGACGTGCTGCATCACGAGGATGCGCGCACCAGCACCGGCATCAGCGAGTTCGACCGCGTGCTGGGTGGCGGTCTGGTCGAAGGCGCGGTGATCCTGATCGGCGGCGATCCGGGCATCGGCAAATCCACGCTGCTGCTGCAGGCGCTGGCGAGCATGGCCGGGCGGTTGCCGGCGCTGTACGTCACCGGCGAGGAATCGCTGGCGCAAGTCGCGGGCCGCGCATCGCGGCTCGGGCTGCCGCTCGATGGCCTGAGCGCGCTGGCCGAAACCGGCGTGGAGCGCATCCTCGAACAGGCCTCGCAGATGCGGCCGAAGCTGCTGGTCGCCGATTCGGTGCAGACGCTGTGGACCGAATCGCTGACCGCCGCGCCGGGCTCGGTCAGCCAGGTGCGCGAAAGCGCCGCGCGGCTGGTGCGCTACGCGAAGGAAACCGGCACCGCGATCTTCCTGGTCGGCCACGTCACCAAGGAAGGCGGCATCGCCGGCCCGCGCGTGCTCGAGCACATGGTCGACGCCGTGCTGTATTTCGAGGGCGACAGTGGCAGCCGCTTCCGGGTGCTGCGCGCGTTCAAGAACCGCTTCGGCGCGGTCAACGAGTTGGGCGTGTTCGCGATGAGCGATAAGGGCCTGCGCGAAGTGCCGAATCCCTCGGCGATTTTTCTTTCCGGCGGCAGCACGCCGCAGCCGGGCAGCTGCGTGATGGTCACCCGCGAGGGCACGCGGCCGCTGCTGGTGGAAGTGCAGGCGCTGGTGGATTCATCGCCGCTGTCGAATCCGCGCCGGGTCGCGGTGGGCCTCGAACAGAACCGCCTCGCGATGCTGCTGGCGGTGCTGCATCGCCACGGCGGCATCGTGGTCGGCGACCAGGACGTGTTCGTGAACGTCGTCGGTGGCATCCGCGTGCAGGAAACCGCCGCCGATCTGCCGGTGCTGCTGGCGGTGCTGTCGTCGCTGCGCGACCGGCCGCTAGCCGAGAAGACCATCGCGTTCGGCGAGATTGGACTGTCCGGCGAGATCCGCCCGGTGCCCAACGGCGAGGAACGGCTGAAGGAAGCCGCGACCCACGGGTTCAAGCGCGCCATCGTGCCCAAGGCCAACGCGCCCAAGGCCGGCGCGTACAAAGGCATGGAGGTGATCGCGGTCGAACGCCTCGCCGATGCGCTGGAAGCCGCCGCCGAATAAGGCGACGGCCCGCTGTGGTTCCGGTCCGTTCCGGTCAATGCCCGCCGGCGGCGGGTCCCATCTTGGCCGCGAACGGCGGCTTCGCGATCCACACGAAGGCGATCACCACCAGAAAAATGATGCCGAGCATGTGGAAGATCTCGTTGAACCCGATCTGCGCCGCCTGATTGGTGATCATCCGTTCGAGCGTGGCGGCGCCGGTCTGAAGATCCCCGCCACCGATCCGGGTCACCGCATCCACCGCCGACGGATCGTAGGCCGATACTTTTTCGGTGAGATGGGCGTGATGCACCGCGCCGCGTTCGCTCCAGGCGTAGGTGGTGATCGACGCCGCGAAACTGCCGCCGAGCGTGCGCATGAACGTGGCGAGGCCGGAACCCGCGGCGATCTCGTGCGGCTCCAGGTCCGACAGCAGGATGCTCAGCACCGGCATGAAGAACAGTGCGACGCCGAGGCCCTGCAATAGTTGGATCGTCGCGATGGACTCGAAGTCCACGTCGAGGTTGAAATACGAACGCGCGAAGCTGGTCATCGCCATCGCCACGAACGCGAGACTGGCGACCAGCCGCAGATCGAAACGATGCGCGTATTTGCCCACGAACGGCGTGAGCAGCACCGGCAGGATGCCGATGGGTGCGGTGGCGAACCCCGCCCAGATCGCGGTGTAGCCCAGATTGCGCTGCAGCCAGAGCGGCACCAGGATGCCGACGCTGAAGAAGGCCGCGTAGGCGATCACCATGGCCGCGGTGCCGGCGCTGAAGTTGCGGTGCCGGAACAGGCGCAGGTCGACGATGGGATCCTTGTCGGTGAGTTCCCAGATCACGAACACGGTCAGCGCGATCGCGGCGGTGATCGCCAGTACGACAATGGTGGTCGAATGGAACCAGTCTTCGTCGTTGCCCAGGTCGAGCAGGATCTGCAGCGCGCCCACGCCCAGCACCAGCGTGGCCAGGCCGATGTAATCCATCTTCGGCATTTCCAGACGTTCCGGGCGTCCCTTCAACTGTCTGCCGACCACAATGCTGGCGAAGATGCCGATCGGCACGTTGATGAAGAAGATCCATTCCCAGCTGTAGTTGTCGGTGATCCAGCCGCCGAGGATCGGCCCGGCGATGGGCGCGACCACGGTCACCATTGCCAGCAGTGCGATGGCTTGCCCGCGCTTTGCGGGCGGGTAGATCGACAGCAGCAGCGCCTGGGTCACCGGATACTTCGGCCCGGCGACGAATCCCTGCAGCGCGCGCGCCGCGACTAGCAGACCCATGCTGTGGGCGATACCGCAGAGGAAGGACGCGAACA
>CBIHKW010000149.1:0-9749 GCA_966203835.1 uncultured Thermomonas sp.
CTTCTTGCTCCCCCTTCCCCTCTGGAGACATTCACGCTGAAGACCAACGCTCTTTCGATGCTGTCCGGCGCCTCCCTCGCGATGCTGGCCGCCGGCCTGGCCGCGTCCCCCAACGCGCAGGCCGCCAAAGCCAAGCCCGCCGCGGGCAAGGTGGCGATGGTCCACTGCGCCGGCGTCAACAGCTGCAAGGGTCACAACGACTGCAAGACAGCCAGCAACGCCTGCGCCGGCCATGGCAGTTGCAAAGGTCAGGGCTTCGTCGCCGCACCGGCCGACGCCTGCGCCGACATGGGCGGCCGCCGCGTCGATCCGAAGATCAACTTCACCGCGTCCTCGAAAGACTTCATCCACTGCATGGGCGCCAACGTCTGCAAGGGCCACAACGACTGCAAGACCGCCAGCAATGCCTGCAAAGGGCAGGGCAGCTGCAAGGGCCAGGGCTTCATCGCGCTGCCGGCGTCCACCTGCAGCAATATCGGCGGCAAAGCGGGCTGACATGTCGCGGCTGTCGAACACGACAACGGCGGGCTCCGGTGTGCAAACACCGGAGTCGCGACCGTTCCTGGGGTTCGGTCTGGGGCTGCGGGTCGAACATTTCGCGGAGATCCTGGCCGAACCGCCGCGCGTGGACTGGTTCGAGATCACCTCCGAGAACTTCATGGTCGCGGGCGGGAAGCCGTTGCATCATCTCGACTACATTCGCGAACGCTACCCGGTCGCGATGCACGGCGTGTCGCTGTCGATCGGCAGCACCGATCCGCTGGACATGGATTATTTGCGCGCTTTGAAGACGCTGGCGCAGCGCGTCGAACCGGTGTGGATTTCCGATCACCTGTGCTGGACCGGCGTCGGCGGCGTGAACAGCCACGACCTGCTGCCGCTGCCGTACACCGAAGAGGCCATCACCCACGTGTGCGGCCGCGTCGGCCAGGTGCAGGACATGCTGGGGCGGGAAATCCTGCTCGAAAACCTCAGCTCCTACGTCGAATTCTCCGGCTCGCAAATGCCGGAATGGCAGTTCGTCGCCGAAATCGCCCGCCGCAGCGGCTGTCGGCTGCTGCTGGACGTGAACAATATCCAGGTCAGCGCACGCAATCACGGCTTCGACCCGCAGGATTATCTCGCCGGCATTCCCGGCGACAAGGTGTGGCAGATCCATCTGGCCGGGCACAGCGACTACGGCGATTACGCCATCGACACCCACGATCACGATGTCCCAGACGAAGTATGGCGGCTGTACGAAGCCGCGATCGAACGCTTCGGACCGGTGAGTACGATGATCGAGCGCGACGACCACATCCCGCCGCTGTCGGAACTGCTGCAGGAACTGGACATCGCACGGGAATGCTTCGAACGGGCATGCCCAGCACGCATGGAGGCGCACGCATGAGCGCCGGGCTGGCCGAACTACAGCGCGCTTTCCTCGCTGATATGCGTGGTGTTGCGCCCGATGCGGCGATGACGCATCTCGCGAGCAGCGGCATCCCGGCCGCGACCGGCATCGCGATCTATCGCAACGCCTATGCCGCGCGTCTGCGCGAGGCCTTGGAAAACGACCACCCGGTGCTGGGCCGATATCTCGGCGACGCGCTGTGGGCGCAGCTGTGCGACGGCTACATCGCCGCGCATCCATCGCGGGTGCGGTCGCTGCGGCATTTCGGTGAATCACTGCCGGAGTATCTGGCGAATGTCGAACCGTTTTCAGCATCGCCACAGCTGGCGGAACTGTCGCGGCTGGAGCGCCGGCTGCTCGATTGTTTCGACGCCGCCGATGCCTACCGTGCCGATTGGCAGTCATTGCTTGCCATGCCGGACACTAACTGGCCGGTCCTGCGATTGCGTTTCCACCCCAGCGTGCAGTGGTTGCAGCATGCGTGGAACAGCATCGAAGTCTGGCATGCCCTGAAACATGAGGAAGTGCCGCCCGCTGTTGCGCGGGACATCACGCACTGGCTGCTGTGGCGCGACGACGAACGCATCACCCGCTTCCGTTCGATGGCTTTCGACGAATCCATTGCACTGCGGCACTTCCTGCATGGCGGCAATTTCGGGGGCGCCTGCGAAGTGCTGCTGGAAGTGCATTCGCCCGAAGCGGTGCCGGGCGTGGCGATCAGTTTGTTGCGTGATTGGTGCGAGGAGGGTGTGGTTCACGGCTGGCAGAGCGGGACGCCGGGTCAGAATTGATGCGAATCGCTTGATGCGGCCGTGTATGCAAGCTGCAGGAGGGGCCTCAGTCCCGATCACAGTCACAACATGGACCTTTGCGGTCAGATCTGGCCTAAAGGTCCTCCACGAACGGCTTTCGATTTGGAAGTCGATCGATTGATGATCGATCGACTTGAATGAAATGAATTGTTAAGTCCCGTCAGCGACATGCTTCACAGCGATTGTGAGCTGTTGGCGGCAGGCATTGGGGCGTGGCGCATACCGCCATTGGTTGACAGCGGAAAGCAATGCCTCCCGATAGCCTTGCGGCTTGTTGCCTGTATGGCCGACCGGATGGAGTTGCAATGAAACGATGGTGATCTTCTCGACACCGCCTGACGGTGTGACGATGAATGCGATCTCGGCTTTGCCGAAGTATTCGTTGTGGAGCAGAGCCGGAAACTTGGGCGGAAGAGCCGTAACTGGAGCCAGCTTGCGTGGACAGCTGGGTATTTCAGTCGGGCCAGCGAAAGTGACCGGAGCGAAAACCAATAAGCTGAGCAGGCAAGGAATTTTCATGTGGAGCCTAAGTTGGAGTTACAAATCCTCATACCCAGGCAACAACCCCTGCAACTCCGGCCCGGTTAGATTCCTCCACTGGCCGGGCTTGAGATACCCCAGCTTGATATTGCCGATCCGCACCCGCAGCAGTTGCTTCACGCGGAAGCCGAAATACGCGGCCATCAACCGGATCTGCCGGTTCATACCTTGTACCAGCACGATCCGGAAGCCGTTGCGGCCCAGTTTGCCGGTCTTGCAGGGCAGGGTGATTTCGCCGTTCAACGGCACGCCGCGGCTCATGCCGCGCAGGAATTCGTCGCTGACCTGATGGTTCACCACCACCAGGTATTCCTTCTCCAGTTTGTTCTCGGCGCGCAGGATCGCGTTGACGATGTCGCCGTTGCTGGTCAGCAGGATCAGGCCTTCCGAATCCTTGTCCAGACGCCCGACCGGGAAGATCCGCTGCTCGTGGTCGATGAATTCGACGATGTTGCCCTTCACGTCGGCCTCGGTGGTGCAGGTCACGCCCACGGGCTTGTTCAGGGCGATGTAGACGTGCCGGCGCTGGCCCTTGGCCGCCGAGCGCGCCTTGAGCGTCTGGCCGTCGACCCGCACCTCGTCGCCTTCGCCCACTTCGGAGCCGACCCGGCCGCGCTGTCCGTTGACCGTGACCCGGCCTTCGCCGATCAGCCTGTCGGCCTCGCGTCGCGAGCAGTAACCGGTGTCGCTGATGTGTTTGTTGAGGCGCATGGCGCGCTCCGAGGCGTTTGCAGCGGGCGTGCATCGTAAAGCATTGCCGCCCGCACAGACAGGCGGCCAAACGCAGAAGCCCCCGGAATCCGGGGGCTGCTGGATCACGCGACCCTCATGCCGCTCAGCGCTGGCGCTGCGGCCTGATCGTCGGAAGCCCGGTCATCGGCATGGCGACCGATTTGCCGGCCTTGGCTCGGGTCTTCGCAAAGACGAAGGGATTGGCGGCGGCGGGGCAGACGGTTCCGGGCGCCGGCAGGCTGCCGTCGAGCAGATAGGCGGTCACGTAGTCGTCCGTGCAGACGCTGCGTCCGCTGTAGGCCGCGGTGTGGCCCCAGCCCGCGTAGCTGAGCAGGCGGCTGTTGCGGAGCTGCTGGTTGCTGGCGACGGCGCCGGCATAGTTGGTGGCCGGGTCGAAATAATTGCCGATCACCAGTACCGGAGCGGAAGTGCTGGTTTTCCAAGGACCTGTGTAGCGGTTCTTGGCGGTGGGCCACGCGGCGCAGGCGGCGTTGTTCCACCACCAGCTCGGGCCGACGAACGAACCGGCATCCGCGTACTTGCCGATCGCCGAAAACCAGTCGAAACCGGTCGGGTAGCCCGCGTCGGCGCAGTGGTTGCCGAAGTAGGCTTCCAGGCGGTTGTCGTAGGCGCTGCGCTTCACCGGGCTGGCGTCGCGGAGCTTCTGTTCGATGCTGCGGTGTTTGGCCAATGCCTTCTTCGAGGCGGCCTTGTTGCCGGCCAGCGCATTGCCCAACAGGTCGAGGAAATCGGCGTAGCTGGGCCAGATCTCCGGCGTGTACATCGCGCTGATCGCTTCCCCGACCAGTTCGTCGTAGGGGTATTCGAAGACATCCTCGCCTTCGCCGATCACGATCGTTTCGCGACGGCCGATGGACAGGATGGCGTCGAAACGCGCCTTCGAGCCGTTGGGGCCGCTGAGGTAGCAGTCCGGGCCGGCCAGATCGCACTGGCGGAAGAATTCCTGCATCACGTCGGCCGTCGAACTGCGGTCGGCCTTGATCTGCCAGCCGCTGCTCCACAGTTTCGGGTCGAGCACGCCGTCGATCACCATCGCCCGGACCTTCTTCGGGAACAGGTTGGCGTAGGTATTGCCGATGAACGAACCGTAGGAATAGCCGAGATAGTTCAGACGCTGATCGCCCACCGCCTGCCGCAGCAGATCGAGGTCGCGTGCGACATCGGCGGTGCTCATGTGTTTGAGGATCGGCTGCTTGTTGCCCGCCGCGCACCGGTAAGCGATGTCGCGGTAGCGCGCGAAGTAGGGTTTTTCCTGGCTGGCGCGATAGGGGAACGTCGGCAGGTCGCCGAAGTACGCTTCGCGTTGATCTTCGTTGTCCCAGCACTGCACCGGCTGGGATCCGCCGGTGCCGCGCGGATCCCAGCCGACGATATCGAACCGCCCCAGCAGCGACTCATTGAGGTAGTCGCCGAAGCCGTTGAAGATCAGATCGACCCCCGAGGCGCCCGGGCCGCCCGGATTGAGGAACAGGGTGCCGATCTTGTTCTTGGAGTCGGACGCCAGAACGCGGGCCACCGCGAGATTGGTCTTCGCGCCGAACGGCTTCCGATAATCCAGCGGCACCTGCACCGTGGCGCACTGCAGATCCTCGACGCCATCGAAACACGGCTGCCAGTCGATCACCGGAACCGCCGGCGCCTTGATCTTGAGCGGCGCCGCGAGGGCGGGCAGGGCGGCCATGGCGGCCACAAGCACGATCGCCAAGCGACCCACCGTGTGACACTTCACTGTTTTCATAACGGGTTGTGACGCCATTTCGCGGGCTCTCTCTAAGGAAAGTGATGCAAGCGTGCGGACAGGTTCGGGCGACTTTACAACACCGCCTCCCCGGATGCTGGATTCCAGCCCTCCTCATACATAGGAGGCGCCGGTCGAAGGCATTCTCTGATACGGAGAGGCGCAATGGGTAATCGAAATTAGTGCCCCTTGTCACAGTTGGGCACGGATGCCTCGTTCCGAGGTACCCATCGTCTGACCTTGAACACAACAAAAGCCCGCGCAATGCACAGGCTTTAAGGCCAGAAATGCAGTTCGGCCCTTGCTTTACTGAAGCTTCGTAAGCTCACGAATATATGCAATAGCCTCATCAATGACTGATATCGCCGCTTTTGCTTGGTTCTCGGTCACTAGGCTGTAGACGATAAGTTCCATGTCATTGTCGAGCTTCTTGGCTTTTATCTCCGTCTGTCTTGAATCGCATACTTGCAAGACGATCCAAGATAATCGGCCCTGCGCCTCTTCAGCAGAGCATCTGTCTGTCTCGACATCCTCTTTCAAGTCGCAGAGAAGTCTGATTTGATTTTCTTTTGGATTCACGCGGATGGGTGTGTAACGATGGTGAAGGCAGCGCCTTGGGTGCAATAGCCTACTCCGTGGGGCAACCAGACGGGTGTCTACCGTTTCTTTTCCCTGTAAGATCAGCCCCCTACACGCACTTTCTCAGGCATCCCCACACGGTGGCACGCGAGCTTTCAGACCGCAGCAGCAAACTCCGTCGCGTCGCCGTGGCCGAGGCCCCGAAATCGAGTCCGGGCCGGCAGCGGCTGGTGCGCGATATCGCGTTGATCATGATCGCGCCGTTCCTTCTTTATCTGCTGGTCTGCCTGTTCACCTTTTCGCCGCAGGATCCGGGCTGGTCGCACTCGGGCAGCGTGACCGCGCCGCTGCAGAACGCCGGCGGCCGGGTCGGGGCGTGGCTGGCCGATGTGTTGCTGTATCTCAGCGGCTATGTCGCCTTCCTGCTGCCGTTGATTCTCGGCGCGGTGGCGTGGATCGCGCTGTTCGGCATGGACAGCGATGGCGATGGCGACGCCGATCTGGGCCCGGCGCTTCGCCTGGTGGGGATCGTCGGCTTTCTGGTCGCGGCCACCGGACTGCTGCACATGAAGATCGGCTCGGCGCCGGATTTCTCGGCGGGGGCGGGCGGCATCCTCGGACAACTGGTCGGACGTTCGCTGCTGCGCGGGTTCGGCATGGTCGGCGGCAACCTGTTCCTGCTCGCGCTGCTGCTGATCTCGATCACGCTCGCCACCGGGCTGTCGTGGCTGGGGGTGATGGACCGGATCGGCGCGCTGGCGATGAAGGTTCCGCCGATGTTCCGCAAGGGCACCCAGCAGGCCGCCGAATGGCAGCAGGCGCGCACGATGCGCGAAGAGCGCGAGGAAGTGCGTAAGGTCGACACCGAGAAACGCGCCAAGCGCGAGCCGGTGAGGATCGAGCCCCCGCCGCCGGCCGCGGTGGAAAAGAGCGAACGCGCCAAGCGCGAGCAGCAGATCCCGCTGTTTCATGTTTCCGACGGCTCGGGGATTCCGCCGCTGTCGCTGCTGGACGACCCCAAGCCGCAGCCCAAGGGCTACGACGAGGGCACGCTGGAAACCATTTCCCGGCAGATCGAATTCAAGCTCAAGGATTTCCGGATCGAGGCCCAGGTGGTCGGCGCCTATCCCGGACCGGTGATCACGCGGTTCGAGATCGAGCCGGCACCGGGCGTGAAGGTCAGCCAGATCAGTTCGCTGGACAAGGACATCGCCCGCGGCCTCAGCGTGAAGTCGGTGCGCGTGGTCGACGTGATTCCCGGCAAGTCGGTGATCGGTCTGGAAACCCCGAACACCCATCGCGAGATGATCTATCTCAGCGAGCTGCTGCGTTCGAAGGAATACGACAAATCGGCCAGCCCGCTGACGCTGGCGCTGGGCAAGGACATTGCCGGACGGCCGACGGTCGCCGACCTCGCACGCATGCCGCATCTGCTGGTGGCCGGCACCACCGGCTCGGGCAAGTCGGTCGCGGTCAACGCGATGGTGCTGTCGCTGCTGTACAAGGCCAGCGCGAAAGAACTGCGGATGCTGATGATCGACCCGAAGATGCTGGAACTCAGCGTCTATCAGGGCATTCCGCACCTGCTGGCGCCGGTGGTTACCGACATGAAGGAGGCCGCCAACGGCCTGCGCTGGTGCGTGGCCGAGATGGAGCGCCGCTACAAACTGATGAGCGCGGTCGGCGTGCGCAACCTCGCCGGCTTCAACAAGAAGGTGAAGGACGCGCAGGACGCCGGCCAACCGCTGCTGGACCCGCTGTTCCGACCGAATCCCGATCTGGACGAAGCGCCGCGGCCGCTGGAGCCGATGCCGTTCATCGTCATCTTCATCGACGAATTCGCCGACATGATGATGATCGTCGGCAAGAAGGTCGAAGAACTCATCGCCCGGCTGGCGCAGAAGGCCCGCGCGGCCGGCATCCATCTGATCCTCGCTACGCAGCGGCCGTCGGTGGACGTCATCACCGGTCTCATCAAGGCCAACATCCCGACCCGGATCGCGTTCCAGGTGTCGAGCAAGATCGACTCGCGCACCATCCTCGACCAGTCCGGCGCGGAAACGTTGCTCGGCCACGGCGACATGCTGTATCTGCCACCGGGCACAGCGCTGCCAGAGCGCGTCCACGGCGCTTTCGTCAGCGACGAGGAAGTTCATCGCGTGGTCGAAAACCTGAAACAGACCGGCGGTGCGCCGGACTATGTGGAAGGCGTGCTGGAGGAAGTACAAACGATGGGCGACGGCGTGGTTGTCGGCCCCACCGGCCTGCCCGAAACCGGCGGCGGTGGCGGCGACGAAAGCGACCCGCTGTACGACGAGGCGGTGAAGATCGTCACCGAAAGCCGCCGCGCCTCGATTTCCGGCGTGCAGCGCCGACTGAAGATCGGCTACAACCGCGCCGCGCGACTGGTCGAAGCGATGGAAGCGGCGGGCGTGGTCTCGCCGCCCGAGCACAACGGCGACCGCACGGTGATCGCGCCGCCGCCGCCGAGGTGAGTCGCTTTGCGGCGGCCAGCTTGGCCGCCGACGCAGACGCAGATGCGCCGGCCTGCGTCGACGGTCAATACGCTATGTAATGAATGTCGCCTGCCGAAGTTACTGTTCTTCCTGACACGGCCAGGTGTTCTCGACCTTGTGGATCGACGTCTGGCCCCAGTGCAGATAGCCGGTGCAGGTCCAGCGTTGATTGCCGATCCGCGTAGTCAGACTGGCGTCGCTGTAATAAGTCACGTCGTACACCACTCCGGATGGCGGGAATCTGGCGACGGCGGCGCCGATCGAACACAGACCGCAGATCGTCAGCATTCCCACGATGAGTCCTCTAATCTTCATGATCGCTCTTGCTCCATAGGCAACCGGACGGTTGCGAACCCAAGCTAGGCGCTTGCAAGCACGACAACTGCGAACCCCATAGCAGATTCCTGTTCAGCTTCGGCCGTTCAGACTCCCGCCAACCCAGTCAAGCCTGACCGCCGAGCCCCCACCGTGACCATGATTTCCCGCATCCTCGTCATCGCCACGCTGCTCGCCGCCGGCACCGCCCACGCCGGTGGGCGCGAATCGCTGGACACCTTCACCAAGGGTCTGAAAGGCCTCGACGGCCAGTTCAGCCAGCAGGTGTTCGACAGCAAGGGCAAGCGCAAAGAAGCCTCATCGGGCCGGGTGGCGCTGTCGGCGCCGCGGCTGTTCCGCTGGGAATACCTCAAACCCTATCCGCAGCTGATCGTCGCCGACGGCAGCAAAGTCTGGGTCTACGACCCCGACCTGAAGCAGGTCACGGTCCGCCCGCAGGGCGCGGAAGAACAGAACAGCCCACTGGCGGCGCTGATCGACCCGCAGAAACTCAACCGCGATTTCAACGTCAAGGACACCGGCAGCCAGGGCGGCCTGGAATGGCTCGAACTCACGCCGAAACAGCAAGAGGATGGCGCCGGCTTCCAGAACGCACGGCTCGGCTTCGACGCCACCGGTCTGGCGCGGATGCAGATCCTCGATGCCTTGGGTCAGCGCACCGAAATCACGTTCAGCGGCTGGAAGCGCAACCCGGCGTTCGCCGCCAAGACCTTCCGCTTCACGCCGCCCAAGGGTATCGATGTCGTCGGCGACCGCTGACCGCAGGGCGTGTCCCGCCGGCTCGCGCTCGGATCGGCCGCGGACCGGTGCTTTGCGCGTTGATCGCGTCATGATCCGTACCGCCCGCACCAACGCCCCGCGCCGCATTCGTCGTTGTCTCGGCTGGAGCTTGGCGGCGACGCTCTGCCTCGGCGCAGCGGCAACCTGGGCAGCGCCCCCAAAACCGACCACCGCCACCACTGCGCAGGCGCGCGCCGCGATCGCGATGGAGCGCGAGACGCTGGACGGCGTGGTCGCCGCTTCGCTGGTCGGCGCACTGTCCGAACAGTTGGGCGGGCGCGCTGTGAAGATCAAACTCAAAC
>CBIHKW010000150.1:0-9738 GCA_966203835.1 uncultured Thermomonas sp.
GCTGGAAGCTGCCCACCGATCGTCTCGCCGGCAAGGTCCAGTTGGTCGGCGACGATCTGTTCGTCACCAACCCGAAGATCTTCCGCGAAGGCATCGACAAGGGCGTCGCCAACGCGATCCTGATCAAGGTCAATCAGATCGGCACGTTGACCGAGACGCTGGAAGCCATCGCGATGGCGCACGCCGCGAACTATGCGTCGATCGTCTCGCATCGCTCGGGCGAAACCGAAGACACCACCATCGCCGACATCGCGGTCGCGACCACTGCCACCCAGATCAAGACCGGTTCGCTGTGCCGCAGCGATCGCGTCGCCAAGTACAACCAGTTGCTGCGCATCGAACAGCAGCTCGGCGCCGCGGCGAAGTACGCCGGTCGCGCTGCGTTCGTGTCGATCGGCCGGGATTGATACGGCTGAGAGCCTGCTTATGATGACTGACGCGACGCGGACGCTGCGATTGCTGGCACTGCTGATGCTCGCGCTGCTGGCGTGGCTGCAGTACAGACTGTGGTTCGGCGAAGGCGGTGCCGCCGCCGCTGCCGGGCTGCAGGACAAGGTGGATCGTCAGGTCGTGGAGAACCGCGGCCTGCGCCAGCGCAACGAGCAACTGGCGGCGGAAGTGGAGAACCTGAAATCGGGCGAAGCCGCGGCCGAAGAGCGCGCGCGCAGCGAGCTGGGCATGATCAAGCCCGGCGAGACGTTCTATCGCGTGGTCGAACCGCCGGCGCCGATCGACGCGCCGTTGGACGAGGCCGACGCGCCATGACCCCGGAACAAGTCCGGGGCAGGCTCTGGACGGTGTTGCCGGCTGCAGGCCGCGGCACGCGCTTCGGTGCCGAAATGCCGAAGCAATATCTCGACGTCGACGGTCGGCCACTCATCGCCCACACGCTCGACGCGCTGCTCGCGCATCCATCGATCGCCGGCGTGATGGTGGTGCTGGCCGAGGATGATCGTCATTGGCGCAATTTCTTTGCGGACGCCATGGTGTCGATCTCGGGCAAGCCGCTGATGACCTGCATCGGCGGTGCCGAGCGCGCCGACTCGGTGTTGGCGGGTCTCGACGCGCTGCCCGAGTCGGTGCGCGCCGACGAATTCGTGCTGGTCCACGATGCCGCGCGCCCCAATCTTTCGCACAGCGACCTGGATCGTTTGCTGGAAGTCGGCATGGGCGATCCGGTCGGTGCGATTCTCGCCGCACCGGTGCGCGACACGCTGAAGCGCGCGGGCGATGAGGGCGGCATCGATCGCACCGAACCGCGGGAACGCTTGTGGCGCGCGTTCACGCCGCAGTTGTTCCGGCGCATGCAGTTGAGTCGCGCGCTCGCCGCCGCGCATGCCGCGGGTGTTTCCATCACCGACGAATCGATGGCGATGGAGCGGCAGGGTCTGCGTCCATTGCTGGTCGAGGGCAGCGAAGACAATTTCAAGATCACCACGCCGGCGGATCTGGCGCGGTTCGAATTCATTCTGGCGCAGTCGCGCCGCACGCAGAGGGCAACATGACACGTACTTCGATCAAAGCCATCGTTTTCGGCGCATGTCTGTTCGCCTTTGTCGGCCAGGCATCCGCCGCATCCCCGCCGCCTTCGCCGCCAGCGCCGCCCGCGGCTGTCGAGACCGCGGCCCAGGTGCAGCAGGCGCTGGGCGACTGCCTCGTGGATTCCGTCTCCGATGACGACAAGCGCGCGCTGGTGAAATGGATTTTCGCGATGCTGGCGCGCCATCCCGACGTGAAGCCGCTGTCCGATATCAACGCCGCGCAGGACGAAAAAATCGTCCGCGACGCCAGCGCGGTGTTCGAGACGCTGATGGCCGACAAATGCGCGACGCAGCTCCGCGCGGCGGTGCGCAAGTCGGGTACCGATGCGGTGGGCAAGAGTTTCGAAAGGCTCGGCGAAACCGCCATGGGCGCGCTGTTGCAGGATCCGAGCGTGATGGCCGGCGTGGCCGAATTGATGAAATACGCCGACACCGCGCGTATCGAACGCGCGATCCTCGGAAAATGAGCGCAGCAGAATGAGCGCGGCGATCAGAATCGGCCAGGGCTTCGACGTTCACGCCTTCGGCGATGGCGATCACCTCATGCTCGGCGGCGTGCGCGTTGCGCATGATCGCGGCATCGTCGCCCACAGCGACGGCGACGTGGTGCTGCATGCGCTCTGCGATGCGCTGCTCGGGGCGCTGGCGCTGGGCGATATCGGCCGGCATTTTCCGCCGTCCGATCCGCAGTGGAAGGGTGCTGACAGTCGTACGTTCCTGCGCCACTGCGATCATCTGATCCGCGATCGGGGCTGGATGGCCGGCAATGTCGACATCACCGTGATCTGCGAACGGCCCAAGGTCGGCCCACACGCGGAAGCGATGCGTCGCGTCATTGCGCTGGACCTGGGCATCGAATTCGATGCGGTCAGCGTCAAGGCCACCACCACCGAAACCCTGGGATTCACCGGGCGCGGCGAAGGCATCGCTGCGCAGGCGGTGTGTCTGCTGGTCAAGGCATGAACGAAGCGTTGCCGGCGCGCGCGCACGGCGACGCGGTGCTGAGCGCGCGCATCCGCAGCGTGCCGGAAGATTTCGCTGTCGATGAGATCGATGCGTTCGCGGCCAGCGGCGCGGGCGAGCATCTGCTGTTGACGGTCGAGAAGCGCGGCATGAACACCGCGTTCGCGGCCAAGCGCATCGCGGCCTGGGCGGGCGTTGCCGAATCCGCGATCGGTTATGCCGGCCTCAAGGATCGCCATGCGCTGACGCGGCAGCGCTTCAGTGTCTGGATTCCGAAGAAGATCGCGCCCCAGATCGATGCGCTGCAATCCGATGATCTTCGAGTGCTCGAATACGCCTGGCATTCGCGAAAACTGCCGCGCGGCGCGCTTGCGGGCAATCGTTTCGCGCTGACGCTGCGCGAGGTCGAAGGCGATCCGGCCGCGATCGAAACCCGTCTGCACGCCATCGCCGAACGTGGCGTGCCCAATTATTTCGGCGAGCAGCGATTCGGACGCGGCGGCGACAACGTGTCGAAGGCGCTGTCGATGTTCGCCGGCCGCCGCGTGGCGCGCGAGGAGCGCGGCTATCTGCTGTCGGCGGCGCGTTCGGAACTGTTCAATCGCGTGCTGGCTGCGCGGGTCGATGCGAAGTGCTGGGACACCGGCCTTGATGGCGAAGCGTGGATGCTCGACGGCAGCCGCAGCGTGTTCGGGCCGGAGCCGTGGAGCGATGCGCTGGCCGAACGCCTGGCGCGGTTCGACATCCATCCCAGCGGCCCGCTCTGGGGTCGCGGCGAGCTGCGCACGCAGGCGGACGCGCGGGCGCTGGAGCTTGCGACGCTCGACGACGAACACCTCCGCGCCCTGCGTGAGGGACTGGAACGCGCCGGCATGGATCAGGAGCGGCGGGCGCTGCGGCTGCGGCCGGACGGGTTGGCGTTCGACTGGCCTGAACCGGGCGTGCTGCGCCTGCGGTTCGCGCTGCCGGCCGGCTGCTACGCCACCACGGTGCTGGCCGAACTCGGGACGATTGCGGGCGCGGCGGCCGGGGCCTGAAACGCCGAGGCATTCACTGTCGCCCTGAATGACCGCTTGTCAGAAAGCCACAGCGTGTAAAGCCGACTTCCCGGCGCAGGCGTATAAGCCATTTGAACGCCCGGCAGATTCACTCCTGAAATCGTCCGGGCGCGCCGCAGTCGCCGTCTCGGAGGTTGTCCATGAACGTCAAGCTGTGCTCGCTCCTCGTCCTCGCCGCCGGTCTGTCGCTTTCGGGCTGCACGACCACGGGCGAAACCGCCCAACTCGCCCCGGCCGCCAAGCCGATAACCCCGGGCTCGACCTACGCCCCGCAGTTCGAAGAAAACGCCGCATACGTGGCTTACGTCGAAAGCATGGCCCGACGCCGGGGCGTGACCGTGCGTTGGGTCAGTAAGCCGACGAAGCGCCACGCCGCAGAGCAGTGAGGCAGTGGGTCGGCTTCTGCAGATCCGCGTTTCGAAACTCTGCGCTTCGAAACAAGACTGAAGTCGAAGCCTCGTCTTCAGGTCTGTGCGGAGCGTGGCCGACCCAGCAACACCAGTACCGCACCGGTGCCGCCCTGCGCGGGCGGCGCCGAGTGGAACGCCAGCACATCGCTGCGCTGGCGCAGCACGCGGTCGACCAGATTCTTGATCGTCGGCACACCATCCGGTGAATTCAGGCCTTTGCCGTGGATCACCCGCACGCAGCCCATGCCGGTGTCGAACGATTCCTTCATGAACCGGCGCAGCATCGCTTCGGCAGTGGCTGCGGTGACATGGTGCAGATCCAGTTCGTCCTGGGCCGCGTAATCGCCGCGCGCGAGCCGCTGCAGCACGCCTTTGGGCACGTTGTCGCGGCGATAGCTCGAGACATCGCCCGCCAGCAGCGGCGTCGCGTCCAATGCGCGCTGGAATTCGCTGCGCGCATCGGCCTCGTCGCGGTCGCGCATGCGCGCCTGGGGCTTGGGGCGCGGTTTCTGCGGCCCGGTCGGCGCCGCAGGCAATTCGCGCACCGGGCCGATGGCCGAGCGGAACAGCGCCGCATCGTCGGCGTCGTTTTCGCTGTCGTCGGGGCGGTCGTTGCGGGCGTTCATCGCAGTCGAGGTTAGCAGGGACTTGCGACCGGGCGCGCTGCCGCGGATCGGACAGAGGGTTCCGGTATCATGGCGAGGACTTCTTCCGCGACAAGGCGAATCTCCGAACCCATGCGCATCCTGGTCAGCAACGACGATGGCGTCGACGCCCCCGGCATCCGCGTCCTCGCCGCGGGTCTGCGCGAGGCCGGGCACGAGGTGCTGGTGGTCGCTCCCGACCGCGACCGCTCCGGGGCCAGCAATTCGCTGACGCTCGACATGCCGATCCGCGTGGTGCGTCAGGACGACGCCACCTGGCGCGTCCACGGCACGCCCACCGACTGCGTACACGTCGCGATCACCGGCATGCTGGAGCAGGAACCCGACATCGTCGTGTCCGGCATCAACAACACCGCGAATCTCGGCGACGACGTGATCTATTCCGGCACCGTCGCCGCGGCGATGGAGGGCCGTTTCCTCGGTCTGCCCGCAGTCGCGATGTCGCTGGTCACCGCCGACCATAAAGGCCGTCATTACGAAACCGCCGCGCGCGCCGCGGTCGAGATCGTCTCGCGCCTGCGCGCCGATCCGCTGCCGGCCGACACCATTCTCAACGTCAATGTGCCCGATCTGCCGTGGCACGAGATCGCCGGTTTCGAGGTTACCCGCCTGGGCAACCGCCACCGCGCCGAAGCCTGCACGCCGCAGGAAGATCCGCGCGGCCGCCAGTGGTGGTGGATCGGCGCCGCCGGTGCCGAGCAGGACGCCGGTCCGGGCACCGATTTCGATGCGGTGCGTCGCGGCTGCATTTCGATCACCCCGATCCATGTCGATCTGACCCGCTACCAGGCGCTCGATCACGTCGCGAGCTGGGTCGGCGGGCTTGCCGCCGCGCTCGGCGGCAATGCCTCCGACGGCGGAGACGCGGCATGACCGCACGCATGCGTCTGCAGCCCGAGGCCATCGGCATGGGCATGACTTCGCAGCGCGTGCGCGACCGCCTGATCGAACGCCTGCGCGAAGGCACGCCCAACAGCCGCGCGATCCAGAACGAAAACGTGCTCAACGCCGTCCGCACCGTGCCGCGGCATCTGTTCGTCGACGAAGCCCTGGCCGCGCGCGCCTACGAGGACAACGCGCTGCCCATCGGCCACGGCCAGACCATTTCGCAGCCGTGGGTGGTCGCGCGGATGACCGAGGCGCTGTTCGAGGACGGCGCCGTGCCGAAGAAAGTGCTGGAGATCGGCACCGGTTCTGGCTATCAGGCCGCGATTCTGGCGGCGCTGGGGCTGGAAGTGCATACCGTGGAACGCATCGGCGACCTGCTGCGCACCGCGCGCAAACGCTTCCGCACGCTGGGCCTGAACATCCGCAGCAAACACGACGACGGCCGCATCGGCTGGCCGGAAAACGGTCCGTTCGACGCCATCATCGTCACCGCCGCGGCGCCGGCCCTGGTGGACGCGCTGACCGAACAGCTCGCGGTCGGCGGCACGCTCATCGCGCCGGTCGGCGGCAGCGGCGGGCAGTCGCTGGTCAAGCTGCGCAAGGACGCGGACGGCAACATCGAACGCATCGACCTGGCGCCGGTGGTGTTCGTGCCGTTGCTCTCCGGCATGGTGGACTGACGGCATGGTGGTGACGCCTCCCGCCGGCGCGACTGGCCAGAGCGGCTCGCTCGGCGAACAGCTCGCCCGCATCATCGACAGCCTGCCGGCAGACGCCATGAGCCTGCAGGAATTGCTGGATGTCTTCAGCGACGAAGGCCTGCTGCTGCTGACGATCCTGCTGACTCTGATTTTTCTGATTCCGGTGTCGATCCCCGGCGTCAGCACCGTCTTCGGCGCGGCGATCCTGCTGGTCGGCATCAGCCGGCTGATCGGTCGGCCGCTGTGGTTGCCGGCCCGCCTGCGCAACAAGGCGCTGCCTGCCGACAAATTGCGCCCGGGACTCGCTTCCGGGCTGCTGTGGGTCCGCCGCTTGGAGAAGATCAGTCGTCCGCACCGCGTGCGCGCGCTGGTGGATGGCCGTCTCGTGGGCATGTTCAACAATCTCGCCTTCATCCTGGCCGCGATCCTGCTGATGGCGCCGTTCGGCTTCGTGCCTTTCAGCAATACGTTGCCGGCCCTTGCGCTGCTGCTGTACGCGATCGGCTTCATCCAGCGCGATGGCGTTGCGGTGTTGCTGGGGCACCTGGCGAACATCGGCACGATCATCTACTTCAGCGTGCTGATCGGTGGCGGTGGACTGGCCGTGCGCGAAATGTTCCAGCGGTTCGGCGGTTGAGGTGCATGCGATGACGCCGCAGAGCATTCGATCCGACGATACGCGCCTCTTGGCTTTGCGATTCTTCGTCGGCCTGCTGCTGTCGGCGCTGTTGGCCGCCTGCGCGAGCACGACCGTCGTGCGCACGCCCACCCGCGGCAAACCACCGGCGACCCGTCAGGTTTCTCCGCCGAAACCCGGCGCCACCGCGCTGGTCCGCAAGGGCGACACGCTGTATCGCATCGCGACCACGCATGGCGTCAGTCCGTTGGATCTGGCGGTGTGGAACCGCATCCCGCCGCCGTACACCATTTATCCCGGCCGACGACTGCGCCTGACCGCGCCCGACGCGCGTCGGGCAGACGCTCCGCGACGGAACGATCCGCCGCCGGTCGCCGGCACTCCGGTGAAGCCGCCCGCGACGCGCCCGCCGACAGGCACGCCCCCCGCGACGACGCCTCCCGTCGCGACAACGCCCAAGCCGCCAACACAGCCGCCACCGACGGCGAATGCCGCGTTCGACTGGCGCTGGCCCGCCGACGGTGCCATCGTCGGCCGCTTCGCTTCGGGCGATCCGACCCGACAGGGCGTCGATATCGCCGGCAAGAGCGGCGCCCCGGTGCGCGCGGCGGCCGATGGTGTGGTGGTGTATTCCGGCGCCGGCCTGGTCGGCTACGGCGAACTCATCATCGTCAAGCACGACGAACAGTGGCTGTCGGCCTACGGCCACAACCGCGCGCGTCTGGTCAACGAAGGCCAGCGCGTGAAAGCCGGCGACCAGATCGCCGAGATGGGCCGCAGCGGCGCCGAGCGCGACATGCTGCATTTCGAGATCCGCTACAACGGCAAGCCGCAGGATCCGCTGCTGGCGCTGCCGAAGCGCTGAGGTCCCAGTGCCGCGATCGGCATCCGCTCGCGTTGTTGTCTCAGCTGCCTCGCGGGTGTTGCTCGCGATGCTCATCATGCTGCTGGCGGGGTGCGGCCACGACACGCGTCCTTCCGCACCGCTGACTGTCGTCACTTTGAACCTCTGGCACGACAAGCAGGATTGGCCGCATCGGCAGGCGCTGATCGTCGCCGAACTGCAGCGGCTGTCGCCCGATGTGATTCTGCTGCAGGAAGTGCTGCAGGACACCGCGCTGCCGAATCAGGCCGCGACGCTGGCCGAACGGCTCGGCTATCGCTATCGGTTCTTCTCGGTCGATCCGCCGGATCGCGCGCGTCGTTACGGCAATGCGATCCTCACCCGCGAAGAACCGCTGGCGTCGCAGGAAACGAAGCTTGCGCCTCTCGACGATTACCGCATTGCCGGCCATGTCCGCGTCCGCATCGGTGGCCGGCCGCTCAGCGTGTACGTCAGCCATCTGCACGCAACCGCCGAGGGCGGCGCGATACGCGGTCGGCAGGTCGACGATCTGCTGGCGTTCGTCGCGGCGACTCGCGGCGATGCGCCGGTGCTGATCGGCGGCGATTTCAACACGCGCGCCGATGCGCCCGAACTGAAGTCGCTGACCGACGCCTACGACGATGCCTATGCCGCGGCGCATCCCGGCGTCGCCGTCGACGCGCCGGAGCGCAGCACGCTCAACACGCATACCGGTCATGCGCCGCTGCGCATCGATCACGTGTTCTTTCAGCGCGATGCTTTCCGCGTCGTCGAAGCGCGGATCATCCTCGATCGCGCCGACGCCAGCGGCGCTTGGCCATCGGATCACTACGGCGTGCTGGTGCGTTTGCAGCCGCGTTAACGCTTCGCCGCTCGCGCGGAGACGATGCACAGCGACGTGCCGCGATGGTGATCGCTGCCCCAGGTGCGGAAGCCGGCAGTGTCGAGATGGATCGCAGTCGGCGTGTAGAAACCGAGCCCCAGATTCAACGCCGGCCCGTGTTTGCGCCAGAACGTGCAAAGCCGGGCAGTGTTGTGCGGATTCGACGGCAGATCGAAATCGATCGCCCGGTTTTCGCGATGCTTGCTGCGTGCGCTACCACCGGCGCAGCGGTTGACGGCCGCATCGCGATAGACCGACCGCGCCAGCGCCGGGTCGAGGATGCCGGCGTCGCGCAACTGCGCCACCACGCGCAGGGTCGGGGTCATGTTGCGCCGGAGTGAGGGCGGCGGCGTCGCGAATTCATCGTGCCGGCAGAGTCGCCAGCGTCGCGACGTGCGCGACAGCGCATCCATCGGCACCACGTCGCTGACGTTCTGTTTCTGCAGGTCGTCCGCATAGGTCTGCGCTTCTGAACGATGGCCGGCGGCGAGCCATGCCTCGTATCACACCTTGGGCGAGGGCGGCGACAGGAACGATGGGGATTCGGCTTTCCAGGCTGCCAGCAGCAGCGAGAGTGCGACGACAGCTGCTTTCAGCATGCGCGACATGCCGATGCGACGCTCAACCGTTCAGCACGAAACCCGCGACCACGCGCCGGCTTTCGCTGGCGAGCACGTTGAACGTGCGCGCGGCGGCGGCATTGGTCATGGTTTCCAGGCCGATGCCGCGCGACAGGCAGGCCGCCATCGTGGCGGCCGGCGGGAAGGTCTGGGTGGCGCCGCAGCCGAGCAGGATCACTTCCGGCTGCAGCGCGAACAACGGCTCCAGGTCGGCGGGCGTCATCGCCCTTACGTCGCGGACCGACCAGCCTTCGACCAGCGTGTTCGGCGCGAGCACGAAACTCGCCGTCAGCCGGCGATCATTGACCAGCGCGCTGCCGCCATCGGCGCCGCGGAGGAAGAATTCGTGGTCGGGGCGATCGAGATGAAGCTGCATCGGCGCTGTCGGCGGTCTGGATTGAGAGCGGCGGGAATTATCGAACGCCCGATAGCGGGTCTCAGCCCCGCGGCAGCACGATCTGGCGGTGATCCTGGCTGGGGCGATAGAGGATGGCGACGTTGCCGATC
>CBIHKW010000151.1:0-9575 GCA_966203835.1 uncultured Thermomonas sp.
GCGCCGGCAATAGCAGCACGAATGCCGTCAGCAGCCTGCGGGCATTCGATGCGATGAGTGAGCGCAATGTCGACTCCATGAGCGAAGGAGAAAGCGGGAATGGCCCGCTCACGACGGCACCGCCGCGAAGGCGTCGGCAGAGTTGCAAGACAGGGCGCGCGAAACGGCCTGCTTCAGACACAGGGGTTCGGCGGCGTGTCCCCACGGGACGCCGCCGCAGGCCCCGGCGAAAGCCGGGACCAGCAGATGACACAAGTTCACGGAAACCTCCGAAAGATCGAAAGACAGCTGGAATCGGGCCGCGACCGGGCGGCCGAAGCGTCAGACGATTGGAGGTCGGAATGGATTCGTCGGGGACTGCGAGGGAATCCGCGCCGAGGCAGGCAACGGCAGATCCGGCATGTGCGCGAACACCATCGGCACCGACAGGGCGGGAACAAGGCCCGTCAGCGTCGTGGAACCGCTGCTTTGATGCATGAGGCCGTGCGCGCCGGTCGAGTGCTCATCCCCGTCCCCACGCTGATCGGCGCCAACGTCGCTCGAGCGATGATCGTCTCCATGCCCATCGTTGGACTCGCCGTGATCGTGCCCATGCGCATCGGTCGCGACCGAATGCTCGACGGCATGCAGGTCGCTGAGCTGGGCCAGCACCGGCTTGATCATCAATCCAAGCACCAGCACGGCCAGGAAACTGGCGCGCAGGGCTCGGATCAGACGGGGCAAATGGGAATGCATCTCAACTAGGGTATCCGACGTCCATCCGGAACCTCAAGGCCAGCGCAGATACATGTGGCGATCCGGAGCACTTGGCCGTCGCATGCACCCGTTCCTTGTGAAGCCGCGTCTGCGCCCGCGACCCGACACAGGCGTACTTGCCTGGCTGGACCCGCCATACCTGCAAGTCCCTGGTACGGGCAGGCGCGGCCTCCCCGGCGGGCCGCGCCCACCGGGTCAAATTTCAAACACGCGCTTGAAAAGGGCCGAACTTCGCCGATCTGGACACTACTCCGGCTTTCGAGCAGACTGCCCCTCCAAGCGACGGACCGATTCCATGGCGCGACTGCTCGTTCTCCACGGCCCCAATCTGAATCTGCTGGGCACCCGCGAACCCGAAATCTACGGGCACGCGACGCTGGCCACGATCGATGCGGATCTGGCCGAGCGCGCCGCCGCCGCCGGGCATGCGCTGGAGAGCTTCCAGTCCAACGCCGAGCACGCACTGGTCGACCGCATCCAGGCCGCGCGCGGCCATGTCGACTTCATCCTCATCAACCCCGCCGCGTTCACCCATACCTCGGTGGCGATCCGCGACGCGCTGGCCGCGGTCGCGATTCCATTCATCGAAGTGCATCTGTCGAACCCGCACGCGCGCGAACCGTTCCGTCACACCAGTTATTTCACCGATCTGGCGGTCGGCATCGTCGCCGGCTTCGGCGCACTGAGCTATGGCCTAGCGCTGGCAGCCGCGATCCGCCGCCTGGAAACCGCATCCGCCTGATCACGGCACCCACTTTCCATCAACGACCACCGACGCCCGCGCCATCGCGCCCGGGCAACGAGCGAGAAGACATCCATGGACCTGCGCAAAATCAAGAAACTCATCGACCTGCTGGAAGAATCGAATCTGGCGGAAATCGAGATCAAGGAAGGCGAGGAATCGGTGCGTCTCGCGCGCCTGCCCAGGGGCGGCGTGGCGATGAGCCTGCCGGCGCCCGCGCCGATGCATCTGGAACACACCCCGCGCACCGCGCAGCCGGCGGCGATGCCGATGCTGTCGCCGGTGGACGCCGCGACCGGCGGCGGCCGCAACGGCCCGGACATGCCCGACGGCCACGTCGTGCGCTCGCCGATGGTCGGCAGCTTCTACGCTTCGCCGTCGCCGGACAAACCGGCGTTCGTGAAGATCGGACAGGCGGTCAAACAGGGCGAAACCCTGGGCATCGTCGAAGCCATGAAAATGTTCAACCCGATCGAAGCCGACGTCTCCGGCACCGTGCTCGCGATCCTGTGCGAGAGCGGCCAGCCCGTCGAGTTCGACCAGCCCCTCTTCGTGATCGGCTGAGGGCGGCGCCATGTTGGATAAAGTGGTGATCGCCAACCGGGGCGAGATCGCGCTGCGCATCCTGCGCGCGTGCCATGCGCTCGGTATCAAGACGGTCGCGGTGCATTCCACCGTCGACCGCAACCTCAAACACGTGGCGATGGCCGACGAGTCGGTGTGCATCGGCCCGGCCGCGTCCAAGGACAGCTACCTCAACATGCCGGCGATCATCGCCGCCGCCGAAGTGACCGACGCCCAGGCGATCCATCCGGGCTACGGCTTCCTCAGCGAGAACGCGGACTTCGCCGAGCGCGTCGAAACCTCGGGCTTCATCTTCATCGGCCCGCGCGCCGAGACCATCCGCATGATGGGCGACAAGGTGGAAGCGATCCGCGCGATGAAGGCCGCGGGCGTGCCCTGCGTGCCCGGCAGCGGCGGCCCGCTGGGCGACGACGCCAAGGAGAACATCCGCATCGCCCGCGAGATCGGCTACCCGGTCATCATCAAGGCGGCCGGCGGCGGCGGCGGGCGCGGCATGCGCGTCGTCCACACCGAGGCCGCGCTGCACACCGCGATCCAGACCACCCAGAGCGAAGCCAAGGCCGCGTTCGGCAACGAACAGGTCTACATGGAGAAGTTCCTGGAGAACCCGCGCCACGTCGAGATCCAGGTGCTGGCCGACGGCCAGGGCGGCGCGATCCATCTCGGCGAACGCGATTGTTCGATGCAGCGCCGGCACCAGAAAGTGGTGGAGGAAGCGCCCGCGCCGGGGATCACGCCCGAGCAGCGCGCCGAGATCGGCAAGGTCTGCACCGAAGCCTGCGTGCGCATCGGTTACCGCGGCGCCGGCACTTTCGAGTTCCTGTACGAAGACGGCCGCTTCTACTTCATCGAAATGAACACCCGCATCCAGGTGGAGCATCCGGTCACCGAGATGATCACCGGTATCGACCTGGTGAAAGAGCAGTTGATGGTCGCCGCCGGCCACAGACTGTCGATCAGCCAGAGCGACATCGTGCTGAGCGGCCACGCCATCGAGTGCCGCATCAACGCCGAAGACCCGGACACCTTCATGCCCTCGCCCGGCCTGATCAAGCATTTCCACGCCGCCGGTGGCCCTGGCGTGCGCGTGGATTCGCACATCTATGAAGGCTACCGGGTGCCATCGAATTACGACTCGATGATCGGCAAGCTCATCGTCCACGGCCCGGACCGCGCCACCGCGATCGCGCGCATGAAAGTGGCGCTGAGCGAAATGGTGGTGGACGGCATCAAGACCAACATCGCGCTGCAGCAGCGGATCATGGCCGACAGCGGTTTCCAGGCCGGTGGACAGAACATCCACTACCTCGAAAAGCGGCTGGCGGAGCGCAAGGAAAAGACGCTGTCGATTCTTTGACAGCCTGTCATCCCGAATCCCCGGCTTCATCGGGGTGAGGGATCTGCTTCTTCCGCTTTCCCAGCGAGCGACAAGCAGATCCCTCCTCGCGCTGCGCGCTCGTTCGGGATGACATGGAGTTGGGCGTCATCTCCTTTGGAAGAGAAAGCAGCGCGCTGAAGCACGCCCTACGGGAAAGCCGCGCGCTGGAGCGCGCGCTATGGAATCTGCGCGCGACGCATCACGCGACGCATTGCTTCAACCCGCGGCGCGCACCTTCCCGGTCACCGTATCCACCATCACATCCGCGCACTGCGGATTGCCGCCGAACACATACGACGCATTCGGCCAGACCACGCCCTGCGGGATGCGCAGGGCGACGCGGGAATAGGGTTCGGTGTAGCCGAACTGTTCCTTGAGCCGGTCGGCATCCGGCAGATCCATGTTGATCGGCCAGTCGATCGTCGCGCCGGCCTCGATGCTGTCGATGCTCGCGGGCTGGTCGAACGTGCCGTAGCCGGTTTCCTCGACGACCAGCGTCGCGCCGCCGTCGCGCCGGAACAACACGCGCAGTTGATCGATCGCAGCGGGATGCTCGATCAGGCCGGCCGAGGAATGACCCTGGGCTTCGAGGAATTCGGCGTCGGGATAAAGCGTCTGAGCGCGCTCGATGGCGATCTGGATGCGTCCGTTGAAGCTGAGCATGGCCATCGTGGCGGTGTCCTGTCCTGAAGCGGCGCGGCGCAGGAGCGGCATCGGCAGCGCGAGCGACGCGGAAGGCCCGCGCCGGATCGGAACCACCACGTCCCCCCTTGGCCGTGGCGCCCGGAGATGCCGGGCACGCCCCACCATAGCGCAGATCGCCTGGAAGCCGGTCGCCGGCAGGCAGCGCAGACCTTGCTGTTCATCCGCAGGCGCGGGCTATCATCGACGCTCTCCGCACAGGACAGGACGAGGCAGGGACGTGAATCCGCAGCACGGCGCAGCACCCCATGCAGGCGCGCAAGCCGACGATCCGAACGCGCTGGAAGCCGAACTGCAGACGTTTTCGCGCAGCATCGACCGCACGCTGCGTCGGCATTACGCCACCGAAGGCATGCGCCGGCTGCTGCGGCAACCGCGCCATTACCGCGAACAGGGCCGCCCGGTGCTGATGGCCGCGCCTTCGATGTGGCTGATGATGACCGGCCTGCTGGTGATCGGCGCGGCCGCCTTCACCCACTACAAACCGCATCTGCTGCCGGAGCTGCTGCCGAAACTGCCGCCGCAGCTCTCGCCGATGTCGCTGTGGTGGGTCGCCGGCGCCCTGCTCGCATTGATCGTCGTCGAACGCTGGCTGCTGCCGCGGACGACGCTGGTGCGTCATCGCTTCCGGCTGATGCGGCTGATGCGCACCGATGGCGAGGGCGCCTTCCCGTTCGTGTACATGGTCGCGCGCACCGCCAACAGTCCCGCCGGTTTCGGCTGGGAAGCCTGGCGCGGCACGCGCGGCGTGGAGCCCGGCGACATCGTGATTTCGATCAGCGATGCCCACGACCGCGGACTGGGGATCATTCCCCTGCGCACCACCGGCCGGCTGCCGATCGTCGTCTGGGACCGCGACCTGCTGCAGAACGATGCCTTCCCGCCGCTGCCTCCGCGCGTGCGCGACCTCGCGATGGCCTTCGACGAGGCCTGCAATCGCAACGTCAAACACGCCGACCGGATCGAACGCAGCCGCGCGCTGCGCTCCGGGCAGACGCAGCCGAAACCCGCGGTCGATCCCGCGCGCGCCTGGGCCGGCGTCGCACTCGCGCCGAAAGTGAAGACGCAGCTGATCTCGCTAGCCGGGCATTTCGCCAGCGGCAGCGCCTCGGCCACCCGCGGCCTGCTGCTGTACGGCCCGCCCGGCACCGGCAAGACCCTGATCGCGCGCACCTTCGCCGACAGCATGGGCTGCGCGTTCTTCCCGCTGTCGCTCACCGACCTGAAATCCGGCTTCATCGGCCAGAGCGGCGAGAACGTGAAGGCGCTGTGGATCAAGGCCCGTGCGGAACCGCGCGCGGTGATTTTTGTCGACGAATGCGAGGGCGTGTTCGGCCGGCGCGGCGGTACCAACACCGACAGCTTCGTCGAGGAAATCGTCACCGCCTTCCTCGCGCAGTGGGACGGTTTCGACAAACAGGCGCACGTCTGGGTGGTGGGCGCGACCAACCGTCGCGATCTGATCGACGCCGCGATGCTGTCGCGCTTCGAGGATCAGCTCGAAATCGGCTTGCCCGACGGCCGTCAGCGATTGGAGATTCTGGCCGGCGAATTCGCGCGGCTGGCGATCCCGCCGCCGCTGCCGGCGAAAACCGAAGCGCTGACCCTGGGCATGTCCGGACGCGAATTGAGCAGCCTCGCCAAGCGCGTGGCGCGCGAACACGGCATCAAGACACCGATCGACGACGACGCGCTCGCAGCCTTCACCACCGCGATGCGCAAGCAGGGCTCCACCGCTACCGATTCGCGCGCAAGCTGGGACACGCTGATCCTCACCGACGACACGATGAAGGAATTGAAGACCACCGCCGGCCTGCTGCAGCACGCGGAAACCTTCCGCAAACGCGGCATCGGCGTGCCGCGCGGACTGCTGTTGTACGGCCCGCCCGGCACCGGCAAGACCCAGATCGCGCGCACGCTCGCCAACGAAACCGGGCTGCGCTTCATCGCCGCCTCCACCGCCGACATCAAGCAGGGTTTCCTCGGCCAGAGCGGCCAGAAAGTGCGCGAACTCTTCGAGCGCGCGCGCGAGTCCGCACCGTCGCTGCTGTTCCTCGACGAAATCGACATCATCGCCGCGACGCGCGGCGGGCAGTCGGACACGATCCTCACCGAAATCATCGGCCAACTGCTGCAGGAAATGGACGGCATCGCCGCGCAGACGCAGTCGGTGTTCGTCCTCGCCGCGACCAACCGCCGCGACCAGATCGACGCCGCCGTGCTGTCGCGCCTGCCGAAACAGATCGAAATCCCCCTGCCCGACCGCAACGCCGCGCAGCGCATCCTCGCGGTGATGCTGGCCGGCAAACCGCTGGCCTTCGACCTCGACGCCGGCACTCGCGCGCTCGCACCGCGCATCGACGGCAAGAGTGGTCGAGATCTTCGCAGTTGGGTGGAAGCCGCGGAGCACAGCGCGGTTGCGCGCGCGATCGAGGCTGGAGATCCGGATGCGATTTTGTTGGAGTTGCGGGATTTTGGTTGAGCCATCGTTCGCTACGAAGATTGATCTGCAACGCACTATCGAAGCGTACGTCACACACTGACGTTGTCGTAAGGCAATAGCGCGCATTAGTGACCCACTATAGAGGGTCACTTTGGCGCACTGCTTGCTTCAGCCGGAAGGCTCTCTAAGACGTCTGCCCATAAACTGCACCTAACAAATCGGGCGTCCCTGTCGGTTCTGACAGGTAATACCTTGGACGCTACAGTGGCAGTGTTAGCGCCATGCCAGAATGGGCTGTGGGTTGTCAGGCGCAAAATCTATTTAAAGATAGGTTTTGTCATTAGCCTCTCATATCGTCTCATCGACATTCACGGGCGGAAACACATGAGCAAGGATAGCTCTGGCGGTCGTACCGCTAATTATCTAAGTTGTAGGAAAGATGACGGAAAAAATGCATGTGCCCTTGGTGATGCACCAAAGATCATCGGCAAATCCACTTGGAGTATTGGCTTTATTAGAAGATCTATATTCGCCATTGCATGTGCGCTTCTCAGTACATCGGCGCTAGCAGTACCAAAGATTCAGTGGCGTGTCGAAGCGGGTTTCGCCCCCTTTGCATGGACTTCTAATCCTAGCGAAACAAGCGAACGATGGATGCCCAAGTCCAACTCCGGAGTTATTGAGAATTTCAATGAGTGGTATTTGCGTCTCGCACGTGAAGGAAACGGTATTTCAGATTCGCCATACAGTAAATTCGCCCTGGGCCAGAACAGTCCTTGGGATCAGGCTAAAGGCCATTATCTCGACTCGTATACACGACCGGAAAACGTAAATGTACGGGCGAAAGTCGACGACATGCATGGTGTGTGCGAGTGGACCGTAAGATCCCTCAGCCTTAAGGTGTCGTTACACATTTTGGCCAGTTGTAAAGACGAGGCCACACTAACAGTTCCTCTGGCAGGCGCCGAAGTCAGCGTGACTTCGAAGGACAGCGCCATGGCGACCGAAACCGTTGTCATCGATCACCGTGTGATCATCGGATTGGGCGATTCTTACGCGGCAGGTGAAGGAAATCCCGATGTTCCTACGCGATGGCAGAATAAAGCGCCGAAACCCAACACATACGATTGGTTCGCAAGCAGCAAGTCCGCCAAATCGTTGATCGCCGAGGACGCCCAATGGTTCGATACCGCCTGTCACCGTTCATTCTGGTCGCATCAAACGTACACTGCGATGCGACTTGCCGCCGAGAACCCGCACCGGCTAGTGACGTTTCTCCACTATGCATGCTCAGGGGCCGAGATCTTCGACGGCATGTTAGTCCGCCAGGAACAGCCGCCTGGCTTAAAAGATACCTGCAATAAAAGTCGAGATCCGTCAAATTGCTTCGTGCCACGCAGTCAGCTGGCAGCTGCGGTTATTGATCTATGCAAAGGTGACACAACGCAAGCATCACAATGGATCAATGATTTCTCAGCTGAGGTGGAAACGAAATCCAAGCCTTTCTACAAGATGGGGGCTTACCGTGCCGCCGAGAAAAATCTAGGCTCCAGCCTTGACTTGTTTGAGTGCAGCGGTGAACAAAGAAAGCCCGACCTAGTGCTGATATCCATTGGAGGCAATGATGCAGGATTTGGACAACTTGCCATGTGGGCAATTGCTCCCTATGAAGTGCGCTCAAGTATTCTGGATGTTTTTTACGGTATCGGATTAAAGGCATCGAACGCTACTGTGTGCCCTGAAAATGCAATTCACAAAGGAAAATGTGATTTGACCGATGTTGATCTAATCAGACAAATCGAACGCCGCTATGACCTGCTCTCAGTAGCGCTCGATAATTTGGTAAGGGTTTCGCCAGAAAATGTTGTTGTTGCAAACCTCCCGGATCCAATCCGCCGCGACCACTCAGCTTCACCACAATTGTGCTCCGACGAAAGCGGCGTCCACTTCGAAAACGCATGGGATGGCGCCAGAGGACTCATACCGTTTGGCTTATTTACACGGCCAAAGAGATGGCAATTCAATATTCTCGGACATACCGATGACAGCGAGGCAGCTATTCTTAGCAAATACACGCTACCAGAATTACGCAAGGCTATCGGAATCGGAGCGACATCACATAGCTTCGTCTTTGCAGCTGAAACTTCAGAAGCGTTTGTTGGCCATGGCTGGTGCGAACGCTCCGACAATGATCAACCAATCGCACTTCCATCGTCTAGCCCAGCCGAATGGCGCTGCCCAGGGAGCGCGAACGGCTCACCTTCTTGCTGGAGGCCATATCAACCTGCGCAACGATATATCCGTACACTCAACGATTCCGTGCTCACTCAAGCCAGCAGCCGTAACGATGGCATCAATGGGGCCGTACATCCAACTGCACAGGGACAGGCAGCCATTGCCGCTCATCTCATCGATTATGTTCATAGAATCCCCAACTGGTCGCACCCTGTAAAATAATCGCGACCAAGACGGTAAGATAGAGAGCTTTCCCAGGGTGCACATATTGGTTCCTAACGGTTGCGTGGCTGCGGATTTTTCATCTGTCAGTCATCATGGAAAGCGATGCAACGTCGTATCTGTAGTCCACACTACGTCACTGATGTCGGAATGATTCTGGCATTGCGCTTATCAACCTCGCGACAGCCGACACACTTGCAACCACGGCCAGGACATTCCAGAAAACCGCCTAAAATTCTTAAGGACCGGATCATGGCAACTTATTTCTACAAGTCGATAATCTTCATGCTGGCCTCTCTTTCGCTCTCGGGCTGCATCTCCACAATGCGTGGCACACCGGATCGGCCGTTCAAAGCGGATATTGTCGTCAAAAAAGACCTTATTGCAGACGCTGTAACATCTCTTTCGAATGGCAGTCTTGACGGACAGACTTACACAACCGTACGAAATCAGAAGATATCGATCTTGCTCTCTGCTGTTGATGCCAACTATTTTGAATTCAGAAAAGATAT
>CBIHKW010000152.1:0-9536 GCA_966203835.1 uncultured Thermomonas sp.
CCGTAGAACATCACACCGGACAGCAGGAATACGCCGAACAGCCATTCCACCGGCAGATCCAGCCAGATCACCACCAGCACCATGCCCAGATTCAACGGTGTGGAGAACACCGCGACCATCGCGTTGATGCGGAAATTCTCCAGCCCCTTGGCCACGCCGATGTTGAACATGTAGCCGGCGCGCAGCGCGATGGCCACCGCCAGGAACGCGAACAGCAGGCCGTGATGGAAGGTCGGCGCGACCCGATGGCCCGCCAGCCACAGCAACAGCGCGCCGACCGCCAGCGCCACCGCGAGAAAACCGCGCTGCGCCCGGCGCAGATACGCGACCAGCGACCGCACCAGCCCCTCGCGGTCGCCGCCGCGCAGTTCCGCGACGAATTTGATCGCCGCGCTGGCGGTGCCCGAGTTGGTGGCGGCCACGCCCATGCCCACCAGCAGGATCACCGCGCTGTAGGCGCCGAAACCTTCAGGCCCGAGGTGACGGGCGATGACGATCGAGGTCAACATGCCGAGCGCGAACTCGGTGTACATCGCCACCGAGGAGAACAGCGTGTTGCGGAGCGTGCGTGCGCGGAGCGTCATCCCATCACCAGAAGAATCTTGACCAGCAGATAAAGTCCGACCGCGCTGCCGACACCGACCACGGGCAAGAGAAGAATGTCGTTGCCGAGCTGGAACCGCGGCAGCGCCGGGTCTTCGCGACGCATGTCGGTGTAGTGCGCGACCACCAGCGCAGCCAGCAGATACAGAATGATGACGTAACTGCGGCTCAGGAAGAACGCCGACATGAAAAATCCGACCAGCGACAACAGCAGCGTCATCGCGATCGCGCGGCCTTCGGCGATGCCGGCCTCCAGCGCATCGAGTTCGGCCAGCGCGGTCTCGGCGTCGCCGTCGGCTTCGGGCGCGACCATGCTTTCCCACGCCAGTTCGCCGAGCGGACGCGAGCCCACCCACATCATCCGGAAGCAATAGACCACCAGCGCCAGCCACAGCGTGAAGCCGATGATGCCGGTCTCGGCCAGCACCAGCACGAACGAATTGTGCGCGGTCAGTGTGTGATAGTCGGAGTACATGTCCGGGCCGACCCCGAAGATCGGGTGCCCCTGGAACATCAGCATGCCTTCGTACCACGAGTCCACGCGCCCCTGCGCCGAGGCTTCTTCGACATCGATCTCGTTGAAGCGCGACGGCAGCGCCAACAGCACGCCCACCGCCATGCAGCCGAGCACGCCGGCCACGAACACGCCCCTGCGCTGCCAGATGTACACGCCCATCACCGCCAGCAGCGCGAGCAGCGAACCGCGCGAATCGGTCAGATACACACCGTAGACCAGGATGCCGGAAACGATCAGCCAGAACAGCCGGCGCAGGCCCATCAGCCCGCCGCGCCCGCTGAGGTACATCGCCATCGGCACGCAGGCGACGAACAGCATGCCGAGGTCGTTGGGATCGTTGAAGATGCCGACGTACTGGATGCGCGTGCCCTGCGACAGTTCGACGCCGGTCCAGCCGATGCCGGTCTGCTGCTGTTCGATGCCGTGGATCGCCAGCACCGCCGCGCACAGCGAAAAGATCGCCATGGTCTTCAATATCCGACTGCGCCGGTCCAGGCCATTGGCGAACACCACGAAGGCCAGCACCACCGGCGCGAACTTCTCGAACTGTTCCAGCGCACCACCGATCCAGCCGTTGAAGATGTGCGACACCATCAGCACGCCGAAAAACATCAGCAACACCGCGTACTGCGGGGCATCGAAGTTCTTGCGCGGCGACAGCAGCCAGAACGCAGCCGCAATCACCAGCATGATCGGCTGCAGCGGCAGGCCGACGCTGTCGATCAGCGCCGGGTAATCCTGCGGGCGGATCAGCACCAGCAGCAGATACAGCATCATCGCGACGAACATGGCGTGGCTCAGCCGCTTCTGTTACGCGAGCGGTAACAGAACACTTCCGGCAGCGCCAGCATGCCCTCGAACCAGTCGCGGCCGACATCGCGTTCGACCGGAATGCGCCGCAGTTCGTAGCGCGACTCCTGGCGCATCGACTCGGGTCCGGCGCGATAGCTGCACGCCAGGCGGTAACCGCTTTCGCGCACCGCAGCCATCACTGCGGCATCGTAGGCGTCGTAACCGCCCACCGGATAGGAGATGACCTGCGCCTCGCCGCCCAGCGCGCGCTCGATCGCGAGCTTCGAAGCCACCAGCTCCTCGCGCATCGCGGCCGGGGTCATTTTCGCCAGCATCTGGTGATCCACGCCGTGCGAACCGATCTCCATGCCGCCGTCGCGCATTTCGCGCAGTTGCGTCCACGTCATCGGCCGGCAATCCGGATGTCCGCCCTGCGCCGACAGCGACCACTCGCGCTGCAGGCGCTCGATCAGCGCCTGCTGGGCGCCGGCATCCAGGGTCTTGATGCGATCCAGCAGACGGCTGGCCAGCACGCGGCGGCCCTGCAGCGTTTCGGGCAAGGGCCAGTCGACGCCCAGTTCGGGCGCCTGCAGACGGCCGGCGCGGGTCACGCACACCATGTGCGTCAGCCAGTCGTAGGCGTACGGCCGACCGGACTCGATGTGGCCGGTGGACACGAAGAACATCGCCGAGACCCCGGCGTCGCGCAGGATCGGCCAGGCGATGCGGTAATTGTCGTCGTAGCCATCGTCGAAGGTGATCAGGACTGCGCGCCTGGGCAGCGACTGCCCGCGGTCGAGGCGGTCGATGAGTTCGTCGAAACGCATCGGCGAACAGCGGCGCTTGACGATGGCGATCTGTTCGCGGAAGGCGTCGCTGCTGGCGCTGATCAGATCCAGATCGAAGCGGAAGCCTTCCGGCTCGACCGATTCCAGCACGCGGTGGTAAGCCAGGATGCGGACGTCGTGGCGCAGCGCGGCGCGCAGCCGTCCGATCAGCGACATCGCCCCCACGCGCTGGAGGACGCGCGCCAAACGCGGTCGCCGACCGGCGGACGGGACGCGACCGTTCCCGGCGAAGCCTTTTTCGGCTAAGCCTTCTTCAGCGCGACCGTTCTCAGCTTGCACACCCTCACCGCTCATCGAATCCCCCGTGACTCCACGCATAACGCATTTTCCGGCCGCTTCCGGACGATGCTGCGCCCACTCGCATTGCGCATCGGTTTCCGCTTGCATTCGCGGATCGAACGCGGTCCACTGCGCGCCTCACAACGAGCGCCTCAATGGAGCGGGCATGTCCGAAGACACCGATTTCGCAGCGCTGTATCGCGAGCTCGGGATCGATGCGACCTGTTCGCTCGCCGAGTTGCGCGGTGCATGGCGACGGCGCGTGGCGAAATTGCATCCGGACCAGGGCGGCAGCGCAGAGGATACCGGACGCCTGCAGCAATTGAACCAACGCTACGATGCCGCACTGGATTTCCACGCGCGTTACGGGCGGATGCCGGGTGCCTCGGCGCCGGGTCAACTCGCGGGCACGACCGCCGAATCGCCGCATCCGGACGCCTGGCGGCGGGCCGATACCGCCGCGGATGAGATTCCCGCGGCCGGATTTGGCAGAATACCCCGTTATTTCGTCGCAATCGCGCTGCTCGCCGTCGCGGTGCTGGGCTGGAGGATCGCCGTCGGACGCGGCGATGTCGCCAGCCCCGACACCGCCGACCACAACGCTGCAGACATCGCCGGCAGCGCGGACGAACACACCGGGCAGATCGCCGCGGAGGCCTGGACGGCCACTGCGCAGATCGTGCCGGGCCAGGGGAAAGACACGGTGCGGAACATTCTGGGGGAACCGCTCGACATGCATGCGCTGCGCTGGACTTATGGCCCGTCCTGGGTGGAATTCCGCTGCGACAAAGTCGCGGGCTGGCACAGCTCGCCCTTGCGCCCGCTGCCGCTGCCGTCATCGGCCGCGCAGACCGCACGGGCCGATGCCGCGTCGACCGCCGACGACCGCTGCGACTGACCGGGAGCGACGACGATGTTCACCCGAGCAGCCACGCTGCTGCGCAAGGCGCGCCGCCGTCTGTGGATGAAATACGCCCTGCGCGGCGTCGGCGGCAGCGACAAGTTCGACCGTCTGGATCTGGCCTACAGCGTCGAAGATCCGTGGAACATGGCCTCGGATCTCGAACGCGCGCGCTTCGAAGCGACCAATGCGGTGATCGAACGCGCGTTCGGACGGGTCGGGTCGGTGCTCGAACTCGGCTGCGGCGAAGGTCACCAGACCGAATACCTCGCCCGGCTCAGCGATGCGCAATACGGCGTGGACGTGAGCGCACAGGCGGTGGAGCGCGCGCGCAAACGCCTGCCGCAGGCGCATTTCGAAGCCGCCGATATTTTCGGCCAGCCCTGGGGCGACCAGCGCCATCGTTTCGATCTGGTCACCGCCTGCGAGGTGCTTTATTACCTCAGCGAACCGGAGAAGACCATCGCGCAGATGCGCCACCTCGGCCGCAATGGGCTGGTGACCTTCTTCGCCCCGGCCTGCGGCCGCATCGGTCCGCATCTGGATGCCGTGCCCGGTCTGCACAAAGAGTGGATTTACCACGGCGGCACCGCGTGGTTGATCGGGTGGTGGCGCGATGCGTGAACCGTCGTCGGCATCGCAGGGGGCACTGCAGGACTACGGCATCGTCTATTTCGGCAACGACTGGTACGCCGAGAACCGCACCAGCAGCCATCACGTCGCCGCGCGGCTCGCGCGCAGCGTGCCGCTGCTCTACGTCGACTCGCCGGGCATGCGCGCGCCGAATGCGTCCGGGCGCGATCTCAAACGCGCGGTGCGCAAGCTGCTGGCGACGTTCAAACGCCCGACGCAGGTCGCCGACAATCTGTGGCACTGCACCGTGCCGCAGCTGCCGTTCCGGCGCCTGCCGGGCGTGGATGTCTTCAATCGCCTGTTCGGCCGCTGGGCGGTACGTCGCGCGCTGCGCCTCGCCGGCATCCGCAAGCGCATTTCGTGGTTCGTGGTGCCGCATCCGGGTTTCCTCGCCGGCAAACTCGGCGAAGACCTGTGCGTGTACTACTGCATCGACGACTACGCTGCGCATCCGGGCGTGGACGCCACATCGATCGCGCAGCGCGATCTCGACCTGAGCCGCCGCGCCGACCTGCTGTTCGTCGCGCCGCCGGCGCTGGTCGAAGGCAAACGCGCGCTCAATCCGCACACGATATTTTCGCCGCACGGCGTGGATGTCGATCTGTTCGCCAAGGCGCAGGATCCAGCCACGGAATTGCCTGCCCTTGCGCGCGATCTGCCGCGACCGGTGGTCGGCTACATCGGTTCGATCCACGAATGGATCGACGTGCCGATGATCGAGTGGCTGGCACAGCAGCGGCCGCAGTGGAGTTTTCTGCTGGTCGGTCACGCGCACGTGTCTGTCGACGGCCTGCGCGCGCTGCCGAACGTGCGCCTCGCCGGCTCGCAGCCGTATGCGACGCTGCCGGCATGGTCGAAAGCCTTCGATGCCGCGATCATTCCGTACCGCCTGAACCGTCAGGTCGCCAACGCCAACCCGCTGAAGCTGCGCGAATATCTCGCCGCCGGCAAAGCGGTGGTGAGCGTGCGCAACCCCGAGATCGAGAAATTTTCGCAGTGGGTGCGGCTGGTCGACGACCGCGAGGGCTTCCTCGCCGCGCTCGATGCCGCCGTGATCGACAACGCGCCCGGTGCGGCAGAGGCGCGGATCGCCGCGGTCGCCGACCAGACCTGGGACGCGCGCGTCGCATCGGTGTTGACCGATGTCGCCGCGCGTCTCGCCAAACCTTCTTCTCAAGCAGTCCCTTCATGACCTCTTCCGCTTCTGCTCCCCGCAAGCTCCGCGTCGCCGTCGTCGGCGCCGGCTATGTCGCCACGCATCATCTCGCCGCGCTGTCGCGACTGGATTTCGTCGAAATCGTCGGCCTGTGCGACAGCAACCTGCCCGCCGCCGAAGCGCTGGCGAAACGCTTCAAGGTCGGCAAGGTCGCCGCGACATTGGTTGATCTGGTCGACGCGCAGCCCAACGTCGTTTATGTACTGACGCCGCCCGCCTCGCACGCGACGCTGGCGATCACGGCGATGGATATGGGCTGTCATGTGCTGGTGGAAAAGCCGATGGCCGACACCGCCGCCGACTGCGAAAGAATGCTCGAAAAATCGCGCGAAACCGGTCTGAAACTCGGCGTGAATCATTCCGACCTGTTCGACCCGGTGCTGATGCGCGCGCTCGACGCGGCCAAGAACGGCGACATCGGCGATGTTCTGTCGGTCGACATCGTGCGCAATTCCGAATACCCGCCGTACGCCGGCGGCCCGCTGCCGGGCATGGTGACCCAGGGCTCGTACCCGTTCCGCGACCTCGGCGTGCACGGGCTGTACACGATCGAAGCGTTCATCGGCGCTATCTCGCAGGTCCACGTGCATTACCAGTCGCACGGCAGCGACCCGAATCTGGGTTTCGACGAATGGCAGGCGCAGGCGCAGAGCGCGACCGGCGTCGGCCGGCTGCTGCTGTCGTGGAATGCGCGGCCGATGGAAAACCGTCTGATCGTGCGCGGCACCCGCGGGATCATCGAGGTCGACCGCTTCACCCAGGTCTGCCGCATCCATCGCGTGCTGCCGGGGCCGAAATTCATCGGCATCCTGCTCAATGCATTCTTCAGCGCGGCGAAAGACGTGTTCCGCATTCCGATGAACGTGCTGCGCTTCGCCACCGGCCGTCTGAAACCCTCGCCGGGCATCCAGCGCGGCGCCGAAGCCTTCGCGCGCGCGGTGCGCGACGACGAAACCCCGCCGTTCACTGCAGAAGACGGCCTGCGTCTCGCGCGCCTGCTCGATCCGCTGTGCGCCGAACCCGATCGCGCCCGCCTGCAGCAGCTCGAAGCACGCTATACCGAACTGCCGCCGGCCGATGCGCTGGTCACCGGCGCGGCGGGTTTTCTCGGTCGTTCCGTGGTCGCGGCCCTGCGCGCGCAGGGCAAGACCGTGCGCGTGCTGGTGCGTCGCCCGGTCACGGCGTTCCGCAACGACGACGGCATCCAGATGGTCATCGGCGACCTCGGCGACCCGCGCATCGTCGATCATGCGGTGGCCGGCGCTGGCGTCGTCCATCACGTCGGCGCCGCGATGCGCGGCGGGCCGCGCGATTTCGAGGCCGGCACGGTCTGGGGCACGCGCAATGTGCTCGACGCCTGCCGCAAGCACGCGACTGCGCGACTGGTGTACGTGAGCTCGATGAGCGTGTTCGACCACGCCGGCCGCCGCAACGGCGAAGTGTTGACCGAGGACTATCGCTTCGAGCCGCACCCGCAGCTGCGCGGCGCCTACACACAAACCAAGCTCAGCGCCGAACAGATGGTCGCTGATGCGATCTCGAAGGCGCATCTGCCCGCAGTGATCCTGCGCCCGGGCCAGATCTTCGGCCCCGGCGCCGAACAGGTGACGCCGAACGGCGCGATCGCGCTGGCCGGCCGCTGGATCGCCATCGGCAGCGGTTCGCAGATGCTGCCGCTGGTCTATCGCGACGACATCGTCGACGCCCTGCTGCTGGCGGCAGAATCGCCGCAGGCACTGGGCCGCACCTTCAATCTGGTCGATACCGGCTCGGTCGACCGCAATGAGTACCTGCGGCGCTGCAAACGCAAGCTGGGCGAAAAACTCAAGCTGCTGTGGGTGCCGCAGTGGGTGTTCCTGTGCCTGGGCTTCGGCGTGGAACTGCTGGGCAAGGTCTTGAAGCGCGACGTGCCGCTGACCCGCTATCGCGTGCATTCGCTGCGACCGCTGACGAATTTCGACATCACCGCCGCGCGCGATGTGCTCGGCTGGACGCCGCGGGTCGGCGTGCGCAAGGGGCTGGATATCACCTTCGGCGAATAAGCGCGCGAATCTCCCGTAAAGCAGTTCGTAGAGCGGCCTTCAGGCCGCTGTTCCTTTCGAAGAGAAGCAGCGGCCTGAAGGCCGCTCTACAGATTGGAATGCGGATACGGCAAACCTCAGCCCTTTTTCGCGAGCACCCGCTGCCAGGGCAATAATCCGCCGAGGACCGGCGCGGCCCAGCCGATCCGGTGCCAGCGCGGATGCCCGCGCAATCGCTCCGCCGCCATCGATTCGACTTCGCAACCCTCGAACAAGCGCCGCAGCCCCACCGCGGAACTCGACCACGGATATCCCGCACGTCGCCGCCAGTCGCCGAGCAGGCGCCGCGAATGATATTCGCGCAAACGCAGCGGGCTGGGCGTGGCCAGATAGACATGTCCGCCGCTGCGCGTCACCCGCAGCAGTTCGGCGATGAAGGCGCGACGCGCCGGCTCGGTACTGATGAATTCCAGCACCGACACGCAGGTGACCAGATCGAAATATCCGTCGGGAAAAGGCAGGCGCTGACCCGCGGGCACATGATCGAAGCGCGCTTGCGCCGAAGACAGGCCATGGCCCAGCGCGCGCAGTCGACCGGCTTCGACCGCTTCGACGCTCGCATCGATACCCACCACTTCCTCGGGATGCAGCGCCGACAAGGCCAGCGCCACGGTGGTGCCGCCGGTGCCGCATCCCGCATCGAGAATGCGCGGCGCCTTGCCCAACCGGCCGACCAGCGGCACGCACAGACTGTGCGCGTGCATGTCGACGCGGGTCAGCTCGCGCTGCAGGAAACGCTCGGACACGCTGCCGGACAGCGAGGCATCGAACCCGCCCACGCCCGCGCTGTCGTGGATGTCGCGCGAGGCCGCGCCTTTGAGCACCGATTCCACGAATCGGGAACGGTAGGGTTCGCGCATCGCCGGCGACGCAGCGCGCTGCGCCATGACGCCTGTCGCCACGGCTTCCGGAGCACTGTCCGGCGTCGTACTGTCGCTCATCGCAATCCCTGCTGTTGTGTCGTTTCATTCCATCGGGCCGAGCGTTGCTTCGCCGATATCGCACCGGAAGCACACGCGCTCGTGCAGGCCGCGCCCGAACGGGCCGGCGGCGCATTATCCGCAGCTCGACGCGAATCCGCTAGCACGACACATCCGCCGCCGGACGCGGGCGCGCACGCCACCAACGACGGATACCGCGCATCGCCGGCCGCTCCAGGCCGTAGGTCAATGCGGTCGCCAGTGCCAGCATCGCCAGCACGGTCGTCGCCACCGCCATAAGGCTCGGCACGCCGGCGGCTTCGAGGCGATGGATCAAGGCGAAACCGATCGCCTGATGCAGCAGATACAGCGAATAGGAAATACCGCCCAGGAATACGAACGGCGCCGCGCGCAACCCGCGCAGCTTGCCGGCAACGAACAGCGCGAAGATCGCGCAACACACCGCAGCGGCGGCCAGATACGGCGGCGCATACGACACGCCGATGGCGACTAGCGACAACGCGATCAGACCGATATTCACCCGCAGGTCTCCCGAACGGGTATGCAGGCAGTAGAAGAGGATGCCCAGCGCGAAGAACGGAATATGCCGCAAGAGCAGCAGTTCGCGCAGGGTGTAGGAAAAATGGAGATGCCCCTGCTGGGTCAGCGCGTAGATCACGGTCATCACCAGCCAGACCGCGATGATCCAATGGATGCGCTTGAGCTGCCCGAGCACGAACCAGAAC
>CBIHKW010000153.1:0-9312 GCA_966203835.1 uncultured Thermomonas sp.
GGTCTACATCGACACGCCGCCGTGGGCGTCCAGCGCCACCGGCACCGCCCTGAGCGCCAGCGACGGCAGCTTCAACAGCACCCGCGAAACCGTCACCGCCCGCGTCGCCACCTCGGGGCTGTCCGCGGGCCGGCACATCCTCTACGTCCAGGGCATCGATGCATCGGGTCAGCCCGGTACGCCGAACGCAGTGATCGTGAATGTGACCGGCAGCGGCGGCAATGTCGCGCCGGTCGCCGACTTCACGTCCACGGCGCCGACGTCCAGCCTGACCGTCGCCTTCACCGACCGTTCGACCGACAGCGACGGCAGCATCGCCTCGCGCAGTTGGGAGTTCGGCGACGGCACCAGCTCCACGCAGGCGAGTCCGAGCAAAACCTACGCAGCGTCCGGCACCTATGCGGTCAAGCTCACGGTCACCGACAACGGCGGACTGAGCCACAGCAAGTCCGAAACGATTGCTGTCGGCGTCAGCACGCCGCCGCGCCAGACCTACAGCAACGGCACCGATTACACGATCGCCGATAACGCCACGGTCGAAAGCGCGGTCGCCGTCGCCAGTCGTCCCGGCACGGCGCCAAGCGATGTCGCGGTGGCGGTGAACATCGTCCACACCTACATCGGCGACCTCAAGGTCGACCTGGTGGCGCCCGATGGTTCGATCTACGTGCTGCACAATCGCAGCGGCGGCAGCGCCGACAACATCAACAGCACCTACACGGTGAATCTGTCGAGCGAGGCCTACAACGGCACCTGGAAGCTGCGCGTGAACGACAACGCCGTCAACGACACCGGCCGCATCGACACCTGGAGCATCACGTTCTGATCATTACGCACTGATCGAGAAGACACCGGGTCCGGCATGCGCCGGGCCCGGCGTCGGATGCGAAAACCGCCACGCGGACGGCTTCACATCCGCTGCACGCCATGCACCGCAGCCAGGCGACGCACGCGGCGGATCACATCGGCCAGATGGATGCGGCCGCTGACTTCGATGCCGAAACGGATCATCGAGATGTTCTTGTCGCGATCCAGATATTCCACCGAATCGATATTGGAATCAGCCTGCGCGATGGCCGCCGCGACCTGCGCGAGCACACCCGGACGATTCTCAACTTCCACGCGCAGCAACACCTGGAAATCGCCGCTCACCTGACGATCCCAACCGATCGAAACCCAGCGCTCCGGCGATTTGCGGTATTCGGCGACGTTGGCGCAGTCCATCCGATGCACCACGATGCCGCGACCGGTGGTGTGATAACCCATCACATCGTCGCCGGGAATCGGCATGCAACAGTTGGCGAACGTGACCACGCCGCGCTCGGCGCCGGTGATCAGGATTTTTTCGCCGTGCTGCGCCGCGCTGATTGCGAGATCCAGCCCTTCGCTCTTGTCCGGCACGCGATGCGCCAGCACCTGCGCGACCTGGGTTGGCATGCGATTGCCCAACGCGATATCGGCGAGCAGCGCTTCCAGACGCGGATAGCGATGATCGGCCAGATACGCTTCCAGTCGCGTCGGCGGCACGCGGTCGAGCGAGGTCTTCAAGCCCTCCAGCGCGCGGTCCAGCATGCGATGACCCAGTTGCACCGCGTCTTCGTGTTCCAGCTGTTTGAGCTGGTGCCGGATCCCGGTACGGGCTTTGCCGGTGACCACGAATTCCAGCCACTGCGGCTTGGGCGCCGCCGATTTCGCGGTGATGATTTCCACGCTCTGGCCGCTGGCGAGCTTGGTGCGCAGCGCCACCAATTTCCTGTCGACGCGCGCGGCCACCGCATGATTGCCGACATCGGTATGCACGCCGTAGGCGAAATCGAGCGTCGTGGCGTTGCGTGGCAGGGCCATGATGTCGCCCTTCGGCGTGAACAGATACACCTCGTCGGGAAACAGATCGATCTTGACGTTTTCCAGGAACTCCAGCGACGAGCCGGTGGCGCGCTGCGATTCGATCAGATTCGCCACCCACGACTGCGCGCGGTTCTGCGCGCCGCTGGCTTCGCCGCCGTGTTTGTACGACCAGTGCGCGGCGATGCCGCGTTCGGCGATGAGATCCATTTCCTCGGTGCGGATCTGCACTTCGATCGGCGAACCGTAAGGCCCGAACAGCACCGTGTGCAGCGACTGGTAGCCGTTGGCCTTCGGAATCGCGATGAAATCGCGGAAACGGCCGTCGACCGGTTTGAATGCCGAATGCACCACGCCCAGCGCGTGATAACACTCCGGCACCGACGGCACGATCAAGCGGAAGCCGAACATATCCATCATCTGGGTGAAGGTTTTGCCCTCGGCGCGCATCTTGGTATAGATGCTCCACGGCGACTTCACCCGACCGACCAGACGGAACTGGAAACCTTCCTTGCTCAACCGCTGTGCGAGCTGCGCTTCGATCTTGGTCAAGGCTTCGCGCCGCACCACCGGCTGGGTGCGGATGCGTCGCGCCAGCACCGCATGTCGCCACGGATGCAGCGCGCGGAAGCCCAGATCCTGCAGTTCGGCTTTCATCAGATTCATGCCGAGCCGCTGCGCGATGGGCGCGTAGATCTCCAGCGTCTCGCGGGCGATGCGGGTGCGCGCCTCGGCGCTCTGCGCGCCCAGGGTGCGCATGTTGTGCAGGCGGTCGGCGAGTTTGATCAGGATCACGCGCAGGTCGCGCGCCATCGCCAGCATCATCTTGCGGAAACTTTCCGCGGCGGCTTCCTGGCGATCCTGGAACTGCAGCTTGTCCAGCTTGGTGACGCCCTCGACCAGTTCGGCGACGGTCTGGCCGAAATCGGCCGCGATCTCGTCGCGGGTCAGCGGCGTGTCTTCGATGGTGTCGTGCAGGATCGCCGCGACCAGGGTTTCGATATCGACGCCCTGCTCGGCCAGCACCGTCGCGGCGGCCACCGGATGGGTGATGTAAGGCTCGCCGGATTTGCGGGTCTGGCCGGCGTGGGCGTCGGCGCCGACGCGCCAGGCGCGGATCAGGGTCGCGCGCTGCTCTTCGGGCAGATAGTCGGCCGCCGCCTGCAGCACGCGGACGTAATCCGGCAGCTCCGCGGCGGGCGCAGGCGTGGGGCCGGCGATGATCGGCTCGAGTTGACTCATGCCGCCAGACTAAGGGGAAACGATGGGAGATGGGAATGGGCGCGAGGAATCGCAAAACGGAACTGCGGAGTTTTCCGCGTCCTGATTTTCCGCGCCCGCAAACGAAGAAACCCCGCCGAAGCGGGGTTTCCTGATGCCTGAATCCGTGGAATCCGCACGATGCGGTGCCGATGGATCGACGATCCCGCTATCGAGGCGGATTCCAGCGTTTTACAGGTCGTCGGCCTTCGACAGATCGTCGTCGGCGACCACTTCGGCGGCGGCCCATTCGAGGGCTTCGCGTTCCTTGCGCTCGCGTTCGGCTTTCTCGACGGCATCGATATAGGTGTTGTCGATGCGGCGGGCAGCGATTTCGCGCAGTGCGAGCACGGTCGGCTTATCGTTGGCCTCGCTGTTGTCGAGCTGCGGCTCGACGCCGTTGGCGAGCTGGCGCGCGCGTTTGGCGGCCATCATCACGAGCTCGAAACGGTTGTCGACGACTTGCAGACAATCTTCCACGGTAATGCGGGCCATAGCGCTCCCGGCGGCCAAGGGCCGTCCGACTGTTGTGTGTGAACCGGTGATTGTAGCGATTTCAGGGGCTTGCGCACAAGCTTGTGGACCTGCAAAACCTGATCCGGGCCCGGCCGTTCACGTTTCGGTCCTTTCCAATCAACGACTTCCGTGTACCCGCTCATCCGGCCGGCAGAATCCGCCGGAAGGTCAGATTGATCCGCTCCCCGACCGGGCGCGCGGTTCCAGGCAGGGCATGACGATAGCGGGCCTGGGTGTCGCCGCGCATCACCAGCAGGCTGCCGTGCGGCAACGCCAGCGCCAAGGGCACGCCCTCCCCGCGCGGCTTCAGCGCGAAACGCCGGGCTGCTCCCAGACTGACCGACGCGATCACCGGCCGCAGCCCGAGCTCGGGCTCGTCGTCGCTGTGCCAGCCCATGCGGTCGCGGCCGTCCCGGTAGCGGTTGGCGAGCACGCTGTTGAAGTCCTCCCCCAGCGTTTCGCGCAGCCGCTCGCGCACCTGCGCCAACGCTGCCGGCCAGGGCTGCGGCGCGAAACGGGTGCGCGAATAGGTGTAGGTCGCCTCCGGATCGCCGATCCAACAGCTCAACCGCGGCGAATCGACCTCGCGGCCGAACATGCGGATCTGGTGGATCTCCCACGGCACATGCTCGCGCAGCGCGGCCAGCAGCGCGTCGGCGTCCTCCGCGGGCAGCCACGCGTGGTCCAGCCACAGCTCGGCGCCGGCCAGATCGATGCGCTGCAATCCGTTCGAAAAAAGCATCCGCGCATGCTGCCGATTTGCCCCGACCACCGCAAACCCGGAAAATCCCATCTCTTGGAACATCCCATGGTTTTCGCCGGAGCAGCCCCATGACCGACACCGCACACGCCGACGCCGTGCTTGCCGACATCAGGCCTCCCGAGGTGGAGCGCGACGTGATGGAGTACGACGTCGTCGCCGTCGGCGCCGGCCCCGCGGGCCTGGCGTTCGCGATCCGGCTGAAGCAGCTGAACCCCGAGATCAGCGTCTGCGTGATCGAGAAATCTTCGACCATCGGCGCGCAGATCCTCTCCGGCGCGGTCATCGAAACCGGCCCGCTCGACAAGCTGCTGCCGAACTGGCGCGACAACCCGCCGCCGATCTGCGTGCCGGCTACCGAAGACGAATTCTGGCTGCTGAGCAAGACCGGCGGCCGCAAACTGCCGGTACCGCCGGGCATGAACAACCACGGCAACGTGATCGTCTCGCTCGGCGCGATGTGCGCCTGGCTGGCGCCGCAGGCCGAGGCGCTGGGCGTCGAGATCTATCCGGGCTTCGCTGCCGCAGAGACGCTGCATGACGCGGATGGCAAGGTCATCGGCGTGCGCATCGGCGACATGGGCGTGGCGAAGGACGGCTCGCACAAGCCCGGCTTCACCGCCGGCATCGACATCCACGCCAAGGTCACCGTGCTCGCCGAGGGCGCGCGCGGCCATCTGACCAAACGCCTGATCCAGCGCTTCAAGCTGGACGCGGACAGCGACCCGCAGGGCTATTCGATCGGCATCAAGGAACTGTGGCAGGTGCCCGAGGACCGGGTCACGCCCGGCAAGATCGTCCACAGTTTCGGCTGGCCGGCCGACAGCCACACCTACGGCGGCAGCTTCCTGTACCACCTCGACAAGGGCCGGATCGCGCTGGGCTACGTCAGTGGTCTCGACTACAAAGACCCGGACTACAAACCCTGGGAAGCCTTCCAGCAGTGGAAGAATCACCCGATGATCAAACCGCTGCTCGAGGGCGGCAACCTGGTGTCCGCGGGCGCGCGCGCGATCGTCACCGGCGGCTGGCAGTCGCTGCCGAAGGTCGAAATGCCGGGCGCGCTGCTGATCGGCGACACCGCCGGGCTGCTCAACGTGCCCAAGGTCAAAGGCACGCATCAGGCGATCCGTTCCGGCATGCTCGCCGCCGAACATCTGGTCGCGTCGTCGCTGGCGCCCGAAGGTTTCGACGCGAAACTGCGCGCCTCCGATGCGATGGCCGAATTGAAGAAAGTCCGCAACATCAAGCCCGGTTTCAAGCGCGGCCTGTGGTTCGGCATGCTCAACGCCGCGTGGGAAACCGTGACCGGCGGCGCGTCTCCCTGGACCCTGAAGAACAAGGCCGACTGGTCGTCGCTGGACAAACTCGGCACGCACGAACAGCCGAAGCGCGATTACCTCGACCGCACGTTGGCGCCGCGCGACCGGCTCGCGTCCGTCTATTTCGCCGCGACCGAGCACGACGAAGATCAGCCGGCGCATCTGCGCGTACGCGATACCTCGATCTGCGTGACCACCTGCGCCGAGGAATACGGCAACCCCTGCACCCGATTCTGCCCGGCCGGCGTATACGAAATCGTAGACGATCACACTTCCGACAACGGCAGCGGCAAACGGCTACAGATCAACGCCGCCAACTGCGTACACTGCAAGACGTGCGACATCAAGGACCCGTACCAGATCATCGATTGGGTGACGCCGGAAGGCGGCGCGGGGCCGAACTATCAGAACCTTTGAGCTTCTGGATCTCTGAAGTCCGACCGCCCCGCTTCCATCGGATATCGCGCATCGCTCACTGCGCTTCCGCTATACGAAAGTACGCTCAGATCAGGAAGATTCGTTCGTCGCTTCGACCCACACCGGTCTGACGGAACACAGGCATCAAGGGGGAAACATGGCGAACCTGCAAGAACTGAGTCGCGTGTTGCAGTCGCTCGCACAGAGCGGAGCAAGCGCGAAGATATCCTTCTATTACGTCGACAGCGACGGCATCGCAATGCGTGCGGGTTCGGTGCTTGTCGATCACGGCATCCGCGCCTATATCGACCATCGGCAACTCGCGCCGCAGGCGGCTATCGACGACATTCTCGGTCTGAAACTGGTCAAGGTCGCGTCGTTGCAGATGGATCAGGTACAGCCGAATCCGGCTTTGACCGGCATCGATCTGGACACGCTGATCGCGGGCTTGCATGCGGCGCCGCCGCCCTCCATTCCGGCGTCCGCACCGCCACCTGCAACGCAGGCCGCCGCGACTCACGCCAGCGTCATCACCACCGAATTTCCGGCGGTCGTACCGTTGCGGATCGATATCGCCGGCGAGGCGCAACGCCTGCTTGAGCCGCTGTTCGGCGCCGGCACGCGCAAGAAGATCGAGGAGTTCACCAGGACGCATCCGCCTGCGGAACATCCCTATGAATTCCTGCTTTTGTGCCAGAAGCAGTGCAGCATCATGCTCGGCAGTTCGAAGGCCGAAGCACTGTTCAGGCCGCTGTACGACCAACTCGCGCCGGATCCTCGACGCTGAGTCCAAGCACCAGATCCTCAGCCAAAGAATCTCCGCGCATCGGTTACTCGGTCCATTCCCAACACAGGAGTCGTTTCATGTCGGCAAACCGTATTCTCCTGGCGCTCTGGTTGCTCGCCATCGCCGCTCTGCTCGCCATGCCGCTGCTCGGCGTCGACGAGACCACACGACTGTATTACTCCAACGCCTGCCAGGTCGTCATCGTCATCTACTCCGCACTGATCTGTTTCGCCACGATGCGCGCTTTTCCCGGCGAAAGCGCGCTCGGTAAAGTCTGGGGCGCGATCGCAGGCGGCACTCTCGCATGGGGCATCGCCGCCGCCGTGTTCGCTTCCTATCCGCTGCTCCACAACGGCGAAGACACGCCTTTCCCGTATTTTTCCGATATCGGCTATCTGCTCACCAGCCCGCTGATGGCCATCGGCCTGTTGCTGTTCAAGCGCTCGGCGGGATTGGAAGTACCGCTGTGGGGCAAGCTGCTCGCGCTCGCCGGTCTGCTGGTGTCCGGCTTCATCGCCTTCCGTGCGAATGCGGAAGGCATGGCCGATCCCGATATCCCGCTGAAACTCGCATCGTTCGGATACTTCGCATTCGATCCGATCCTGCTCGCAGTGACCCTGCTCACCGCCAGTTCGTTCCGCGGCGGCGCCGTCGCCACCTCGTGGTGGTTCGCCGTTGCCGGCATCCTCTGCTATTTCGTGGGCAACGTGCTTTACAACTATCTGGTGTCCACCGAGCAGTACCTCACCGGTTCGCCGATCGATGCGCTGTGGCTGCTCGGTTTCGGTCTGATCGCCTGCGCCGCGGTGAAGGCGCGCAAGTTGCTGGCCTGACGTTTGGGTTGACGTTTTTTGCGCGGGATTCGCTTCCCGCAAATGCGACAAAGCCCGCTCGTGTTGCGCGAGCGGGCTTTGTCGTTTTCGACGGAAGTGAAACCGGCTACATCGTGCTGCGTTTCGCGGCTGTCGCTGTTTGTGCATCGGCCGAAGGCGGATCGATCGAGGGTTGCGGATTCCCCGGAGGTGACGGGCCGTCGGCCATTTTCCGCAGACTGTCCTGCACCGGCGCGTTCGCCGCCTCGTTCTTGTCGATGAATGCCTTCTTCCCGGACAGACTCGACGGGTCGCCATCGCCGATGAACAGATTCTGCTGGCCGTTGGAAGTCGTATTCCCCAACGCAACGTACTGGATGTTCTGCATGTCGTTCTGTTTCGCCAGCGCAGCCAGACTGGCTGCAGTCTCGCTTACCGGCAATTTCGCGCCATTGGCGTTGAGTTTTTCCACGCCGGCCGCGGCCTGGTCGTAAAGCACCTTGTTTTCAGGGCGTAGCGGCGTCGCCTGCTTCTCGGTCGATGGTTTCTCGCGGTAGTTCGCGACCGCTTCATCCACCGAGGCGCCGGCATCGAATTCGGGCGCCTCTGCGCGCGTGATGGGACGCGACCGCTTCGAACCACCCCCAAATTGGATAGTGAGGCCGACCTTGCCGTAGTACTCGTTGTTCTCGGGGCGATACCCCGCCTCTGCGCTGAATTTGAAGCGCTCGTTGCCGCTGGTCGACACCTTCGCACCGAACTCCGACACCTTGAATGGCCCGAATTAATTGTTCGCGCGTACGTGTCCGCTGTATTCCAGGTTCTGATTCCTGTAATTCAGAGACGCGCCAAGATCGGTGCGGGGACCGAATTTGCCGTCCAGCATCACCGAACCGGCACCCTTGTCGAAGCCGAGCTTGCCATCGAGTCCGAGCGTGGTCCCCAAGCGATCCGACATCAGCTGCGCATTGAAGGCATTGCCGTTGTCGAAGCTTGCGCCGAGTTTGTATGTCGAACTCTGGTTCGGCTCATCGATCCTGAAACTGCCGGTGGCTCTACCGTTGGCGCCGATGCCGAATGCGCCGTCCGCACCATAGATGCTGCCGTTCGGTGTCTTGGCGAGATCGAAATTCAACAAATCGCCGTTGCCGAACTGCAGCGACGTTTTTCCCGACGCGGTGTTGCTCGGTTCGTCGACGCGGAATGCCGCGGTGCCGGAACCGTCCTTGCCGAGTTTGAAAGCGGTGTCGGCACCATAGATGTTGCCGTCTTTCGTATTGGTGAAATCGGCATTGAGACGGAAGTTCTCGTCGAACTTCAGCTTGGTATTGAACATCGACGTGCCGTTCGGCTCGTCGATCCGGAACCCCGCGCTGCCGCTACCGTCTTTGCCAAGCTTGAATAGCCCGTCGGCGCCGTAGATCTGGCCGGCGGCCGTGCGACTCCAATCCGCATTGAGGCTGAAGTCCGGGTTGAACTTCAACTTCGTATCGAAGTTCGCGGTACCAGCCGGCTCGTCGACGCGGAAGTTCGCGGTGCCGTTGCCATACTTGACGACTGAGAACTCGCTGACGGCGCCGGAGATATGTCCGG
>CBIHKW010000154.1:0-9304 GCA_966203835.1 uncultured Thermomonas sp.
TGCGCGGTGCCCTACTCGCCGGTGACCGGGCCGCGTCTGCTCACGCGCGACGCCGCCACGCGCCGAATCCTGATCGACGCACTGTCGGCGCTGACTCTTGAGATGGGTGTTTCGTCGGCGCACGTGAATTTCGTCGATGCCAGCGATGACGCTGCCTTCGACGCGATGCCATCCGACGCGGCGCCCGGTTGGCTGCAGCGCATCGATGTGCAATACCACTGGCGCAACGACGCCGGCTGGCGCTGTTTCGACGACTTCCTCACCGCGATGAACCACAAGCATCGCAAGAACATCCGCCAGGAGCGCGCCAAGGTCGCGCGCAGCGGCGCCACGTTCCGGGTCGTCCACGGCGACGAGGCCAGCGAGGACGATCTGGCGGCGATGCACGGCTTCTATCTGCAGACCTTCGCCGATTACGGCAACTCGCCGGCGTTGACGCTGGAATTCCTGCGCCATCTCGCACGAACGCTGCCGCGGCAACTGGTGCTGATCCTTGCCGACCACGAAGGCGACGCCATCGCCGGTGCGCTGTGCCTGCGCGGCGGCGACACGCTGTACGGCCGCTACTGGGGCGCGCAGCGCACCCTGCCCGGCCTGCATTTCGAGACCTGCTACTACCAGGGCATCGATTACTGCCTGCGCGAAGGTCTCACCCGCTTCGAGCCGGGTGCGCAGGGCGAGCACAAGATCGACCGCGGCTTCCTGCCGGCGTTCGTGCGCAGTCGGCACTGGATCGCCGATCCCGATTTCGCCGCGCCGCTCGCGCGCTGGTGCGAGGAGGAAGCGGTCGCGGTGCGGCGCTACGCCGCGCAGCTCGCGGCGCATTCGCCGTTCCGCGCGCCTGCGGACGATTGCGGATGAGTTTGCGTCTGCCGTGGCTGTCGTCCGATCCGGACGCGCCTTTCCCGCCGGTCGAGACCGCGCTGCGCGACCCGGACGGCTTGTTGGCGGCCGGCGGCGATCTCAGCCCCGAGCGCCTGCTCAACGCCTACCGTCGCGGCATCTTTCCGTGGTTTTCCGAAGGCGAGCCGATCCTGTGGTGGTCGCCGGACCCACGCATCGTCTTCAGCACCGACGGCGTGCATTTGTCGCGCCGGTTCCGGCGCCAGCTGCGCGGCAGCGGTTGGGTGGCGCGGGCCGATACCGCTTTCGTCGACGTCGTGACCGCCTGCGCCGCGACGCCGCGTCCGGGACAGGTCGGCACCTGGATCACGGCAGAGATGCGCCAGGCCTATGCGGACTTGCACCGGCTCGGGCACGCGCACAGCGTGGAAGTATTCGATGGCGACGGCCGGTTGGTCGGCGGGATTTATGGCGTCGCGGTCGGCCGGATGTTCTTCGGCGAAAGCATGGTCAGCCTGGTGTCCGGCGGTTCCAAGGCCGCGCTGGCGGCCCTCGCCTGCCGGCTCCGCGAATGGCATTGGCCGCTGATCGATGCGCAGGTCGAAAACCCGCATCTGCTGCGGATGGGCGGCGAAACCTTGTCCCGACCGCGTTTCCTGCTGGAGATCGAGACGCTGACCGCTGCGCCCGGCCGCATCGGAACTTGGCGCGATGCGTTCGGAACCCTGTCGTTGGGCGATTTTTCCGCAGATCTTTCGGGTAATCCGCCCAGCGGCTAACGCTTTCTTTGCGATCAAGGCCGTTGCGTGGCAGAATACGCGGCTTCGTTGGGCCTTTGCGCCCGACCTCAACGGCAGCCCAAGGCGCATGGCGAAAGACGACGTCATAGAATTTGAAGGTACGGTCTCGGAGACCCTCCCGAACACGATGTTCCGGGTGAAACTCGAGAACGGCCACGAGATCATTGCCCATATCTCCGGGCGCATGCGCAAGAACTACATCCGCATCCTCACCGGCGATAAGGTCAAGGTCGAAATGACCCCCTACGATCTGACCAAGGGTCGGATCACGTATCGCATGAAGTAAACAGCGTAACGTATTGATGAAAAAGGCGGCCAATGGCCGCCTTTTTCGTGGCTGCGACACATCGATCACTCCATGTCGATCGCCTGGATCAGACCTGTGGGCATCCGGCGGCGCGCAGACATTGCGACAGACGGACCGAGCAGCGGGGTCCACCCGTATCCACACAGTCGTAATACTGGATCAGACAGTCCTGACAGACGTTGTAGGCTTGCGAGGTGCCTATACCGGCTAGTGTCAGGAAAAAGCCTGCCGCGATGATCCCGGCCTTCGATTTGAGTTTTGGCAGCATGTCACGAGCTCCTTTCGCGCCTGCAGAGTGCAGGCAGCCCGAGTCTATGCTCCGTCAACGAGCCGGGAACGTGATTCCCGACTCGGAATGACGGCCTCCTCTCAGACCGTCACCGGCAGCAGCTTTTCGGGTTCGGCCTGGGACTCGACCACCAGTTGGTTGTCGCGCACGTCGATCGAAACCCGTCCGCCGCCGGCCAGTTTGCCGAACAGCAATTCGTCCGCCAGCGGGCGTTTCACCTTGTCCTGGATCACCCGCGCCATCGGCCGGGCGCCCATCAGCGGGTCGAAGCCGTGTTCGGCCAGCCAGTCGCGCGCGGCCGGGGTGGCCGACATCGAGACATTCTTCTCGTGCAGCAGGGTCTCCAGTTCTATGAGGAACTTGTCGACCACGCGCAGGATGTGATCGAAACCCAGCGCCTGGAACTGCACGATCGCGTCCAGCCGGTTGCGGAATTCCGGGCTGAAACTGCGGCGGATGATCTCCATCGCATCGGTGCTGTGATCCTGCTTGGTGAAGCCGATGGAACGGCGCGCCGCCTGCGACGCACCGGCATTGGTGGTCATCACCACGATCACGTTGCGGAAATTCGCCTCGCGGCCGTTGGTGTCGGTCAACACGCCGCGGTCCATGACCTGCAGCAGGATATTGAAGATGTCCGGATGCGCCTTTTCCACTTCGTCCAGCAGCAGCACGCAGTGCGGGGTCTTGACGACTTTTTCGGTCAGCAGGCCGCCCTGATCGAAGCCGACATAGCCCGGAGGCGCGCCGATGAGGCGGCTTACCGAATGCGGCTCCATGTATTCGCTCATGTCGAAGCGCACCAGCTCGATGCCGAGCTGCAGCGCGAGCTGGCGGGTGACCTCGGTCTTGCCCACACCGGTGGGGCCGGCGAACAGGAAGCTGCCGATCGGCTTGTCGGGATTGGCCAGCCCCGAGCGCGCGAGCTTGATCGCCGAGGTCAGGGTCTCGATGGCCGGATTCTGGCCGAAGATCACCATCTTGAGATTGCGTTCGAGGTGCTGCAGCACGTCCTTGTCGGAGGCGCTGACCTGCTTGGCCGGGATCCGCGCCATTTTGGCGACGATGATCTCGACTTCCTCGACGTCGATGCGGCTCTTGCGCAGCTCGGGCGCCAAGAGTTGCTGGCGCGCGCCGGCCTCGTCGATCACGTCGATCGCCTTGTCCGGCAGCAAACGGTCGTTGATGTGCTTCACCGACAGATCCACCGCCGCCTGGATGGCGTCGTCGGCGTAGGTCACGTGGTGATGCGCCTCGTATTTCGGACGCAGGCCCCGCAGGATCTCCACCGCCTCGCCGATGGTCGGTTCGACCACGTCGATTTTCTGGAAGCGGCGGGCCAGCGCGCGGTCCTTCTCGAAGATGCCGCGGTATTCCTGGAACGTGGTCGAGCCGATACAGCGCATCTCGCCGGAAGCCAGCGCCGGCTTGATCAGATTGCTCGCGTCCATGGTGCCGCCGCTGGCGGAACCGGCGCCGATGATGGTGTGGATCTCGTCGATGAACAGCACCGCCTGCGGGATCTTCTTCAGCGCCGCGAGCACGGACTTCAGCCGCTTCTCGAAATCGCCGCGATATTTGGTGCCGGCAACCAACGCGCCGAGGTCCAGCGAGAAGATGGTGGCGTCGGACAGCACATCCGGCACTTCGCCGTCGACGATCCGGCGCGCCAGGCCTTCGGCCAGCGCGGTCTTGCCGACGCCGGCTTCGCCGACATACAGCGGGTTGTTCTTGCGCCGGCGGCACAGCACCTGGATGGTGCGCTCGACTTCTTCGGCGCGGCCGACCAGCGGATCGATCTTGCCCTCGCGGGCCAGCGCGTTGAGGTTGACCGCGAACTCGGTCAGCGGGTCGTTCTTGCCCTCGCCCGCCTCGCCCTCGCTGCTCTGTTCGATGGAATCCTGTCCCTGCGGCTCGGCGCCGTCGCCGGTCTTGGCGATGCCGTGCGAAAGGTAGTTGACGACATCCAGCCGGGTGATGCCCTGCTGGTTGAGGTAATAGACGGCGTACGAGTCCTTCTCGCCGAAGATCGCGACGAGTACGTTGGCGCCGGTGACTTCGCTTTTGCCGGAGGACTGCACGTGATAGACCGCACGTTGCAGCACGCGCTGGAAACCGAGCGTGGCCTGGGTGTCGCGGGCGTCGTCTTCGGCCAGCGTGGCGACCGATGTGGCGATGGCGTGTTCGAGATCGCTGCGCAGGCGCAGGAAATCGGCGCTGCAGGCCTTCAGGACGGTTTCGGCGGATGGGTTGTCGAGCAATGCCAGGAGCAGGTGCTCGACGGTCATGTACTCGTGCCGCGCTTCGCGGGCGTGCTTGTAGCACTGGCCAATGGCGTATTCGAGGTCTTTACTGAACATGGCGCACATCCTCCGAGAAGTTCTGCCGGTAGGGGCCAACTGTGCCCGGCTGGGTCACATCAGGCCCCTGAATTTCAGAATGGGTGCGCCATCCTGAAGCGGAATACCGAAGATCTGGAACACTGCGTCGTAACAAGCGACATCTGCCTTTCGTCGATCACATCGTCTAGGGCGATCCATGCCGCATGACGATGCACTCAATGTACGGCCGGACGCAAGTACAAGATTCAAACGCAAGTACAAAACTTTCGGACGCAAGTTCCGCGCCATTCGCGCAGTCGTGCCATTCCACTGGCCGGAACTGTGGGGGCGGGCTCAGGCTTTTTCCATGGTGCACAGCAGCGGATGCTGATGCATGCGCGCGTATTCGTTCACCTGGGCGACCTTGGATTCGGCGATCTCGCGGGTGAATACACCGCAAACGCCACGGCCCCGGGTATGCACATGCAGCATGACCTGGGTGGCTTTTTCGAGGTTCATGCTGAAAAAGCGCATCAGCACCTCGACTACGAAGTCCATCGGGGTGTAGTCATCGTTCAACACCATCACCGAATACAACGGCGGCCGCGCAAGCTCGGGCTTGCTGGTTTCGACGGCGACGCCGTGTTCGTGCTCGTGTTCGTGCTGGTTGGCCATCCGGCAATTATAACGGCGGCATCGACATCGATGCCGCTCCTGCCGTCTGGCTTGCGCTTCGGCCGCTGCTGCTGCCGCTGCCTCCCCCGGGGACCATGGACGACGGTCGGCCCGTCGGAACACAATGCGCCACCGTAGCGGTCATTCCGACCGCTCGACCAGGGGAGTCGCCCATGTCGTCATCCGCCCGTGCTGTCCTTTTCGCCTCGTTGCTGCTCGGCAGCCTCCTCGCTCCTGTGGCTCACGCGGAAGATGCCGCAGTCAAGACCCGCCTGGATGCCCGCGGCGTCAAATACGAAGTCGACGGCGACGGCGATTTCAAGGTCACCTACAACTATTCGAAGGAAAAACGCAGGCAGCGGGTATTCGTCAGCGGCAGCACCCAGAGCGTGGGCGGATTCAAGATCCGCGAGATCTTCTCGCCCGCGGGACGGGTGGAGAAGGACGACATCGACGGCGCCAAGGCGCTCGAACTGATGGCCGAAAGCCGCAAGAACAAGCTCGGCGGCTGGGAACTGGACGGCGATGTCCTGTATTTCGTCATCAAAATGCCGGACAGCATGGATGCGGCGCAGCTGGAATCGGCGATGGATATCGCCGCCGAGACCGCGGACGACATGGAAATCGAGATCAGCGGCGATCGGGACGACCTGTGATCCCGGCTTCGAAAGCACGGTCTTCGAAAGCGCCGGCTTCGAAAGCAACGGGTCTGCGCGCATGACCTATCGCGAAGGGCGCTTCTGGCAGCCGGACGTGACCGTGGCCACGGTCGTGGTCGCGGACGGCCGGCTGTTGTGCGTCGAGGAGCGGGTGAACGGCCGTCTGGTCATCAACCAGCCGGCCGGCCACCTCGAACCCGACGAAAGCCTGCTGGAAGCCGCCCTGCGCGAAACCCGCGAAGAAACCGGTTGGGACGTGCGCCTGACCGCTTTCCTGGGCGCCTATCAGTGGAAAGCCCCCGAGACGCAGCGTCATTATCTGCGCTTCGCCTTCGCCGCCGAGCCCGAACGCCACGACCCGGCGCGCCCGCTCGACGACGGCATCGTCCAGGCGCTGTGGCTGACGCCGGAAGAGCTGCTGGCGCAGCGCGAACGCCACCGCAGCCCGCTGGTCTGGCAGGTGGTCGCCGATCATCTCGCCGGCCACCGCTCGCCGCTGTCGGTGCTGCAGCATCTGCCCTGACGCGACGCGATGACCGCTCCCCGCATCATCGTCGGCATGTCCGGCGGCGTCGATTCCTCGGTCGCGGCCCTGCTGCTGCGCGACGATGCCCTGACCCGCCCGGATCGCAGCGTGGCCGGGTTGTTCATGCGCAACTGGGCCGACGACGGCAGCGGCGACTGCCGCGCCGAAGACGACCGCCGCGATGCGGTTGCGGTCAGCGGCCGGTTGGGTCTGCCGATCCATTTCCGCGACTTCTCCAACGAATACTGGTCCGGCGTGTTCGAGCACTTCCTCGCCGAATACGCTGCCGGGCGCACGCCGAACCCGGACGTGCTGTGCAACCGCGAGATCAAGTTCAAGCACTTCCTCGACGCCGCCCGTGAACTGGGCGCCGACTTCATCGCCACCGGCCACTACGCGCGGGTTCGCGAACAAGACGGTGTATGGCAGTTGCTGCGCGCCGCCGACCGCAGCAAGGACCAGAGCTACTTCCTGCACCAGCTCGGTCAGGCACAGCTGGCGGCGACCTTGTTCCCGCTGGGCGAACTGATCAAGACCGACGTGCGCCGGATGGCGGCCGATGCCGGTCTGCCGACCGCTGCCAAGAAAGATTCGACCGGCATCTGTTTCATCGGCGAACGCGACTTCCGCGAATTCCTGTCGCAATACCTGCCGGCCAAGCCCGGGCCGATGGTGACGCCCGACGGCCGCCAGGTCGGTCAGCATCCGGGCGTGTTCTATTTCACCCTCGGCCAGCGCGAAGGCCTGCAGATCGGCGGCGTACGCGGGTTCGCCGCGGCGCCGTGGTTCGTGGTCGGCAAGCGCGTACGCGACAACACCCTGATCGTCGATCAGGGCAGCGATTCGCCCTATCTGTTGTCGACACGGCTGTGGTCCGAAACCGCGCACTGGATTTCCGGCGCGCCGCCGGCCGCGCGCTTCGCCTGCACCGCACAGACCCGCTACCGCCAGCAGGACGAAGCCTGCGACGTCGAAGTGCTGGCCGACGGCAGCCTGGCGGTCGCCTTCGAGCGTCCGCAGCGCGCGGTCACGCCGGGTCAATCGCTGGTGCTGTACAAGGATGAGGTCTGTCTCGGCGGCGCGGTGATCGCAGCCACCGATGCGCGGCTGGAACAGCGCGGCACCGATGCGGCATCGCGGCTTCAGGCGTCACGGTAAAATATCGCGGCGGCATTCGACAGCTGGATGGTTGTTCGACCGCTCCTACGAAACATCGCGGCTGGCTTTCAACAGCCGGATGGCTGGTCAACCGCTCCCAACGAAAAGAACTGATCGATCATGACCATGGATGTACGTTCCCGCGTTCTCGCCCTCGCCGGCCTGCTGCAGGCGCTCAAACTGGTGCGGCAGATCGCCGACACCGGCCACGCCGATGCGGGCATCGAGCGCGCTGTGCTCGACAGTGTGTTCCGGATCGATGCCGCATCGGCCGAGGCGGTCTACGGCGGCGCTCCCTCGCTGCGCAGCGGCCTGCTGGTGTTGCGCGACTATCTCAGCAACAGCAGCGCCGACGCCGCGCTGCCGCAACTGGCCCGGGCGGTGCTGCAGATCGAACGCCGCTTCGTCGCCGACGAGGCGCTGGCGGGCCAGGTGCTCGACGGCATCCGCGCGCTGGAAGGCATCGCCGAACGTCAGGGCAGCATCCATCCCGATGCGATCTCACGCCTCGGCCAGCTCTACGCCGACACCATCAGCCATCTGCGGCCGAAGGTGATCGTGCAGGGCAACCCGCACTACCTGCAGCAGACGGAAGTGGTCGCCGAAATCCGCGCCCTGCTGCTCTCCGCGCTGCGCTCGGCGGTGTTGTGGCGCCAGATGGGTGGCTCGCTGTGGGATTTCCTGTTGCTGCGCCGCGCGATGATGCAGGCGATCGAAGCGGAGCTGGGTTGAATCTCCACTCCTGTAGAGCGGACTTCAGTCCGCTGGATTTTCGACGCAGAAAAGCCCGGCTTTCGCCGGGCTTTTCTGTTGTTGTCATCCCGAACGCGGGCGAAGCCCGTGGAGGGATCTGCTGTTCACCGGGAATGCAAGGAATACAACAGCAGATCCCTCACATTCGTTCGGGATGACAGCCGGTAGGGACGACAAACCATGGAATGACAGGTCACGCCCCGACCGTATCCGCCACATCCTTGTAATCGGCGATCTGATCGAAGTTCATGTAGCGGTAGATCTCCGCGCCCTGCGCATCGAGCACGCCCATGTCGGCCATGTATTCGGCCTTGGTCGGGATGCGGCCGAGGCGCGAGCAGATCGCCGCCAGCTCCGCCGAGCCCAGGTACACGTTCGCGTTCTTGCCCAGACGGTTGGGGAAGTTGCGGGTGCTGGTGGAGAACACGGTCGCGCCCTCACGCACCTGCGCCTGGTTGCCCATGCACAGCGAGCAGCCGGGCATTTCCATGCGCGCGCCCGCGGTGCCGAACGTGCCGTAATGGCCTTCCTTCGTGAGTTCGGAAGCGTCCATCTTGGTCGGCGGCGCCACCCACAGGCGGGTTGGGATATCGCGTTTGCCTTCCAGCAGCTTGGCGGCGGCGCGGAAGTGACCGCTGTTGGTCATGCACGAACCGATGAACACTTCGTCGATCGCAACGCCGGAGACTTCCGACAGGGTTTTCACGTCGTCCGGGTCGTTCGGGCAGGCCAGGATCGGCTCATGCACGTCGGCGAGATCGATTTCGATCACCGCCGCATACTCTGCATCGGCGTCGCCCTGCAGCAGTTGCGGATCGGCCAGCCAGGCTTCCATCTTCTTGATTCGGCGGGCCAGCGAACGCGGGTCGGCGTAGCCTTCGGCGATCATCCACTTCAGCAGCGTGATGTTGCTGTTGATGTACTCGATGATCGGTTCTGTGTTGAGATGCACGGTGCAGCCGGCAGCGGAACG
>CBIHKW010000155.1:0-9205 GCA_966203835.1 uncultured Thermomonas sp.
CGACGCGCATCGCTTGACCAGCATCACCGATCGCGACGGCAACACCATCACCTACACCCTGAACAGCGCGGGCGAGCGAACGAAGGAAGAGACCCGGGATGTCGGAGGCACCCTGCGGCGGACCCTGTCGCGCACTTACAACACGCTTGGGCAATTGGAGAAGGTGCGGACCCGCCATCCGGATCCCAATATCGTCACGCTGGTCGACACGTCTTTCTTGTACGACGGTGAAGGCAATCTCGAAAAAGTCACGGATGCGTCGATGCGGGAAACGCAAAACCAGTACGACGCGCTGGGACGACTGAAGTACACGCTGCAGAATGCGACCGGTGCTGCGGGCGACATGGATCGTGCCGAGACGACCTTCCAGTACAACGCGCTGGATCAGGTGGCCAATGTCAACGACCCGAACAATCTCAATACGATCAATACCTACAACGGCTTCGGCGATCAGACCCGCCTCGAAAGCCCGGATACCGGTATCACGAACTATCTTTACGATGCCGCCGGCAATCGCACCCGCCAGACCGATGCGCGCAATGTCGAGTCGAACTATGCCTACGATGGTTTGAGCCGATTGACGGGCATCACCTATCCCAACAGCGCTTTGAATGTGAGCTATGTCTACGACACGGCGCAGAGTCTGTGCCCCGAAGGCGAGACGTTCCTGGTGGGTCGCCTGAGCAGGATGACGGACGGTAGCGGCAACACCACGTACTGCTACAACCGTTTCGGCGATCTGACCCGCAAGGTGCAGTACGTCTTCGGGCGGAATCTGGAGCTGCGCTGGATCTATCTGGCGAACGGCCGTCTGCAGAAAATGGTGTATCCGGGCGGTGCCGAGGTCGACTATCTCTATGACGTGCAGGGGCGCGTCGCCGAGATCGGCGTCAACCAGGGTTCCGGCCGGCAGGTGCTGCTGCACAGCACGATCTATGACCCGTTCGGCCCGATCTCGCAGTGGAGCTACGGCAACGGCCGGGTGATGAGCCGGACGCACAACCTCAACGGTCAGCCGGGCATCGTGCAGGACGCCGCTGCAGGCGGCATCAGTCTCGGTTACGAGTTCGATGTGGTCGGCAATCTGAAGGTGTTGCGCAACGGCGATCAGAACGAAACGCCGAAATGGATCTACGACTACGACGATCTCGATCGTCTGACCGCGATGCGCGATAGCGCCATCCAAGTGCCGCTGCAGGAATACGGCTACGACAAGACCGGCAACCGCACCAGTCGCACACTGGCCGGTGCGTCGACTGCGAACACCTACGTCGCGAATCGGCATCGTCTGGCCAGTGTGGGTGGCGTCGCCCGCAGCTACGACAACGCAGGCAATACCGTCGGGATCGCGGCGGCCACGGCGAAGCAGTTCGTGTATGGCGACCACAGCCGGATGGTGCAGTACAAGGAAGCCGGTACGACCAAGATGACCTATCAGTACAACGGTCGCGGCGAGCAGGTGTACAGGTCCGGCAGCGGGTCGACGACGCTCAGTCTCTACAGCGATGCGGGCTACTGGATGGGCGACTACAAAACCATGAGCGGCGGAAACGTCGCGCCGATCCAGCAGATGATCTGGCTGGATGGCCTGCCCGTCGGTGTCATGGTGGGCGCGACGCCGGGCGTGGCGGCGAAGCTGCACTACATCCAAGCGGACGCCCTCGGCACGCCGCGCGTGATCATCGACCCGGTGCGCGACGTTGCGGTGTGGCGCTGGGAGCTGAACGGCGAGGCCTTCGGCGACAGCGCGCCGAACCAGGATCCGGACGGGGATTCGACGCCGTTCGTGTTCAACCTGCGGTTCCCGGGGCAGCGGTATGATGTTATGAGTGGGCTTAGTTACAACTACTTCCGGGATTACGATCCGGGCACGGGCCGGTATGTGCAGAGTGATCCGATTGGGCTTGGTGGTGGAATTGGTACTTATGGCTATGTAAAAGGCAACCCGTTGCAATGGACGGATCGATCCGGGCTTCAGGTCGATATCAATCTTTTTTATCCAGGACTATTTGGTTTTTTGTTTAAAGACAAAATATACGAGCGGGCTCAGCGTGTTGAAAATCGGCCGGGCGAAATATCAATTGGGGGGCATGGTATTCCCGGTGAAGTTTGGGGGGCTGACGGAAAGTCGATCAAAATCGAAGATTTGGCCAACATGATTCGGCAGACAGATAAATGGAAGAATGGCGTACGTAAGGTTCGTTTATATGTCTGCGACTCGGGGAAGGGTTGGTTGCGCCATCATCTAGCGAGTGCTCTTGGTGCTGATGCAATAATATTCGCAGCAAGTGATCTTGTTTGGTACTCAAAAGCACAGACAGAGCCCACGATTTTTAGCGGCAAGGAGCAAAACGGGGAACTTTTACGTGACAATACCAAGCCCGGTTTCTGGAATTGGACGACTAGTGAAGGATATGGAAAATGCGAATCCGGTTGTTATTGATTACGGTAGGGCTCATCGTTGCATGCGCAGTTAGCTTCTTCTTGGTGCGAGATCGTTACGGCCACTTGGATCCGAAGCAGGTTTATAGCCAGAATGAGCGGGCTAAGTTGATCGAGCAAGCAAACGCGGGTGATGCTGAAGCTAGTTGGCGTCTATATCTCTACTATTCGTTTGTTCGCTACACGCCTGCGCAAAGAGAGAAATGGCTGGTTGTTGGCGCAAATGCGGGCGATGAGCGCGCTATCTATTCGTTAGCAATGTTCTACGCGAACGCAGACTCGCAACGCATGGATTTGGAAAAGGCATCGCGCTGGGCTGATGTCTTGGAGAGGTATAACCCTCAAGAAGCGGAGAGTGTAAGGCAAGAAATAGAACGGGTTAGACGTTTTGACGGCCGTACGGCGCAATGAATGCAGCAAGGCGCATTGCGTGGGGTGGAACCTGCGAAGCGGATTCCAGCAGGCGGGGTCAGGTTCATTTCCAGAATCTGATTCCACCGGCCGCGTGGTCTGGCCTGATCGCGAATATCTATCCGCGATGGCATGCAGAAAAATGAACCTGACCCCATTAATTGCGTTGGGATCTGGCGGGCGAGGCCTTCGGCGATAGCGCACCAGACGAAGGCCTGGACGGCGACAGCCACCGCTTCGTGCTGGACATGCGTTTCCAGGGACAGCAGTACGACAGCGCGACGGGGTTCAACTACAACTACTTTCGGGATTACGATTCGGGCACGGGGCGGTACTCGCCGAGTGATCCTATCGGACTTGGCGGCGGCATCAGCACTTACAGTTACGTTGGTGGGAATCCTTCGCTACATATATATGGTTTGTCAACGCAGGTTTCGTTGAACGTCTCGGGAACCGCTATGGCTGGCATCCCGCAGTTATTTTTTTTTGGGCGGGTTTTGGAGTAGGCGGTGGAATCGGTATTTCTATCCCGGACAATCCTTTGCGATGGCAGTGCTATCAAGTCTTCACGCAGGGGCAAGGCAATGTGATGGCTGTTTGGGGCGGGTATTTTGGCGTTGGACTTTCTGCAGGCATTTCTCGATCGAATGGCGCTCTTCCTTCGGGGTTCGGATCGGCCAGTGGTATTCACTTTGAAGGCAACGGGGGGCGGCGCAGTTTCTTATGGGATTTCGGTTGATGGGCGTGATGGAACCAGTCCATTTAGGCCGTTTGATTGGCTGACGACGGCAGCATCTGCTAGCAGCACCGTCTGACCTCGGCGAGGCTGGGGGGCACTGGCCGCAATAGGGATTGGTAAATATAAGTCTGTCTCTTGGACAAGCCCGACGATTGGGGGTGATTGCTCATGCAAATAAAGCAGTTTTCACGTGAATTGCGCCATAATTTTCCAGTCAGTTATGGCTTGATGAAAATGGCGATGGGCTTTTTCTTTGCGGGCGTTTTTGGAGTCTTGCTTGTGATGTTGTCGATATCCATAGAAAGCAAACCTTTACAGATTACAGGAACTTTCTGTGTTGGCGTTTCCGTTTTTCTTGGAATGCTTGTGCTGATTTTCGAAATTCCGGTGGGCATTTATGAGGTTGTAAAGCGAAAGCGAAATCGAAATTGCTCTTAACTCGGCCGTACGACGCAATGAGTAGGGCGGCACCCGCGTAGCGGATGCCGCCGAATGAGAACAAGAAGCCCGTGCACTGCGCGGGCTTCTTGTTTATCGGCTGCCTTGCAGCATCGATCCGAGCACTTGCGCGATGGTGCGTTGCTTGGCGATGGGCTTGCCCTGGATCAACTTCATTTGTTGCTGAGTCTTCATTGTCCTCAATATGGTCGCCGCGCCTGACACATCGTCAACCGGTGGGGCCCCGGGCTGACGCTTCACCGATTCAGCAGCAGACGATGCGGGCGGAGACTGTCGGCATCGGGCGCCGTTGCCCGCAACCACCGGGGAAACCGCATGCAACACTGGATCGACCAGCACAACGACAAGGCCCAGCTCATCGTCCTGACCGATGAGGCCGTGTACGCCGAAACACTCGCGCCGGCCGCCGCCGCCCAGGCGGTGGACGCGCTGCAGGCCGGGCGTTCGCCGGCGACGGTGTTCGGCAAGGACGCCAAGCACGCGACGTTCCGGTCGATGACCCGCGTGCAGTACGACGAGCACGACACCGACATCGATTTCCATCATCGCGACGGAAAAGACGATGCCAGCGTTTCGGTCTCCATCGAAACCCCGGGGCTGCGCGAGCAGGTGTTCGCCGCCGCGCAGCAGCAACTGTCCGACACCTTCAGCGCCTACGAAACCCACTACAGCCGCTGGCGTGCGGCGCTGGGCCCGCTGATCGCGGTGACCGTGTTCGGTCTGGGCACGCTGGCTCTGCGCGCGGCGGCGATCGCCATCCGTGCGGTGGATGAAGTCGAGGTCTCGGGGCGTCGGCAGGGTCTGAAGAAGCTGTTCGTCTGGGTGCTGGACACGCTGGGCCCGATGGGCGTGTCGGTGACCGGTGGCGTGCTGGTCCTGCTCTCGGGCTGGGTGCTGTACACGCGCCTGCAGCAGCCGCAGCGTCTGCATATCCTGCAGTCGGCGCCTTACTCGCCGCCCAGCCAGGTCGTGCTGGTGCTGAAGTACGTCGTGCTGCTTGCGGTGTGGGCGCTGGCGCTGCGCATCATCCTCTGACGCGGACAGACGATGGCCGCCGCTGTTGACATCTACGTTCCGGGCGTTAGCGTGGACGACCCCGCCAGCGCCCGGAACGGCATGCTCAATCCGCGTTTTTCGCAATTGCTGTCCGCGCACATGCGCCGTATCCGCGCCAGCGCGGGTGCGGTGGCGGCCGAGATCGGGCTGAGCCGGGAGTCGGTGAACAACTGGCGCAACGGCGATGCGATGCCCAGCGCCCGGCATCGCGACCGCCTGCTGGCCTGCACCCGCTATCTGCGCCTGACCGAGGCGGAAACCAACGCGATGCTCGAGGCCGCCGGTTTCGAGCCCGAATACCCGGCGCAGCACGCGGTCGCCGAGGCGCCGTTCGCGGCGACCGTGACCGCGGTGTTCGAGCGCATGGAACGGCTGATGCCGTATCCGATCCTGATGCTGTTGAGTCAGGCGCACTGGGGCCAGCCGCCGTTCCGCGAAGCGTTCGTCGCCGAAGCCTCGCGTCGTTTCGGCGCGGGATCGGTGCTGCATCTGCAGCCGCCCTACAGTCTCGCCGTCGAATTGGAGGCGTATTTCCGCGCGATCGGCGAGCAGTGCGGGTTGCCGGATGTCGATTCCGATCACGCCTTCGAAGCCGCGCTGCGCCGCCGTCTGGCCAGCGGCGAGCGGCTGTTCTGTCTGGTCAGTCGTTTCGAACAGGGCGAACCCGCGCTGCGCGAGGCGCTGGCCGGCGTGCTGCGCAGCCTCAGCGAGACCCACAGCGGACGCCTGCATCTGCTGCTCTGCGGCGGCGAAGCGCTGGTCGACCTCAAATACCAGGGCGGCGATCTGTCGCTGCTGAACATTGCCGACGTGCAGGTCTGGCCGGACATGGACCCGCCGGCCCTGCGCGCGATGCTCGGCCAGGACGGTGGCGCTCTCGATGATGCCGACGCCGCGCGGTTGCTGCGGCTGAGCGGCGGCCACCCCGCGCTGCTGACCGCTGCGTTCCGCCTGCTGCGCGCGGACCCGAACCTCGACGACGCCACCCTGGGCGCGCGCCTCGCCGAACATCCGCTGCTGTGGCAGTCGCTGCTGCCGGCGGTCGCCGATGCCGGCGATCGCGCCCGTCTGCAGACATTGGCGGAAGCCGAGCGGCTGGGTCGCGCGAATCCGTATCTGATCGATCCGCTGCTGCGCCGTTTGTACTGGGCGAATCTGCTCGCGGTGCGAGAGGCGGGCGACGGGCGCTGGCTGGTCTGGCGCTGCGACGCCATCCGCCGGGCGGCGCGTCTGGTGCTGGAGGCGTGAAGACGCCTCTCGCCCGGCCGCCGCGGAGCCGGATACGCTGGCCATGGCTCGTGCTGGCGGTGTTCGTCGTCTGGTTCGTCGGCACCGCGCTGCTCGCGCCGCATTCCAACCCGTTGCTGCGCTTGCTGTTTCTGCGCAACGCGGAGATGGCGTCGATGATGAATCTGGGCATGAACCAGGTCGTCTACGCGAAGTACACGCTGGTCGAGTACGTCGAAGTGCATGAGCGCTGGCCCGTGGATGTCCGCGAATGGGAGGAGCCGGATCCCGCCGCCGCCTTCGTGCTCGATACCCGCGAACCCTGGCTGCTGAAGGCCAGCGCGTCGCCCCGTTCCGCCGCGAGGACCGGCGTCGATGGCGAGATCCTGAGCTTCCGCTACGACCGCAAGACCCAGCGCTGGAGCTGCGAGCGCGGCGCAAGCGCGCTCCCCGCACAGTGGGTGCCGGTCAATTGCCGATCCGCGGACGAGGACGCGGGCTGGACCCGCACCCAATGGCTGCTGCTCGTGATCGGCGTGCTGCTGGCCGCGCTGCTGGTGGCTTTGGCCTGGCTGTTCCATCGCAACCCGATGCTGGCGATGCTGCAGCGCGACCCGAAACGCATCCGCGAGGTGCCGCTGGACGACCTGCACGCGCTGGATCAGGCGCTGGTCTGGCTGCGTCGGCGCAGTGCGGTGCTGCGCGCCGGCGGCGCGACCCTCGATGCCTGGCGGCAGGCGCTGGCGTTCGACCGCGCCCTGCCTGAGCAGAAGGCGCAGATCCTGGCCCTGGCGGTGGGCGCGCACGCCCAGCGCACGCTGGATTGGCCGCTGCCCGGCGACACCTTCGAATGGCGCTTGCCCGACGATCTGCCGGTGAACCTCGCGCGCTGCATCCTGTATCTGCCCGACGCCGCGCGGTCGCCGGCCGAGATCGTCCGCAGCCTGCGTGATCTGCAGTCCGGACACGATGTGGTGTTGGTGCTGAGCCCGGCCGAGGGCTTCGACCGCGCTCTGCTGCAGCGCAGCCGGGATCCGGCCAATCTGCTGGTGACGCTGGATCGCCGCACGCAGACGCGCTGGCTGTTGGCCGCCGACCCCACTGACGTGCTGGTGCGGACCATGGCCCGTCAGCTGCACGTCTCGCGGATTTCGCCCTACCAGACCCGCGGCGGCGTGTCCCGGCCGTCCTCGTTCTTCGGTCGCGAAAGCCTGTTGGCGCGGGTGGTCAATCGCGAACCCGGCAATTACGTGTTGGTGGGCGGCCGCCAGCTCGGCAAGACCAGCCTGATGAAGGCCATCCAGCGTCGCTTCGACGACCATCCGCGGGTGCGCTGCCACTACCTCGCGCTGCGCGACCACCGGCTGGCCGCGCGCATCGCCAGCGAGGCGGGCGTGGAGGCGAATGCCGATCTCGACACTGCGCTCGCCGCGCTGGTCCGGCAGGCGGAGGGTCGCGCGCTGCTGTTCCTGATCGACGAGGCCGACCCGTTCATCCGCCACGACGCCGCACGCGGCTACGCCGAACTGGCGCAGTTGCGCGCCTTGAGCGAAGAGGGCCGCTGCCATTTCATGCTCGCCGGTTTCTGGGAGGTGTATCAGGCGGCGGCCCAGGATTACCAATCGCCGCTGCGCAACTTCGGCGAGGTGATCGCCATCGGCGGGCTGGAAGTCGAGGCCTGCCGCGCGCTGGCGACCCGGCCGCTCGAGCGCCTGGGCCTGGCGTTCCAGACGCCCGCGCTGGTGGACAGGCTGATCGAGGTCAGCGGCGAGCGCGCCAATCTGGTGGCGATCCTCTGCCAGGAGTGCCTGCAGGCCTTGCCGGTGGGCGTGAGCCGGATCGGCCACGAGCAGTTGCAGACCGCGCTGTCGTCGCAGGCCGCCCAGGACGCGGTGGCCGGTTGGGCGCATCTGACCCAGGACGCCGCGGCGGCGCGGCTCGATCGCATCATCGTGTATCGCATCGCCCAGACCGGCGCGCAGCGCGTCGCCGATCTGCTGGCGCTGCTGGACGCGCGCGGGGTGCGCTGCGATATCGAGGGCCTGCGTCAGGCGCTGGCGCGGCTGCGTCTGGCCTGGGTGCTGCGTCAGGACGGCGACCGCTATCGCTTCGCGGTGCCGCTGTTCGAACGCCAGTTCGATCAGGCCGAGCTGGCGCTGTTCCTCGATCGCGAGCTGCAGGCGGCCGGCGCCGCCGACTGAGCCGAGTGTTCCGAGCCCGGCATTTCGACCCAGCCCTTGATCGCGCCGCAACGGTCGGCCGGTATCGATAGACGATACCAGGAGCGCGCCTGCGCACTACGCAGGGCCGGGCCGGTTGCAATTCATGGCGGCATGGGGAAGGCTGCGGCGGTGTTCGCCCGGTTGTAGACGGTCAGTGGCGGACGAGGGGGATACGCCGCGCCGAGGGCGGCAGCAAATGGGTGATTTCGCTGGAATCCTGGTCTTGTTGGCCTTGGTGATACTGGCGGTGCCGGTACTGCTGATCGTGGTGCTGGTCAAGATCGGCAACGCGAAAGCACGCATCGATGCGCTGGAACGCGATGTCGGGCAACTGCACGCACAGTTGCACGAAGTGGCGTCCGCGCGGCCCGCAGCCACTGCGGTGAAGCAAACGCCCGAGCCCGCGTGGCGCCCGCAGCCCGCAGTGGCATCGCCCCCGGCGGCGCGCGTCGCCGATGTCGAAGCTGATATCGAAACTGGTGTTGAAGCAGAGCCGGCGCCTGCCGCTCCCGTCACCGGCCGGGCGCGCTTCGATCTGCCCGATGATCCCGTGCCGTCGATGGCTGCTGCACCCGCCGAGCCCGCATCCGCCGCCGTGCCCCCGCCGCTGCCGCAGGAGCGCATGGCCGCCGCCGCGCAGCAACAGGAC
>CBIHKW010000156.1:0-8948 GCA_966203835.1 uncultured Thermomonas sp.
TGGTAGAGCAGGGGATTGAAAATCCCCGTGTCGGCGGTTCGATTCCGTCCTCGGCCACCATTTGCGATCACAGATGTCACCAAAAAAAGCTGAAACCCCCCAGAAAAATCAAGGGTTTCGGCTTTTTTTGTGGCTGTCGATTTCCTGAGCGGCTTTTGTCGTCGGGGCTCGAGTTAAAGCGACGGCTTCGGATTGACGATCTACCACCACAACCTCGCGTATGGCAAAGCTCGTGCGCTCGTCCACTCGGTGCGCTGGCGCGTTTCCTATGCGACATCGCAGGGCGTGCCCAAGCACGCCGGCTTTGTCCGCCTTGTAGCCTTACTCGCGAGAAGACGCAAACGGGGGCAGACTGCGCCCCAGAAGGATGCAAACAACATGGGACGCGCATGCCTCGCCAACGAACCGCCTGAAAGCGCAAAGGATAGGCAGCATCTTTCTGGCAGCCATACGAACGCATAGGCTCTATACGATCACGCTCCTGAAAAAACGATCAAAGGCCGACAGACCTGCCGTCATTTCCGTTCTGTCCCGCAGGGGAAATAAAAATACTTACGGAGCATCAATTTGTGACCGAAGAAGATCAGCAGGCTTCTCCTACAAAGCCAAAAAGAGCACGCGACAAGAAAATCGTCATATTTTTCATGATCGCTGCCTTTTTTCTGTTTTCCTACGATTTGGCGAAGACCTGGCATCTCGTCGAATGGCAGTTATCGACCGGAAACCGCACGGCAATGGAATCCACCTGGACACATTTCGCTGCGCGCAATATTGGCGCTCTGATCGGCGTCGCCATAGCGTTACTGCTACGGCGGATCATCCTGCGTGCGCGTCAACGATTTCATTCTTGACGTTTGGCATGCACGAAACTTCACGATGCTTATTCTTACAGACTGCCTGAAAATAAAGAAAGGGAAAGCAGAGATGCCAACATCACCCCCGGTGCCGCAGGGCTTGCGTGAGATGCTCAAGGAGTATCCGGAGCACATCGACCGCCTACAGGAAGCGCTCAACACGGTGATCGAAAAACCATCAAAGGTGACGCCTCCGATCGAGGTCGCGATTTGGGTGCTCGAAAGCCGACTTGAAACTTTCATCTCGGAAGCCCGCAGCGAACTGAGAATCGCGGAGGAAGGCGGGGATCCGAATGTTATCGAGCATGCAAAGAAAAAGCTGCGCTTGATGCTCGATTGCGGATCATCAGGGCCGGTATGGAGCATGAAGGATCTGATCGAATACTTCGACAAGATGAGGTCCGGGGTGCGTCATGGCGAATGAGTCCGATCAGCTGTCGAAGGAAGCGCATGATCGAATTCTTAGAGAAGAAATACTCGCGCGACGCTACTTCGTAGACGCAACCCCCCAGGAACATCCAAAAGCGATCATTCTTGCTGGCCAACCAGGCGCAGGAAAAGGTGGGCTTGGCAAGCGCGCCGAAGTTGAACTCGACAACAATGTCGTCACTGTTGATCCTGACGAACTGCGTCGCCATCACCCTGGTGTCGATGCGTTTCGTCGCGAAACACCCTACACATGGTCCGGCCGCACGCATGCCGATGCCAGCCAGTGGGCCGATGAACTCCTCGACGCGACGGTGTCTTCGAAGAAAAATCTGATCTTCGATACAACACTCAGCAACGGTCAGTGGACCTCGGAACTAATCAGGGACCTGCAAGCGAAAGGCTATGAGGTCGAAGTGCGGGCCATCGCATCGCACAAATTGGAAAGCGAACATGGCGTTGATGAGCGTTTTTCCAGGAAACTCGATCTGGATGGTTACGGCCGCCATGTTCCAGAAGGCGCGCGCGATGCGATCTACGGCAAGGTACCCGCCAGCCTAGACACGATCCACGCGCAGACCGATGTGCCGATCCGTATTTTCAATCGCGAAGGCGTGGAGTTATACGACAGTCGTACGGATACCCGGCTGCCGGGTGCGGCGCTTGAGGAAGCGCGCGAGGCGCGCTTGAAAGACCCTAATATCACTCGGAACTTGCGCGACGGCTGGAGAGAGCAGCAGACCTGGCATCGAGATCTGCCTGAGAACCTGTCGAACAATCCCAAAGTCCATCCTGCGGCCCGCGAGAACCTGCTGGCGGAACGCAGCGCGAATCATGTGACGGAAAGCGTCGAGCGTACAACGCGCGAAGCGATCGAGGTGGATCACGTCACCCGCGTGCAGCCAACGCGCATCCGCGCCGGGAGCGCGTTGGGCGTCGCCGGCCTCGCACTGGAAGTCTACGACGGTGCCAACAGCGTCCGCACTGCGCATCGGTTGGCCGGCGAAGGCAATCGCACGGCCGCCGAGTCGGAATTGATCCATTTCGGCGCACGCAGTGTCGGCGGTTGGGCCGGCGCCGGTATCGGCATAGCGACCGGTGCGGTTCTGGGTGTGGAAACCGGGCCGGGCCTGTTGGTGACGGGCGCCATCGGCGGCGTGGCGGGCGTGTTCGTCGGCGACAGGATCGCCGAGTGGAACGACAATCGCGGCATTTACAATCAGGAGCTCGGCGGTAAAACCTGGATCTACGACCCGGACAATCCTGCACTGGGTTGGCGGCGCGAGGCGCCGATCGATCGCAGCGACGACGGCATCGACAACCCCCGCCGCGGCGATCTTCGAGCGTCGCCGTCAACGGAGAACGCACTCAATTATCAAGCGACCAGTCGATCGGTTGAGCTGGTGCTGGGCGGCCCGCCGGCACAGCGCAGTCCATTCTCGATTCCGGCAGAGGCAGGCGATACGCCCAGCAGTCGGCCGTCCAACTGGGAGCGCAACCCCGAGAACGGGCAATGGCAGCGCGAGGTGTACGGTCCGTTCGTCGAGCGCGGGATGACGCCGTACACCACCGAAACCGCAGATGATGCGGCCCTTATCGCGCGGCTGGACCGCCAGGCGGCGCAAATCGTGGTGGAAAACGCCGCGAACAGCCCGGCCTCGATCGCAGCGCGTTATGAAGACACGTACATCCGCAACGGTTGGGCGGCGCATGGAGAAATGCCTCAAGCCGTGCGCAACGCCCGCACGGATGTGGATACCCTGGTCGCATCGGACGAGAACCGCTACCAGCGCCGTGCGGATGGCGAATGGGTCAGCACGGGGTTGATCTACAACAGCACCGCGTCCGGCAATCTACGTGAAGAACTGGACGCAACCCGCGACGTCCTGCAGGCGCGCTTGCCGCCACCGCGCGAGATCCTGCCCGTGCCGCCGATGGACGCCGATGCGCGCTTGCGCGACACGGTTGCGGGCGCTTACCGCAACGCAGGCGTCGATGCGAGTGCCGAGCAGGTCGCCGTTGCCGCAACCGCCGTGCGCGCGACCTGGGATGCGAAAGGACTGGACCCGGCCACTACCGCATTACAGGCCCAGCCGCAAGCCGATGGCCAATACGCCATCGCCAGCATGCGCCTGGACGCGGACGGCAAGACCTACGTGATCGCCGCCGAAACGACACCCGCTGATATCGAGCGGGCACGGACTGAAATGACCACCGCACCGCATGCGATTGAACGCGCATCGGAAAACGGTCGCGACGTGCGCGAGCAAGCACAGCGCGAGGCAAACCGGGAAGGTCTGTCGTTGGACGATAGCCGTCTGGCGGTGGCGACTCCTGTGCTGATGGCAAGCGCCGGCCGGCGTGAAGATGGATCGCACGAACTCGACGCGCAGCAAGACGACCGGCGACAAGAGCGCGCAGTCAATGGCGCGGACCCGATGGCGATGGCCGCGTCGTCGACACCGTTGCCTTTACGTCTCCCCGACCCGCGCGATCCCGACCACCCCGATCATCGTCTCTACAAACAGATCGAACGTGGCGTGGCGAGCATCGATGTGGAGCGAGGGCGCACATTCGACGCGAGCAGCGAGCGATTGACGATGGGCGCTTTCCACGACGCCAAGGCGGCCGACATCACCTCGGCCAACCATATCGCCATCAACGAGACCGGCAAACGACAGCAGGACGGCTCGCAGATCGCGGCCGGGACGCAACTGTTCGTCGTACAAGGACAGGACCCGTCCGACCCGCTGGCGCGACGTTCCATGACCGATGTGGCACAGGCGGTGGAACGCTCGATGGAACAGTCGCTGCAAAAAGTGGACACGTTGGCGCAGCAGCAGGCGCAACTATTGTCTCAGCAGCAGAACCAGCCCAAACAGGATGAACCCGCTCGATCGCAGCGGATGGGCTGATGGCCGCGCGCCCGCTCAACGTGTGAAACGTCCGCCCGGGAATGTGCTTCCCGGGATTTGTCTGCTGTTCCGCTGAAGTCGCGTCGACCCGCTACGCCGCCACCGCCTCGTCTTCACTACTGTCGACGCGCTCGATGCCGCCGACCAGTTGCAGTTCCGCATGTTTCTCGCGCATCGCCTCCGCCATGGCCAGGGCAGCGACAGCATCCGGGCAGCGCGCGCCGACGCCATCGCAGAGTTCGAACATATAGTCGGCGTCGAAGTTGAGGCGTTCGACCAGGAAGTCGACGAAGGCACGGACCTTGGGCGATTGCTGGCCTCTTGGAAACACGGCGTTGAACTCGTATTCCGGGCCGGTCCAGCCGGCGAGCACGCGGCGCACGAGTTGCTGTTCGGCGTAGGGTTTCATCATGAAATCGCCGCCCAGCATCAGGCCTTCGCCGCAGATCAGCGCGCCCTTCAGGCCGGCGGGATCGTTGGAGACCAGCACCGGTTCCACGCGCACGTCGCGCATGTCGCCGCCATCGGACAGCGGCCAGAACCAGCCGCCGTTGCGGCGGTGTTTCGACATCGCCAATGCACGATGGTGCTGGAGGTCGTCGGGATGCAGCGGTTCGCCGTAGCGGGCGATGTAGGCGGGACTGGCATAGACCTGGGTGCGGAATACGCCGAGCCGGCGCGCGATGAGGTTGGAATCCGGCAGGTGGCCGATGCGCAGGGCGACATCGATTTCCTTGTCGATCAGGTCCAGCGATTCGTTGCTCAGCACCATGTCGATGCGCACTTCGGGATAGCGCGCGTGGAATTCGCCGAGCAGCGGCGCGATCCAGGTGGTGCCGGTGGAATACGGCGCGGTGAAGCGCAGCCAGCCGCGCGGGCCGCCCTGCAACTGGCCGACGGCGCTTTCGGCTTCGTCGAGTTCGCGAGCGATGCGCTGGCACATCTCGAAATAGATGTTGCCGGCCTCGGTGAGCCCGAGCTTGCGTGTGGTCCGGTGCAGCAGTTGGGCGCCGAGCCGGGTTTCGAGATCCTGGACTTTGCGGCTGACGGTGGTCTTGGGCAGGCTGAGCGCGCGGGCCGCGGAGATGAAGCTGCCGTGTTCGACCACGCGGACGAAGATGAGGGTGTCGTTGAGATCGCGTGCCATGGAGGGTCTCCGGAGATGGCTGGGGCGAATGGCTGGTTTGAGCAGCATGGGTCGATTGACCCGTTTGCGGGATAATTATTCCCTGAATGGCCAGCTAATCAAGTGCCGTCGACAGGACTATCGTGCGCTGCATCTGGAACACCGCCCACGAACCCGACCGCCGACATGCCCCGCTCCCCCCACCTCCGCCTGATCCTCGCCCATTTCCTCGCCATCGGCGTGGTCGCCCTGCTTTGCCTTGGCTTCCTCGCATTGGCGCAGGCCGCCGAACGCGGCCAGAGCGAGACGCTGATGATGGCCTGGGTGCTGGCGTTCGTGGTCGGCGTGCCGACCGCGATGCTGGGGCTGGCCGCGGCCGGCGCCTGGTCGATCCGCCACCCGCGTCGTGCGATTCTCCCGAATGCGGGAGGAAACATCCCGTGAACGGGACAATTGGCCCGATGGTCCTGCCGCCCGTCCTTGTACTGGGCGCGGATCGCGAGCTGGGCCGGGGCGTGGTCGCGGCGACGGCGGCGATCCGCCGGCCGATCATCGCGACCGGCACCGACAGCGACGCGCTCGAAAGCCTGCGCCGTCTGCATCCGGACGCCGACCTGACCCTGATCGCCGGCGACTGTCGCGATGATGCCTCGGCCGCGGCGCTTGCCGAGGCGGTCCGCGCGCTCGACCGCCCGCTGGCTGCGGTGATCGCCGCGATCGCGCCGCCTTCGCTGCGCGGCCGCGTTCTGGACCAGCCGGTGGACGCGCTGCGCGACGCGCTCGACCAGACGCTGATCGCCCACGCCGCGGCGGCCCGCCATCTGCTGCCGCTGATGAAGCGCTGCGATCGCGGCGGCGGCTACGTGATGTTGGGCGGACCCGGCAGCCGCGCGCCGTGGGCCGGCTACGGGCACCGCTCGATCGCCAACGCAGCGCTGCGCATGCTCGCGGAGGTGTTGCACAACGAAGCGATGTCGATGTCGTTGCGCCTGCAATTGCTGTGCGTCGAGGATTTCGTGAGCGATGACGGCCTGATGCACGCCACCGAGGACAGCCATCACGAACGCGCGCCCACGGCCCGCGTGATCGGCAGCAAGGCGCTGTCGCTCGCCGTGTGCGAACGCTGCACCGAGGCCACCCGCGCGGTGGTCGATTACCGCGCGCATGCCCCGGCCTGCGCAACCCCACCTTCCGCACACCGTGCGCTGACCGAGGCCCGCGCGCTGCTGCGTCGCGTGTCTTCGATCAAGAAATCCTCTCCCTCCACCCAGGATCCGTTGCCATGACTACCGCCCGCTTCCAACGCCGCAAGCACGGCAGCCGCTACCCCGCGCTTCCCATCCTCCCTCTCGCGATGTCGCTGCTGGTCGCCGCGGTCGTCAGCGCCTGCAGCGGTTCGCAGGCCGCGCCCGGCGCGGGCATGCCGCCGCCGCCCGAAGTCAGCGTCGCCCAGGTACTGAGCAGGAACATCAAGCAATGGGACGACTTCACCGGCCGCGTCGCCGCGGTCGAAACCGTCGAACTGCGCCCGCGCGTCAGCGGTTACGTCGAGCGCGTGGCCTATCGCGAAGGCGACGACGTGCGCAAGGGACAGCTGCTGTTCCTGATCGACCAGCGCCCTTATCGCGCGGCGCTGGCGCGCGCCGAGGCCGATCTCGAGCGCGCGCGCAGCGAGGCGCGGTTGGCGCGTTCGCAGGATGTGCGTGCGCAGACTTTGATCGACGCCAAGGCGATCTCGCGCGAGGAGTACGACACCCGCAAGGCCGCCACCGCGCAGAGCAATGCCGGCGTTCACGCCGCCGAAGCCGCGGTCGCCGCCGCGCGCCTCGATCTGCAGTTCACTGAAGTGCGTTCGCCGATCGACGGCCGCGCCGGCCGCGCCATCGTCACCGTGGGCAATCTCGCCCAGGCCGACGCGACCACGCTCACCACGGTGGTCTCGCTCAATCCGGTACATGTCTACTTCGAGAGCGACGAGCAGGCCTTCCTGCGCTACGCCGGACTGGCGCGCAAGGGCCAGCGCGACGCCACCCGCAATCCGGTGCGCGTGGGCCTGGCCAACGAGACCGGTTATCCGCACGCCGGCACCGTCGATTTCGTCGACAACCAGGTCGATCCCGCCACCGGCACCATCCGCGCCCGCGCGGTACTGCCGAATCCCGATCACATCTTCACGCCAGGCCTGTTCGCGCGCGTGCAGTTGGAAGGCAGCGCCGAGTTCAAGGCACTGCTGGTCGACGACAAGGCCGTACTGACCGATCAGGACCGCAAGTATGTGTACGTGCTGGGCGCCGAAAACAAAGCGATGCGCAAGGACGTGACCCTGGGCCGCACCGTCGATGGTCTGCGCGTGGTCGAGTCCGGGCTGACGCCGCAGGACAAGGTGATCGTGAGCGGCGTGCAGAAAGTGTTCTTCCCGGGCATGCCGGTGACGCCGCAGACGGTCGCGATGGGCGCGCAGCCCGCCGCGCCGATCGTGGCTAAGAATTGAATTAGACGATTCGAAACGGCCGCCGTCCCTTCGTTCGCAACCTCCCCCGGGGACGAAGGGGCGGCGTTACCGCCGACCTGTCACAACACGCAAGCCGCAAGCCAGCCACCGCGTTCGCTCCGAATCCGTTCGTCGGCCCCACCCGGGCCGGCATCGCTGCGGCTTTGCCGCAACGTTCTTGACGCAACGATCTTGACGTAACCAGGACTTCCCAATGGATTTCTCCAGATTTTTCATCGACCGACCGATCTTCGCAGCGGTGCTGTCGATCGTGATCTTCGCCGCCGGCCTGATCGCGATCCCGCTGCTGCCGATCGGCGAATATCCCGAAGTGGTACCGCCGTCCGTCGTCGTGCGCACCGTCTATCCCGGCGCCAACCCCAAGGTGATCGCCGAAACCGTGGCCACGCCGCTGGAAGAAGCCATCAACGGCGTCGAAGACATGATGTACGTCAAGTCGGTCGCCGGTTCCGACGGCGTACTGCAGATGACCGTGACCTTCAAGCAGGGCGTCGATGCCGACGACGCCGCGGTGCGCGTGCAGAACCGCGTCAGCCAGGCGCTGGCGCGCTTGCCCGAGGATGTGCGCCGGCAGGGCGTGACCACGCAGAAGCAGTCGCCCGTGTTCCTGATGGTGGTGCATCTGGTGTCCACCGACGGCAAATACGACTCGCTGTATCTGCGCAACTACGCGCGGCTGCACGTGAAGGATGAAATGGCGCGCATCCCCGGCGTCGGCGACGCGCAGGCGTTCGGCGGCGGCGACTACGCCATGCGCCTGTGGCTGGATCCGGACAAGGTGGCGTCGCGCGGCCTGACCGCCGGCGACGTGCTGCGCGCGGTGCGCGAGCAGAACGTGCAGGTGTCCGCCGGTCAGTTGGGCGCGGAACCGATGCCCAACGGCAGCGACTTCCTGCTGCCGATCAACGCCAAGGGCCGCCTGCAGACCACCGAAGAGTTCGGCGACATCGTGCTGAAAGCCGGCGCCGATGGCGAGATCGTGCGTCTGGCCGACGTCGCGCGGATCGAACTCGCGGCCGGCGACTACACGCTGCGCGCGCGGCTGGACGGCATGAACGCTTCGGCGATCGGCATCTTCCAGGCACCCGGCGCCAATGCGCTGGAAATCCGCGACG
>CBIHKW010000157.1:0-8685 GCA_966203835.1 uncultured Thermomonas sp.
CGGAACACCAGCGCGACAGTCTCATCGCCGGCGATGAACTCGATCTGCGGGATATCGCTGCGCGCATCGAGCCCGTCGACCAGCACCGACAACGCCGTCAGCTTTTCGCCGACCTGCGGAATCACCGTGCGGCAGACCGACAGATCGGCGACGAAGCGCGGATCGGCTTCGCGGAAACCGACCAGGGTCTTGTCCTTTTTCTCGACCCGGCGCACCGACAGCCGGCCTTTGCGGCGATAGCCCCAGGCGGCGTCGGTGAGCGGCGGCAACCGCGTGCCCGCCTGCACGTGACCGATCCGCTGCAGATTGTCGAACAGCACCTGCTGCTTCGACAGGATCTGCTGGTCTTCGGCCAGATGCTGCAACACGCAGCCGCCGCAGAGGCCGAAATGCGGACAGTGCGGCTCGACCCGATCCGGCGATGCGTTCAGCACCTCGACCGTCGTCGCCTCGTCGAAATGGCGCGAGCGCGCGGTCTGCTTCGCCATCACCCGCTCGCCCGGCAACGCGCCGGAAACGAAGATGGTCTTGCCGGTCTGACCGTCGCTGCCGCCACGGCGCGCGACGCCGCGGCCGTCGTGGCCAAGACTGAGGATGTCGAGTTCGAACGGGGTCTGGTCGATGCGGGCCACGGGCAAGTCTGGGCTAAGGTAAGCCGGCTATTCTCGCAGAAGCATGCGATCAAAGCCTCCTAGTCGCTTGAGGATGGGTATTGAGCCCTGCCGCCTTGAACAACTGCAACATGCGCCCGACCTCGGTGCTCGCCATCGTTGTCGTCAGAGCGGGCGAGATTGTCTGCAGCATTTCCGACAAATCCAGAACGCGGACCGGATTACCCTGCAGTGCATCGACGAACTCGGGAGCATGCTCCCATACCGCGCGATCTCCACGAACCCTGGTCACTGCGAGCACATACGTGAACTCCTGCTGCGCTGTCGCGGCATGCACCGTCTGCAAGAACGCTTCGGACCATTTTGGTTTGACGAGTTCTCTGAAGCCCTGCCACGCCTTGCGCCCGCGCACAGTCTTGTCCAGTCGGATGTTCTGCAATTCTGCACCTGGATCGAAACCGCTCTGCCAACTTTTGCAACTGACCACCCATACCTTGTCGTGGCCCTGCAAGGCTGGGTGGTAGCCGATGACATCGATATCGCTGTGATTGGAATCCTGTTTGGAATCGAATTCGGGATGATCACGTCGGGGCAGAAATTTCAGATTGTGGCGAACGAAGTATCCCTTGTGCAGTAAATATTCTTCGACCAACTGCTCCAAGATGTCTTCTTTCGTCGCCATGTCGCTATCCGCCCGGTCATCTGGACTGATCGTATCCGCTTATCATCCACATGAAAACGCGGCTTGACGCCGCGTTTTCATGTTTCCGCTCGACAGAATGACTACTTCTGCTTCCACGCCCCACCGCGCTGGTACCACCAGCCGCCGCGGGCGCTGTCGATCCACTGCTTGGCGAACAGGCCGCGGATCTGCCCTTCCCATTCCGGATGACCATTGGCGACGGCGATTTCGCGATACACCGCCTTGCGGTCGCGGTTCTCGTCGGCGACGGCGGTATTGACCGGCACGCGGTCCTTCAGCGCCAGCGCGGCGGCATCGCGCACCACCACCAGGCCGTCTTCGGTGAAACCAAGCGCGCCGGAATCGAAATGCGGACGCAGGGCGCTGTCGAAGCGCTGCTCCATCCGCGACTGGATCGCGGTGATCGCCGGGGTCTGGATGTTGAAGTCGGGCTGGCTCTGGGCGTAGGCCGGGGAAATGCCGATGAGCATCAGCGGGTCGAAGCGCGGCACTTCGAACGCCATGCCGCCACCGCCGCCTTCGGGCTTGGGCGCCTCGGCGGCGTCGTTGATGACCTTCTCGACGAAGACCTTGGCGGCTTCCTTGGCTTCGGCCGCCGGGAAATACACGTTGATGGTGACGCAGGCGGTGAGGACCACCGTGGCGACCATGGAAAGCCCCAACAAACGACGCATGCTCGTATCTCCCGGAAAGTGTGCAACTGTTGAAAGTGTGCAGCTGTTGAAAATGTGCGGATCCCGCCCGACGAAATGATGTTACTCGACCACAGGCTTCAGATCGCCGCTGCCGACCGCTTCCAGGCGCTCGACCAGCGTCGGCCAGTCCACCTGCCGGTTGAACCCCACCACGTTCAAGCGCGGGATCCCCGCGCCCTGGACGATAGTAAATCCACCGCTGTCTGAACCGGAGCCCGCCGCGTCCGCGTCCTTACCGTCCGCACCCAGGCTTTCGAGACCGCCCATCGCGCAGATCTGGTTGTGCAGCCGGCAGGAAATGCCGATCCGGCGATAGCCGAAATCGTCGAACAGCCCGATCAACTGGCCCTGCAGGCTGGTCACGAACGACGCGTCGCCGACGCTGGAAATGTTCTGCACCGCGCGCTGGCTGATCCGCTGTTTCACGCCGCGGCGACGTTGGGTCTGGAACTCGGCATCGAACGCGGTGGCGGTCCAGTCGACCAGCCGCAACTCGCGGATGCTGCCGTCGAGGCGGCCGCTGATGCTGCCGAAGTCGAAGACTTCGGTAACCGACAGCAGATCGAGATCGTCGAGTGCGAGGTCGGCCGATAGCGTCGGCGCCACGCCGAACGGCCGCTCCATCGCCAGCGACGACACCTTGACGCTGCCGTCGAACACGCGCATCTCCAATCCGCCTTCGAACACCAGCTTGTCGTCGACGTAACGCGCATCCGGGATGCTGCCGCTGAGCGTGCCGCGGAACGCCGGCCAATCCATGCTCTGCGCGAGTTTGCCGATGTCGAACTTGTCGAGCGTCAAACCGAAATTCGCCTGCAAGCCCTGGTCGCCGTTCGGCGGACGCAGTCGGAAATGATCGAATCGCAACGTGCCGCCGATCGCCTCGACCGATGCTGGCGCACGCAGGGCGATGGCGGCCTCGGCGCTGCGCAGCGGCAGTTCGGCGGCGCCGAAATCCAGGCCGTAGAGTTGCCCGCTGCGCCAACGCAGCGCGCTGTCCACCGGCGCATCGGCGGAATAGCGCAGATCCCCGTGCAAACCGTCGAAACGGAACATGCCGCCCGGTTCCAACACATCGACCTGATCGAAGTGCGCATCGAAGCCGCGCATGCCGCCGGCGTCGAGCCGCAGACGGCTGTGCAGACGTCCTTTCAAACTCAGATCGCCCAAACCGAAACCGCCGAGCCAGCCGGACAGGTAGCGGCTGGTCACCGGTGCCAGATCGTCGCTGTCGATCTCGATGTCGAGCGCGCTCAGCGCACCGTCGGGCGCGAGCGCGGCGCTGCCGCGCGCGGCGAGCGTGCCGCCGTCGCCCCAGAGCAGCGTCGGCAGGCGCCAACCGCCGGCATTGCCGATCGCATCGATGCGCAGCGCCACCGGTGTCGGCGGCAGCGCGACATAGGCGCTGCCGAACAACAGCTCGCCACCGCGCAGGTCGCCGCGCAGATCGACGCGCTGTTCGTTGTCCGTGCTGCGGTAATCCAGGACGAGATTCGCGCCGAGACCTTCGGCGGCGATGCTGCCGTCCGGCGTTTCCAGCGCCGCGCCGGCCAGCGTCAGCGGCCCCGCCACGCGCAGCGGTTGGTCGGTGGGCGCGCTGACCACAAGGCGACCGTCGAGTTGGCCGGTCTTCCAGCGACCCTCTGCCCAGGCGCGGCTGAGCAAGGCCTGCGACCAGATCAACGGCACCTTCACCAGATCGATGCGGGTGTCGTCGGGCGCCGCGGCCTGGCGATGCACTTCCAGCCGCGCGTCGCCTTGGCGAAGCACGACATCGGTGAACGCGGTCGCGAGGTCGATGCCCAGACGCATCGGCCGCGCATCGCCGCTGCGCAACTCACCTTCGCAGCGCCAGCCGCCTTCGCCGTCGCGCTGCAGCGGGCACTGCCAGCTCAGGTCGCGGAAGGCGTAGCCGAGACCCGGAGCGTCGAGCTTGCCGACGCGCAGTCGCAGCGTGCCGCGGTCGGCGGTGTTCGACCAGTCGAGGCGGACGTTGACCTGCTCCAGCGTCGCCAGACCGGTGCGGATACGCGCGATGTCGGCGGTTGCGGTACGCGCCTGCGCCACGTGCGGCCAGAAAAGCGCGCACAGCACGAACGACAACAGAATGCGTAAGATCGGGGCCGACATGGCCGTCAGCATAAATGACCCGCAATGAACGCATCCGCTTCCGCCGCCCTGCCCCGCATCCTGCTGCTGGAGGACGATCCGGTCAGCGCTGCGTTCCTCTCCGCCGCCATCGAGGGGCTGCCGGCGCAGGTCGATGTCGCCGGCACTCTGGCCGAAGCGCGCGGCATGGCATCCGCGCACACGCACTCACTGTGGCTGTTCGACGCCAACCTGCCCGACGGTCGCGGCGCCGAGCTGCTCGCCGAGCTGCGCGGGCGCGGCATGACCGTCACCGCGCTGGCGCACACCGCGGATGCGCGTCGCGATGAACTCGACGCACTGATCGACGCCGGTTTCGAGGAAGTGCTGCTGAAGCCGCTGTCGGTGGCGCAGTTGCAGGGCGCGATCCGGCGATTCTGCGCAAGCGATGCGCTGATCGAGACAGACGACGCACGGCAGGACGCGCCGATGCGCTGCGGCAAACTGCCCGTCTGGGACGACGATGCGGCGCTGCGCGCGATGAACGGCCATCGTGCGCATGTCGACGCGATGCGCGGTCTGTTCGCGCAGGAATTGCCGCAGGTGGCGATGCGTATGTCCGCCGCACTCGCGAACCGGGATACGACCGCACTGCGCGATGAATTGCACAAATTGCAGGCGAGCTGCGGTTTCGTCGGCGCCGCGCGTCTGGGCGGTGCGGTCGTGGGTCTGCGCGATGCACCAGCGTCGAAAGAAGCGGCAGCGCAATTCGAAGCTGCGCTTCAGGACACGCTGTCGTCGCTGTCCGCTTGAATCTCGGCCGTCGCACGCGGCAGCGCCGCGATCAGTTCCCACGATTTCAAACCGCGGCCGCCGAGGTGATGCAGCAGCAACGTGCGGATCACACGGCGCAGGCCGGGCATGTCCTCGGCGCAGGGCTCGCGGTCGGCGGCGAGATCGAGCAGCGCACGGCCGGTCGCGGTGTGGCTGCGATCGTTGCGGCCGCTGTCGCCGAGCACGCGTCGCGGCCCGTGCTCGGGATCGAGTCGATAGCGCGCGGCCGGGTCGATGGCGGTGCCGTCACCGTCGCAATCCCAGGCGAAACCGACGCCCAGCGCTTCGAAGAGATCGCGCTCGAATCGCCGCAGCGTCCACGCCAGCGGCAGTTCCAGTCCCAGCCGCGCGCGGGTTTCGCCATAGATCGCGTAGAGGATGCCGGCGCCGTCGTGGCGCGGCGCGAGTCTCAGCATCAATTCGTTGAGGTAGAAACCGGCCAGCATCACATCGCCGTGCAGACGCGGCGCTTCGTCGATGGCTTCCGCCGACGCCAACTGCGCCAGCTCGCCGCGCTGCACGCCGTCGAAACGGATGTGCTGCAGCGGCTGCAGCGCCGCGCGCAGCTGTTGTTTCTTCGGCCCGTGTACGCCGCGCGCGACCAGACCCACGCGCCCGTGCTCATGCGTGAGCACTTCGACCAGCAGACTGGTCTCGCGCCAGGCGCGAGCGTGGATGACGAAGGCGGGTTGGGCGGTGTAGCGCATCGCGCTCGGGAGCGCCCTACTCGGTGTACCCGAACGACTTCAACGCCGCCTCATCGTCCGACCAGCCCTCGCGCACGCGGACCCAGGTTTCGAGGAAGACCTTGCTGTCGAACATCCGCTCCATCTGGATCCGCGATTTGGTGCCGATCTCGCGCAGGCGGGTGCCACCCTTGCCGATGACGATGGCTTTCTGGCTCTCGCGCTCGACGAAGATCACCGCGCCGATGCGCAGCATGGTGCCGTCGACGACGAAGCTTTCGATCTCGACCGTGGTCGCGTACGGCAATTCGGCGCCGAGCTGGCGCATCAGCTGTTCGCGGACCAGTTCGCCGGCGAGGAAACGCTGGCTCTTGTCGGTGATTTCGTCCTCGGCGTACAGCGCGGGCTGTTCCGGCAGATGCGTCAACACCGTTTTCACCAGCGATTCCAGGCCTTTGCGCTTGAGCGCGGACACCGGATGCACACTGGCGAACTCCCGGCCTTCGCTGGCCGTCTGCAGGTACGGCAGCAGCACGGATTTGTCTGGGTAACGGTCGACCTGATTCACCACCAGCACCACCGGGATGCCGGCGTCTTTCATCGCGTCGTAGGCGAAGGTGTCTTCTTCGCTCCACTGCCCGGCGCGCACCACCAGCAACGCGACATCCACGCCTTCCACTGCACCGCGCGCGGCACGGTTCATCATCTTGTGCATCGCCGAGGCGGTGGATTTGCCCTGGTCGCGGTGCAGGCCGGGGGTGTCGACCAGCAGCAACTGGCCTTCCGGGAAAGTGGCGATGCCCAGCAGGCGGTGGCGGGTGGTCTGCGGCCGCGGCGAGACGATGCTGACCTTGCTGCCGACGAGCGCGTTGATCAGGGTGGATTTGCCGACGTTCGGACGGCCGAGGACGGCGACGTGGCCGGCGCGGTGGGGAGAGGTATTCATGTCGGCATTGTAACCGCCGGGCTTCCCCGACATTGGAAGACGGGTTCAGCCGCCTGCCACAAGCGCCTGCAGCACCGCTTCGGCCGCCAGTTGCTCGGCCGCGCGGCGGGAGCCGCCCTCGCCTTCGCGGATCATTGCCGGGTCCGTCAGGGTGCAACTCACCCGGAACGATTTGGCGTGGTCCTCACCGCTCTCGGCGATCAGCGCGTAGACCGGCAACGGGTACTGGCGGCCCTGCAGCCACTCCTGCAGGCGGGTTTTGGCGTCTTTGCCGAGCTTGTGCAGCGGCGGCAGGGCGTCGATGGATTCGGCGAACCACGGCAACACCGCGGCCCGGCAGGCCTCGAAGCCAGCGTCGAGATAGATCGCAGCGACCATCGCCTCCAGCGCATCGGCCAGGATCGAATCACGGCGATGACCGCCGGATTTCATTTCACCCGGGCCAAGCAGAATCCGCTGACCAAGATCGAGTCCTCTCGCCAATGCGGCGAGAGAGGATTCGCGGACCAGCTCGGCACGCGCGCGGGTGAGATCGCCCTCGGCCGCCTTGGGCCAGCGCAGATAGAGCGCCTCGGCGACGAAAGCCCCGACCAGGGCGTCGCCGAGGAATTCCAGCCGCTCGTTGTGCGCGGCGGCGGCGCTGCGATGGGTCAAGGCCCGTTCGAGCAGCGCCGGGTCGCTGAACACATGCCCGCCGCAGGCATGGCTTCCACCGGTTTGGAGTGTCATCGCCGCAGGAATTGCTGATTGCTTCAGGGCATTTTGTCGCCGTTGAGCGGCTGCTCGGCGTTGAATTTGCCGACCACATCGATGTTGTAGAGCATCGGCACCCGCACTTCGTAGTTCACGTACATCGTCTGGCCGCTGTCTTTGCGCTCGATCTTCACGTGCTCGGGCTTCACGGTCTCCGAGTAGCTGATGTAAAGGCGCCTGAAGAGTTTTTCCTTGATCTGCGCCGGCTGTTCGTTGCCGATGCCCTGCTCGGCCGCGAGGCTTTTCATTGCCGACTTCACCGCGTAGAACTCCTGATACATCGGGAACAGCTTCATGGCGATGAAGAGGAAGAAGCCGACCACTGCCGCCACGATGACGAAACTGATCAAAGTCATGCCGCTTTGATGACGTCGCATATCCAATCCCCCGGAACGATGATGTGGTTGATGACGGTGCGCGCAATCGCGCAGGTATTGCCGAAGACCGGCTTACGGAATGCGGTTGCCGATCCGGGAGGGCTCGAAACTGTCGGTGCAGAACCAGCCACTGCAGTTCAACCACACCAGGAAAGCCCTGCCGCGCAGCCGATCCTCAGGCAAGTACCCCCAGAATCTACCATCATCGCTGCGGTCGCGATTGTCGCCCATCACAAGATAGTGACCGGCGGGAACCACCCATTGGCCTTCGCCGCGCGGGTCGGCGAACTGGTCCGGCAGTTCCAGCACTTCGTGCTCGTGATCCGGAAACTTTTCAACCAGCCGCGAAGCGCCATTCATTTCGGCGTTGCGGCCGTTGCCGCTGAACGTGCCGTTCGACGCATATTCCAGGGTCTTGCCGTTGATCTTCAGGGTGCTGCCGGCGTACTCGATGGTGTCGCCCGGCAGGCCGATCACGCGCTTGATGTAATCCGCGCCGGTATGCGGGTCGTCCGGTCCCTTGCCGGGGTAACGGAACACCGCCACATCGCCGCGCCCGGGTTCGCCGACTTCGATCACCTTTTTATTGGTGATCGGCAGGCGCAGACCGTAGGCGAATTTGTTGACCAGGATGAAATCGCCGATCAGCAGGGTCGGCATCATCGAACTGGACGGGATGCGGAACGGTTCGGCGACGAAGCTGCGCAGCATCAGCACCAGCGCCAGCACCGGGAAGAAGGCCCGGGCGTAATCGACGATCACCGGCTCCTTGTTTTCATCCAGCAGGCCATCGGCCCTGGCCCGGCGCTTGGCGAAAAACAGCCGATCCAGCAACCAGATCACACCGGTCAGCAGGGTCAACGTGACGAGGACGATTTCGAACCAGACCATACAGTCTCCATATGAAAGCCCCTCTCCCGACGGAAGAGGGGTTGGGGAGAGGGTACGGCAAAGTCGCGAACGTTCAACTTCCAGCGCTTCGTCGCACCCTC
>CBIHKW010000158.1:0-8645 GCA_966203835.1 uncultured Thermomonas sp.
GCGCTGATGGAGCCGATCGATATCGTCGATCTGCAGGCCCGCGGCGCCTCCAACCGCGCCGAGGAACTGCGGCTGGAGCTGTACGACAAGGTCAACGCGCTGGGCATCGGCGCGCAGGGGCTGGGCGGCCTGACCACGGTGCTCGACATCAAGGTCAAGGATTACCCGACCCACGCCGCCAACCTGCCCATCGCGCTGATTCCGAACTGCGCCGCGACCCGCCACGCGCATTTCACCCTCGACGGCAGCGGCCCGGTGATGCTGGACCCGCCGTCGCTGGCCGACTGGCCCGAGCTGACCTACGACGCCAGCAAGGGCCGTCGGGTGGATCTCGATACGGTCACGCCTGAAGCTGTCGCCAGCTGGAAACCCGGCGACGTGCTGTTGCTCAACGGCAAGCTGCTCACCGGCCGCGACGCCGCGCACAAGCGCATGGTCGAGATGCTCGACAAGGGCGAGCCGCTGCCGGTCGACTTCAAGGGCCGCTTCATCTATTACGTCGGCCCGGTCGATCCGGTGCGCGATGAAGTGGTCGGCCCCGCCGGCCCCACCACCGCCACGCGCATGGACAAGTTCACCGAACAGGTGCTCGCACAGACCGGCCTGCTGGGCATGGTCGGCAAGGCCGAACGCGGCCCCGCCGGCATTGATGCGATCAAGAAGCACAAGTCGGTGTATCTGATGGCCGTCGGCGGCGCCGCGTATCTGGTGTCGAAGGCGATCAAGGCCTCGCGCGTCGTCGGTTTCGCCGACCTCGGCATGGAAGCGATCTACGAATTCACCGTCGAGGACATGCCGGTCACCGTCGCCGTCGACTCCACCGGCGAGTCGGTCCACAAGACCGGCCCGCGCGAATGGCAGGCGAGGATCGGCAGGATCCCGGTGGTGGTGGAGTAGAGCGGGCTGTAGAGCGGGCTTTAGCCCGCTATCGGCGCCCTTGCGGCGGGAACAATCGTTCCCGTCCATGATCCAACGCAGCATGACTCGAAAACGAATCCTGTTGCTCTCTGGCTTGGCCTTCCTGATCGCGTTTCTGTTGGCAATTGTCGTAGACGGCAGCACGCTTGTCTGTCGCCCGCCTAGAATCGCGCAGCTACAAATTGAAATCGTCGGTTCGGCGGTCGATCAATACCGTACCGATATCGGTGAGTATCCGGCCGGCCTTGAACAGCTCCTCGAACCTCTCGAGGCCGGGTCGAAGTGGCTGGGACCTTATGTAGGTAAACGGAATCTCCGTGATCCTTGGGGCCGTTCGCTGTATTACCGCGTCGCAGACGACGGGCGTTCCTTCCTCTTGTTCACCCTCGGCAAGGATGGGCGCATCGGTGGCGACGATGCAGATGCGGATTTCGGCGCGCAATACCCGGAGCAGATCCATCCGGTGGCCGCTGGGAAATAAGTGCATCCTATCCAAGGCGAAGTCTCTTGAAGGAAGCTCGCACTTGTCGGCTACTCTTTTGAAAATGTGATGCGAATGGTGCCTCGACCAAGCACTTCGGCCATGCCGCTTGCATCATCGATTCGGCCAAGCCGCGCGTAGGCATAAGACGATCGGAACGTTTCATAGAAAAGAACGATGGTGTTCGATTCGTAGAGCATGAGATCGCCGCTGTGGATCGTCCCCGGACGGCTCGCATCCGTGGGCAGCGCTTGCGGCAGATCGGCGTGCTTTTCATTGCCGTTGAGGTCGGCCATGTCCAGCGTCAACGGCAATCGGGCCGTAAAAGCGCGTGCGGTTGCGTTGTCGGCGAGGGTGATCGCAAAGCGACGTTCGCCAATCGTCATCCGCATCCGGGTGTCCTCCTGCTTCACTTCGGTTTCTTTGGAATCCATCGCAACATGGATGGGTACTTGAGGCTGACGGGCTTCGCAGCCGCCCAGCATCGTCAATCCAAGCAGCACACTGTACCCGCGCATCATCCAGAGTTTGGAAGACTGACGCTGTTGGCCAAATACGATGATGGGAATCATGGGCCGCTCCGTTGTTGCATGCTGCTAATTCGCTCGCGGGCAGGAGGTCATCACGGCCAGAAACGCTGCAAGCAATAACACGCCGGCGCTGGTCACGAAGGTGCTTTGATAACTGCTACCGTCGAACAGCAACCCACCCACCGTGGAGCCCAGCGCGATGGCCAACTGGATCACCGCCACCATGAGCCCGCCGCCGGCTTCGGCGTTCGCTGGCATGGATTGCGCAATCCAGCTCCACCAGCCCACAGGGGCTGCGGTGGCCAGCAGACCCCAAGCCGCAAGTAGCACCGCCACCACGCTCACCTCAGCGCCGAATGGAATCAACGCCAGAGCGATCAGCGCCATCAGCACGGGAATCGCAGTCAGAGTGCGATAAAGGTCGTGTTTGAGAAACGTGCCGATGACAGCAGTACTGACGAAGCCGGCGACGCCGATCCCCAGCAGCATCAGCGACAGAGTGGCGACGTTTACCTGCGTGACTGTTTCCAGAAACGGCCTCACGTACGTGAACAACACGAACTGTCCCATGAAGAATGCCCCGCAGGCCGCCATGCCCAACGCGACCGTTCTGTTCTTGAACAAGCGGAACACGTTGCCGCCTGCCGTACGCTCGGCGGCCATGGCCGGCAAACTGATCCACTGCCACGCCAAAGCGATTGCTGCCACAGGCACCAGACAGAGGAAAGCACCGCGCCAGCCGATGATCGAACCCAGATAGCTGCCCAAGGGCGCGGCGATGACGGTGGCCAGCGCGTTACCGCCGTTGAAGATGGCCAGAGCGCGCGGCACCTCGCTCGGTGATACCAGGCGCATGGCGGTGGCGGCCGACATCGACCAGAAGCCACCGATCACCACGCCCAGAAGCGCGCGGCCCACCATGTAAGTGAAATAGTTTGAAGCCAACGCAACCACTGCCCCTGAAACGGCCATCAGGCCGGTCAGCATCAGCAGCAAGGTCTTGCGATTCATAATGCCGGCCAGCGCAGAGATGGACAGACTCGTAAACACCGCGAACGCGCCGGAGATAGCGATGCCATAGCCCGCCCGGCCTTCGCTGACGCCAAGGTCGGCGGCCATCGGCGTCAGCAGGCTCACGGGCATGAACTCGGACGCGATCAACGCGAACACGCACAGCGTCATGGCGAAAACACCGCCCCAGTGGGCGTGTTGCGCGGTTACCTCGTATTGCTCTGCGCCTACAGGGGTGCCTATCGGCATGGTCATGGCTTTGTTTAGTTGCCTTATTTCGCGGCCAGATGCTGCTTGAAGAACGCCGTCAGCTTGTCGAAGGGGATGAGATCCGTGCGGTCGTAGAGATCCACATGGCCCGCGCCCTTCACCCAGTAGAGTTCCTTGGGCAGGCCTGCCAAACGGTACGCTTCCTCGCTGAATTCCTTCGAGTGCGCCTGGTCGCCGGTGATGAACAACACCGGTCGCGGCGAGATGGTCTCGATGTCGTTGAACGGATAGAAGTTCATGAACTTTATATTGCTGGTGACTGTCGGCTTCGTCGTCCGTTGAGCAGACGCGCCTGCGGGCGTGAACTCACCGCGCGACGTGCGGTAGAAATCGAAGAACTCGCGCTGGATCGGATGGGTATCCGCAGTCAGTGCGAGATCGGTGCCGCCCGCGACCGAGATTTCCCCGCCTTGGAATTCCGCATAACGCTGCTGCGCCGCATCGGCGATGATCTTTTTGCGCTGCTCCAGCGTGAGTGAATGGTTCAGCGCATTGCGGTTGGCCGCACCCATGTCGTACATGCTCACGGTGGCGATGGCTTTCATGCGCGGATCGATCTTGGCTGCGCTGATGACGAAGCTGCCGCTGCCGCAGATGCCGAGCACGCCGATGCGTTCACGGTCGACGAACGCTTGGGTGCCCAGGTAATCCACCGCTGCGCTGAAGGCTTCGGCATAGATGTCGGGCGCGACGACATTGCGCGGCTCGCCCGCGCTCTCGCCCCAGAAGGATTGGTCGATCGCCAGCGTGATGAAGCCCTGCTCGGCCAACTTCTGCGCGTAGAGGTTCGAGCTTTGCTCCTTCACCGCGCCCATCGGATGCCCAACGATGATCGCCGGATAGCGGACGCCCGGTTTCCGGTCCTTGGGCAGGAACAGATTGCCGACGATCTTCATCCGGTACTGGTTGTTGAAGGAGACCTTCTCCGTGGTCAGCCTGTCGCTCTTGTAGAAATTGTTTGCGCCGTTGGACATGTCTTGCCCCATCGCAGTGAACGCGCTGGCGGCAAGGGCCAGCGACAGAAGTAGTTTTTTCATCGATATTTCCTCGGTTAGGCGGACAAGGTGGCGTTGTCGATCACGAAGCGATATTTGACGTCGCCCTTGAGCATGCGTTCGTAGGCATCGTTGATTTCATCGGCGCCGATCAGTTCGATGTCGGCCACGATCCCGTGCTCGGCGCAGAAGTCGAGCATGTTCTGGGTTTCCTGGATGCCGCCGATCATGGAACCCGCGATCGAGCGACGCTTCATCAGCAGGTTGAACACGTTGGGCGATGGATGCGCCGTTGCCGGTGCGCCGACCAGCACCATCGCGCCGTCGCGCTTGAGCAGGACGAGGAACGCATCCAGATCGTGCGGCGCGGCCACCGTGTTGACGATCAGATCGAAGCTTTTGGCGTGTTTGGCCATGTCGTCCGCGTCGCGGGAGACCACCACTTCATCGGCGCCCAGCGCCAGGGCGGCTTCGCGCTTGGACTCGGAGGTGGTGAACGCAACGACGCGCGCGCCCATGGCATGCGCGAGCTTGATGCCCATGTGGCCCAGGCCGCCGATACCGACCACGCCCACCTTCTTGCCGGGACCGGCGTTCCAGTGCCGCAGCGGCGAGTAAGTGGTGATGCCGGCGCAGAGCAGCGGGGCCACCGCCGCCAGTTGCGTCTCGGGGTGGCGTACGCGCAGGACGTAGCGTTCGTGGACGACGATCTGCTGGGAGTAGCCGCCGAGCGTCCAGCCGGGCGCGTCCGGGGCCGGGAAGTTGTAGGTTCCGACCATGCCGTCGCAATAATTCTCGAGCCCGCTGTCGCACTCTTCACAGTGCCTGCAACTGTCGACGAGGCAGCCGACGCCGACCAGATCGCCTGTGCGGAATGCGTCGACGTGCGCGCCCACCGCCGAGACCCGCCCCACGATTTCGTGGCCCGGCACGCAGGGGAATCGGGTGCCCGCCCACTCGCTGCGGACCTGGTGGAGGTCGGAATGGCAGATGCCGCAGTAGGCGATGTCGATCTGCACATCGTGGGGTCCCGGCGCGCGGCGGTTGATTTCCATACGCTCCAAGGGCTTGTCGCCGGCATGGGCGCCGTAAGCATGAACAGACATGGGGATTTCCAAGGGTCCAAGGGAGGATGCGGACCATTGTTCCCGTGCGCGATCAGCTTGATTAGATGATGAAACCTTTTAGGGTCTATTAGCTTTACTTATCAATCACCCGTGCCAAACTGCTCCCATGGCACGACGCAACCTCAATGATCTGCTGGCTTTCGTCACGGTGGCGCGGGAGGGGAGCTTCACCCGCGCGGGCGCCGTCCTGGGCGTCTCCCAATCGGCCCTCAGCCAGGCCATCAAGGCCTTGGAAGAGCGCCTTGAGATCCGGCTGCTGACCCGCACCACCCGCAGCGTGTCGGCCACCCCGGCGGGCGAAAGGTTGCTGCAGGCGATCGGAAGGCGCTTCGACGAGATCGAGGCGGAGCTGGACGCGCTCACGGAATTGCGGGACAAACCCGCCGGCTCCGTCCGCATCACCACCGGCGAACACGTCCTGCGGACGATCCTGCTGCCCAAGCTGGCGCCGGTGATGCACCTCTACCCCGACATCAACATCGAGTTCGATGTCAGCTATGGGTTCCGGGACATCGTGGCCGATCGCTTCGACGCCGGCGTTCGCCTGGGCGAAAGCATCGACAAGGACATGATCGCCTTGCCCATCAGTTCGAAGCTGCGGATGGCCGCGGTCGCGTCACCTGCCTACTTCGAGAAACACCCCATTCCGAAGATTCCGGAAGACCTGACCCGGCACAATTGCATCAACATCCGCTTCCCTACGTCCGGCGGCCTGTATGTCTGGGAATTCGAGCGCCGCGATCGGCAAATCAATGTGCGTGTCGATGGCCAGGCGACTTTCAACACATCGCCGCATATCGTGCTTGCGGCGCTGGATGGATTGGGCGTTGCATTCCTGCCCGAGGAAGAATTCGCCCCGCACATCGAAGAAGGACGGCTTGTGCGCGTGCTGCAGGATTGGTGCCCACCGTTCTCCGGCTACCATCTTTACTATCCGAGCCGCCGCCAACATTCGCCGGCTTTTTCGTTGGTGGTGGATGCATTGCGAATCTGAGCACTGCTCGAACAGGAATTTAGTTTCAAACTGCCGAATTTGATCGGGTCGGAAAGAGCCGCTGACGACAATGCGACGTGCCATGAAAGAAAAAGCCCGCACGGAATGCGGGCTTTTCTTCATCCGGCGACGTTGAACGATCAGTACAGCGCCGCGCGATTGTTGGCGATGCGGACGCTGGAACCTTCGCGGATGCCGTTCAGATCGTCCTGCGAGACCACGATTTCGCGGCCATCGCGCATGCGCACGAAGATGTTGTAGCCGGTGCCGGCGCGGTTCTGGATCGCGTTGCCGATTGCGCCGCCAGCGACCGCGCCGCCGACGGTGGCGGTGTTCTGCTTGCCGTCGCTGTCGGTGCGGTTCTTCGCAAGCTCACGCGCGGCCAAACCGCCGATCACCGCGCCGACCACCGCACCGGTCGCGTTCGGCGTGCGGCTGCCCGCGCCTTGTTCGATACGGGTCACCGTGCCGCAGTCGTAGCAGGACGTCTGCGAATTGCCGTATGCGGAGCCGCTGCCGCTGGAGTAACCACCCGACGGGCTGGTAGCGCAGCCGGCAAGCGAGAGCGTGGACACTGCCATCGCGGCAACAAGGATGTGGGTTTTCATTTCGACCTCCGGAACAGGATGGGGCGGGAGCCGTTCGCTCCGTGGCCGAACCCTATGCCGCGCGGGATGAACACCCCGGAACCGTGTGCGATGCACGGCGGTTTCCGTTCAGAAAGCCGCGTTCGCCAGCGGCGATGCGAATCGTGCGCGCTTCAGATGCCGCGGAAATACACATCCACATAATCGGTCACCGGGTCGCAGGGATTGGTCATCTCCTGCATGCGCCAGTATTTGCGCGCGCCCTTGGTCTTGAAGGTGAAGGTGCCGCTGCGTTTGCATTCGGCGCCGTCGGCGATGTGGTTGACCTTCGTGGTGATATCGCCGACGAATACGAAACCATCTTTGCTCGCGGAAACGATCTTTCCCGAGAGGCGCAGATAGTCGCCGACGTTTTCGCCTTCTCCATTCTGTTCGCCGTTCACCGACAGCGTGTCGCCGCGGTCTTCGACCACAAGCTTGCCGGCGCGGCTCAGATCGCCCCAGCCCAGCCATTGCAGGGTCAGGGCGTGATCGCCGACCAGTTTCGCCCGTGCGGCGGCATCCAGGCCGGTGGCCGGAGTGGCGGCGAACGACGTGAACGGGAGGCCGGCGAGCAGAAGGCCAAGTGCGAGTGTGTTTGCGAAACGCATGCGGTGACCGATCCTTTTCATCTGTGAAAAATGGTTCATCTGTGAAGCATGCTTCATCTGTGAAGCATGGAATGCTTCGACGTGGGCCGCCATCGCGGTGTCCCGACCGATGTGATCGAGGCGCGTGCGATCAAGGTGTGCCGACATCCGGCTGCAGCAGGTTCACCCCGGCGTCGTCGGCACGCGCTTCGGCGACCTGCACGTCGATTTCGCGATTGACCGAGGTATCGACGCCATTGTGCAGCGACTCGCTCATCGCGTCGACTTCCTGCGTATCGCGCTGACGCGAAGTCACGATGTGATAGGTCGTGCGCGGCGCTTCGATATCGGCAACGGCGAACGCGGCTTTCACCTGGCGGATCGCTTCGCTGCGGACTTTGCCGAGATCGCTCTCGCGCTGGTTCACCCAGCCGTAGAAACGCAGTTGGATGCCGGCCGCGCCGAATTCGACCACTGTCCACGCCGGCGCCGGTTCGTCGAGCACACCTTCGATTTTCGCGATCGCCGCCATCGCCAGGGTCTGCGCTTCGCGGATCGATTGACCGCCGTCGATCAACATACTGAAATCGAAGCGGCGTTTCGGATTCTTGCTGTAGTTCAGCACCACCGACTTGAACACCAGACTGTTCGGCAATTGCAGATGATTGCCGTCCATGGTCATCAGCACGGTGGCGCGCGAGTTGACCGAAATCACTTTGCCTTCGCGATTGTCGATCACCACGTGCTCGCCCGGCTCGAACGGCCGGCGCACGCTGAGCAGGATGCCGGCGATGTAGTTTTCGGCGATGTCGCGGAACGCGAAACCCAGCACCAGACCGACCACGCCGGCGGAACCGAGCACGGCGCCGACGACCGATGTCAGCCCGATCAGATCCAGCGCGATCAGCACGCCGACCAGCATGATCGCGGTGCGCACGATCATGCGCACCAGTCCGCTCATGTACGGATTCTGCGAACGCACCTTGACCAGATGCAGGCGATTGCCGACGAACCGGGACACCCAGCTCGCGATCAGCAGCACCAGCAGCGCGAGGATCAGCAGCGGAATGCGTTCGAGCAGGCGGACGAGGGCATCGTTGGCG
>CBIHKW010000159.1:0-8566 GCA_966203835.1 uncultured Thermomonas sp.
CCCAGGGGCTGGGCGTCGGCGCGTCCGAACTGCACGGCGCGCTGTGCGGCTGGCTGGCCGGCGGCGGCGCGGATTCGCCGCGCTGGCTGTCGCAGGTGCTGGTCGACGAGGAACTGGCTGCCCCGGCGTCCGGCAGTGCGCTGGATCGACTGCGCGCGGTCAGCGTGGCGCAGATCGAAGACCGCGATTTCGGCTTCGAGTTGCTGGTGCCGGACCAGGAGGCCACGCTCGTCGACCGCAGCAGCGGGCTGTTCGACTGGTGCCGCGGCTTCCTCGGCGGTTTCGGTCTGGCGGCCGGCGCCAACCCGCCGCTGTCGGAAGAAAGTAGTGAGGCCTTGGGCGATCTGGCCAAACTGGCTGCTGCCAGTCCGCAGGACGATGGCGACGAGGACGACGAAGCGGCGATGATCGAAATCGAGGAATTCGTCCGCGTGGCTGCGTTGCTGCTGCACGGCGACTGCGCGATGGGCGCGCGCCACCGGCGCCAACTGCACTGATTCCAATGAGCGCGACAGGCATGACTTCGACGGGTATTTCAGCGCAGGTCTACGCCCGCCGCCGCCGTCAGCTGATGCGGATGGCCGGCGACGACGCCATCGTGGTGGTGCCGTCGGCCCCGGAACGCATCCGCAGCCGCGACACTCATTACCCTTACCGCCAGGATTCCGATCTCTGGTACCTCACCGGCTTTTCCGAGCCCGAAGCGGTGCTGGTGCTGATTCCCGGCCGCAAGCACGGCGAGGCGTTGCTGTTCTGCCGCGAGCGCGATCCCGAGCGCGAAGGCTGGGACGGCCCGCGCGCCGGCCCGGAAGGCGCGGTCGACGGCTTCGGCATGGACGACGCCTATCCGATCGACGACCTGGACGAAATCCTGCCCGGCCTGCTCGAAGGTCGCAGCCGCGTCTATTACCACTTCGGCCGTGACACCGATTTCGATCTCAAGCTGATCGGCTGGCTCAACCGCGTCCGCGCGCAGATGCGGATGGGCGCGCAGCCGCCGCACGAATTCCTCGAACTGGGCCATCTGCTCGACGAGATGCGGCTGTTCAAGGATCGCGACGAACTCAAACTGATGCAGCGCGCCGCCGACATCAGCATCGAAGCGCACCGCGCGGCGATGCGCGCGGCGAAGCCGGGCATCCACGAATACGAACTGCAGGCCGAAGTGGAGCGCGTCTTCCGCCGCCACGACGCCGAGCCGGCTTACGGCAGCATTGTCGGCGCCGGCGACAACGCCTGCGTGCTGCACTACCGCGCCAACAACGCCCAGGCGAAGGACGGCGCGCTGGTGTTGATCGACGCCGGCGCGGAGTATCGCGGTTACGCCGCCGACATCACCCGCACGTTTCCGGTCAACGGCCGTTTCACGAAAGAACAGCGCGCGCTGCACGATCTGGTCGGCGCTGCGCAGCGCGCGGCGCTGGCGCGGGCGAAACCGGGCACGCCTTACGAAGCCGGACACGTCGCCGCGGTGGAAACCCTGACCGAAGGTCTGCTGGCGCTGGGCCTGCTCAAGGGCACGCTGGAAAAAAACATCGCCGACGGCCACTACAAGCGTTTCTACCGGCACAAGACCGGGCACTGGCTGGGTCTCGACGTTCACGATGTCGGCGAATACCGTTTCGACGGCGACTCGCGCCTGCTCGAGCCGGGCATGGTCTTCACCATCGAACCGGGCCTCTACATCGCCAGCGACGAAAAATCCGTCCACGAAAAGTGGCGCGGCATCGGCATCCGCACCGAAGACGACATCCTCGTCACCAAGGACGGCCACAAAGTGCTGACCGACAAGCTCGCGCGCAGCGCGGACGAGATCGAAGCGTTCATGGCGGAGCGTTGATCGCCCCCGGCGCGAAGAAACCTGTAGAGCGGCCTCCCGGCCGATGAAAGAGCGCGATGAATCCCCAGCGGCCTGCCGGCCGCTCTACAGGGGGACTTACGCCACCCGCGACCCATCCGGATTGTGCTCGATCATCCACAGCCCGGCCCAGAGTTTGAGGTCGAGCTCGTAGCCTTCGCTCTGCTTCTGCATCAGCCACGCCGGCGCCTGCGTGCGCGGCACCGCGTGGACGAGGATGTCCTCGTTGTCGACGCCGCCGCCATCGCCGACCTTGACCAGATCGCGGGCGCGGACGAAGGCGATGCGTTCGTTGCTCATGCCCGACGACGTGGGTCCGATCAGCAGTACGTCGACCTTGTTCGGATGCCAGCCGGTTTCTTCGACGAGTTCGCGGCGCGCGGCGTCTTCCAGCGAATCGTGGTCGTGATCGTCGCCGACCAGACCGGCCGGCATTTCGATGGTGCGCGCGCCCAGCGGCACCCGGTATTGCTCGACGAACAGCACTTCATCCTGTGGCGTCACCGCGATGACGATCACCGCCATTCCGCCGGCATGATGGCTGCGTTCGCAGGATTCCCATTGGCCGATCTTCACCAGCCGCAGCCACTTGCCTTCGTAGAGCACTTCGCGGGGTTCGGTCATGCGGTCCTCGTTCTTCTGTTTTTCGTAGAGCGGCCTTCAGGCCGCTGGTATTTTGATTTTTGTGGTTGAAATCATGCAGGGCAGCGGCCTGAAGGCCGCTCTACAGGGCTTCGTTATATTTCATCCGCCTGCGGCGCATGCGTGGCGAAATCCAGTCCGCCCGCCGCATACAACCGGCGCCGGGTCATCGGCCCGAAGCGCAGCGCTTCGCAGACCGCGCCGAGCGAGGATGCCTCGGCATTGTTGCGATTGAAGCGCGGCGCGGCGGCGCCGACCGGCGCGTCGCAGGCGATGGTGGTGAGGGTGCGGAACAGCAGCGCGTTGTCGCGATGATCGCGCAATTTCGCGGCGGCCTGTGCGGCGCCGCGGAAACGCAGGAACGGCACTTCCTCGACCCGCCGCAGCAGGCTGTCGAGGTCGCCGAAATGCGCGAGCAATATCGCCGCGGTCTTCGCGCCGATGCCGGGCACGCCGGGAATGTTGTCGACGGCGTCGCCGCTGAGCGCCAGATAATCGGCGATCTGGTGCGCTTCCACGCCGTGGCGCGCTTTCACCCCGTGCGCGCCCCAGCGTTGATTGCGGGCGTAATCCCACTGTTCGTCGCCGATGTGCAGCAACTGCGACAGATCCTTGTCGGCGGACAGGATGATGCCGCGGTGTCCGGCTGCGCGCGCATGGAGCAGCGCGCTGCCGATGAGATCGTCGGCTTCGTATTCCGGATGGCCGAGCACGCTCAGCCCCAGTGCGATGCACAGCGCGCGGCAATGCGCGAACTGGCGTTTCAGTTCTTCCGGCGCCGGCTCGCGATTGGCCTTGTAGGCCGGATACAAGCGGTTGCGGAAGCAGGAATCCAGCGCTTCGTCGAACGCGACCACGATATGTTTCGGCCGCTCGCGTTCGAGGATGTCCAGCAGGAAACGCGCGAAACCCTGCACGGCGTTGATCGGCCAGCCGTCGGTATCCTGGAATTCGTCGGGCATGGTGTGCCAGGCGCGGAAGACGTAGATGCTGGCGTCGATCAGATAGAGCGGCGCCGGCTCCGCGCGCGATTCGACCGCGACGTCGCGGTCGAGGATGTCATCGGCGATGCTGTCGTCGTCGATATCGTTCTCGTCACTCTGAACGTTCATTCCGGCGTCCAGTCGCTGAGCATCGCGGCGGCGTCGGGACGCTCGCGCTCCGGCGCATCCATCTGCGCGGTGCCGATATGGATGAAACCGGCGACGGTTTCGTCCGCGCCGATGCCCAGCGCAGCGAGGATCTCCGGGTCGTAGGCGGCCCAGCCGGTCAGCCACTGCGCGCCGAAGCCCATCGCCTGCGCGGCCTGCAGCAGCGCGAAACACACACAGCCGGCGGTGAGCAGCCGTTCCTGTTCGGGAATCTTCTCGTCCGGGCCTAGCCTGGCGATGACCGCGACGATGACCGGGGCGAACGAAAACCGCAGCCGGTCCTTTTCGATCACGCTGTCGGAGGCGTCCGGGTCGCGGCTGCGGCTGCGTTCAGCGAGTAAGGCTCCCAATGCGTGACGGGAGTCGCCTTCTATCTTCAAAAACCGGAACGGCGTCCGTTTTCCGTGATCGGGTACGCGCACGGCCGACTGCAGCATCCGCAGAAGCGTAGTGTGGTCGGGTCCGGGCATGCCGAGTTGTCGACTCGGGACCGAACGCCGGTCATCGAGTGTTTGTAATCTTTGGCTTGGATGATTTGCGAGTGAAGTCACAGACGGCCCAGTACTGTTTGATTGATCGTAGCGTCCGGGACCATACGATGATATCCGGACGTCCCATTCTCCCCCGAAAAGCTTCTCCGAAACTCCTCCCCCGAGACGATCCGTATGGACGATAACAGCCGGTTTTTTCCTGGCCGCTCGCCATTGACCCGCCAGAGCGCCGAAAAAGTCTTCGAATCGGTCCGCCGCGATTCGGTGACGGCGCTGTCGGGCGTGCTCGCCGGATTCTGGGGCGATATCGAAGAACAGGTGCGTCTGGCCGCCATCGCCAGCCACGACAACAGCGCCATCTACGACGACCGGATCGCGATCCGTCTGCTCAATCAGCGCGCGCTGGAACTGGCCAACCGCTACCGCGACGCCCTCGAGAACGCATTCGACCGCTGGCGCAATCCGCGCCCGCGCGCGGTCGACAACAAGAGCATGAGCCTGATGTCCGAGGCCCAGCTCGAAATCCATCTTTCCGGCCAGCAGATCGTCGAACTGCTGGAACACCAGTTGATGCATCCGCTGCAGCTGCTGCACGACCGCCTCGATGCGCTGGCGACCGCGCTCGGCCTGCCGCGGCAGGCGCCGGAAACCAACCCGCTGCGCCCGGACGTGCCGGTCGACGCCTTCGTGAAGCTGTTCACCGAAGACGACCTCACCCCCGAACTGCGCCGGCTGATCTTCCTGCAGTTGGAAAAACGGCTGTCGAAGTCGCTCGACGATCTCTACACCAAGACCAACGCCGCGCTGGATCACGGTTTCCTGCCGCGCGAAGACCAGGCCAATCCGCAGGCGCCGGGCATGCCGCCGCAGGCCGCCGACTGGTCGCCCGATGGTGGTCTGGTCGAAGCGCGCAACCCGCAGCAGCAGGGCCATGCTCCACAGCACGCTCCGCAGGGTCATGCCCCGCAGGGCGGCCAGTCCGGTTACGGCCAGACGCCGAACATGCCCTGGGACTATGCCGGCGGCCAATCCGCGCCCGGTGGTCAGCCTTCGGCCGGCGGCATGCTGTCCGACGGCAGCCGCCCGCTGCGGTATCGCGAAACCGTGCATCAGCAACTGCGCGCCTGGCGCCAGAGCGTGTTGCGCCGCGGCTCGGGTGCCGGTTCGGCATCGGAATCGGCTTCCTCCGCGCCGCCGCCGACTTCCGGCTTGAACGGCGTCCGCGTGCTCGCGCCGCAGGAACTGCTGGGCATCGCCACGATGCTGCAGGGCGACGACCCCGCGCCGTACGTCCGCGCCCTCGCCGGCGACGACAGCCGCCCGCTGTCGGCGGTGATCCGCGACCAGATCGTCAGCGGCTCGCGCCAGCTCGGCTACGACCCCACCCAGACCCGTTTCAACGAAGTGGACGAGGATGCGATCGATCTCGTCGGCATCCTGCTGCAGACGCTGGCGAGCAGTCACGCCGCGCTGGGCCGTTCGCGCGCGCTCTACGGCCGCCTGGTGCCGCCCTATCTCAAGCTGGCGTTGAGCGACGACAGTCTGTTCGAACAGCGCGGCCACCCCGGCCGCAAGCTGCTGGAAGCGCTGAGCGAAGCCTGCGAAGGCAACACCGGCGATTCGCCGCAGGACCAGCAGACCCTGACGCACGCCGAACTGGCCGTGGGCCGAGTGGTCGAGGAATATCGCGACGACAAGGCGATCTTCGAATTCGCCGCAGGCGAGCTGCGCGATCACCTCGATCAGCAGAAGAAGATGCGCGATGTCGCCGAACAGCGCGCCGCCGATACCGTCAGCGGCCGCGAGCGGCTGCAGCATGCGCGTCGGGCAGTGGATGAACTGTTGGACGCGCGCCTCAGTCAACGTCCGCTCACCGCGGGCATCGCCGAATTCCTCAGCGGCCACTGGCGCCATCATCTGGTCCAGACCTGGCTGCGCGAAGGCCCGAGTTCCGCCCAGTACCTGTCGGCGCTGTCGATCGGCGAGGGTCTGATGCAGGCCGACGCCGATGCCGCCCGCGCCGAAGGCGGGCGGGTCGCCGACAAGATTCTCGAACTGCAGGCGCCGCTGGGCCGCTGCTACGTAAGCTGCGGGTTGGACGCGACCGCCGCGCGCGATTCGCTGGCGAAGATCGTCAGCGCATTGGCTTTCCCCGATCAGCCGCGCGGGCTGCATCCGGTGTCGATGGACGAAGCGCCCGTCGAACCCAACGATGCCGCCAACTGGGGCGGTCTGCGGGTGGTCGGCGGTACCGAGAGTGTCGAACACGACCCGGCGCAGGCCGCGCGCATGCGCCGTCTGCGCGTGGGGCAGAGTCTCCGTCTGATCGAAGAAGACGGTCGCGAGACGCCGGCGCGCATCGCCTGGGTCAGCCCCTTGACCTCGCGTTTCCTGATCGTGAATCGTCGCGGCCAGCGCAAGCTGGTGGTGACGCCGGAAGAACTCGCGGCGCTGGTCGGCAAGGGCCGGATCGTCCTGCGTTCGTCCGAAGCCCCGTTCGACGAAGCCATGCGCGACATGTGGCAGCAACTCAGCCAGAGCCGCGTCGCCGCGACCTCCTGAGGCGACGCCCCAGCCGGGCTTCTTCAAAACGAATCTCTCTTCGGCCGCCAGGGGAATGCCTGGCGGCCTTTTTATTCGGGCCTTTTGTCCGGCATTGCACGCTGTCGTCGTCATGTCGTGATCACCATGCGCCATTGCCCCGCGCGCCCGGTGGGTCCACGACAACCTGCTAGGATGCCGGCACCGATGCGGAGCGATGGGAGACGGGCAAGATGGCGGAGACAGCGGCTGACATGTCTGGACATGCGACAGCGAAAGTAGTCATTGGTGCGGTGCGCGAAACCGCACCCGGCGAGCGGCGCGTGGCGCTCACCCCGGAAACCTGCAAGAAACTCGTGGCCGCTGGCGCCACGGTGCGCATCGAGCGTGGGCTGGGCGATGGCGCGCATGCGCTCGACGCCGCCTATGCTGATGTCGGCGCCGAGATCGTCGACAGCGCCGATGCAGTGCTCGCCGCCGCCGATATCGTCGTCTGCGTGCAGCCGCCCTCGGCCCAGGCCATCGCCGGTATGAAGCAGGGCGCGGTGCTGGTCGGCATGTTGCAGCCGCAGGGCGACGCCGCCCGCGGCGAAGCGCTGCAGGCGCGCGGCATCGTCGCGTTTCCGCTGGAACGCCTGCCGCGCACCACCCGCGCCCAGGCCATGGACATCCTCAGCTCGCAGGCCGGCATGGCCGGCTACAAGGCGATGCTGATCGCCGCGCAGCTGGCGCCGCGCTTCTTCCCGATGCTCACCACCGCCGCCGGCACCATCCGCCCGTCGAAGGTGCTGGTGATCGGCGCCGGCGTCGCCGGCTTGCAGGCGATCGCTACCGCCAAGCGCCTCGGCGCGCAGGTCGAAGGCTTCGATGTGCGCCCGGAAACCCGCGAACAGATCGAATCGCTCGGCGGCAAGTTCCTCGACCTCGGCGTCAGCGCCGCGGGCGAGGGCGGCTACGCCCGCCAGCTCACCGATGAGGAGCGCGCCCTGCAGCAGCAGCGGCTTGCCGATCACCTGAAGAACATCGACGTGATCGTCGCCACCGCCGCCGTCCCCGGCCGCCCGGCGCCGAAGATCGTCAGCGCCGCGATGGTCGCCGGCATGAAGCCCGGCAGCGTCATCGTCGATCTCGCCGCCGAAACCGGCGGCAACTGCGAACTCACCCGGCCCGGCGACAACGTGGTCCACGGCGGCGTGACCGTCTCCGGCCCGCTCAACCTCGCCAGCAGCGGCGCGATGCACGCCAGCGACATGTTCGCGCGCAACGTCTTCAACTTCGTTTCGCTGCTGCTGAACAAAGACGGCTCGCTGCATTTCGACTGGAACGACGAGCTGCTGGCGAAGACGGTCTGGCCGGAACGCGCCGCGGTGAGCCCGGCCGTCTGAGCGCTGCGCCCGCCGGCCTTCGGTGGGCTTCCTCGCGCTTGTACCGCCGTCGCCCCGGCGGTACGCTCGGTTCGACGCATGGACCGTTGAGCGCACACAGCCGATGATTCTCCCGCACGTCCGGACGCATCCTTCACGAGCACTAGCATGGCTGCGTCTTGCCTTCGCAGGCTTGGCGCTGTGCGTGGCCAGCGCCTGCGCGCAGTCGCCGGTCGCCAGCGCAGCACCGGCGTCGGGCTCCAAGGATGCGGCCGCGTTTTCCGGACGCTGGGCCTACGCGCAATCCTGTGGCTGGCAGCACTCGGCGGAACTCGAATTCAAGGCGACCGCCGACGGCATCCGCGGTACCTGGAACGACGGCACGCGCGTCGGCGGCGACAGCGGCGAACTGCAGGGCACTCTGCGCGACGGCAAGCTGTTCGTTCGTTTCTGTCGCGATGCCGACGGCAAGGCGCCCGACGCCTGCCCGAACTTCGGCCCGGAACAGTCCTACGTCTG
>CBIHKW010000160.1:0-8557 GCA_966203835.1 uncultured Thermomonas sp.
GACGCGATACCGCCTGCCAACTGACCTGGCGCGCTGGCGCCTCCGGCGAGGGTGAGTGCGAGCAAAGCTTCGGTATCGGCATCGAGCATGTCCATGCCGACATGCTGGCCCGCAAACGACGACGGCGCCGTCAGGCGCCGTCGTGGATTCGTGTAGGGAAATTCTTACTTGGCGCCCCTTACTTTGCGCCCCCTTACTTCGCGTCGGGGTGCTTCAGGCGATAGCCGACGCGGCTGGGCTTCACGCTCTGCATCACCAGGCCGTAACTCACCTTGTCGAAGGTACGGAAGATCAGCACGTGGCCGGAGTATTCGTCCGGCAACTGCACGCGTGAGCCCTTCGACACGGTTTCGTCGCCGCGCCAGTAGCTGGTCTCGACGCGATCCACGGTGTTGCTGCCCTGGCGCCAGATCGACAGCACGGTGCCGTTGTCGATGCCGTCCTGGGCGCCGACCGACAGCGCAACCACGTCGCGCGGGCCGCCGCTGGTCAGCGAATTGGCCACCGCCAGCACCCGGGCCTTGTTCTCGTCCAGGCCCTGTTTCGGCGCGTGCGGGAAGAACTGCAGGTCGTAGGGCTGGGCGTCGACCGGGATCAGACGATCGCCGACGCGCACTTCCACGTTGCGGTCGTCCAGCACCAGGCTCGTGGCCTCGACATCGCCTTCCATCAGCTTGGTGACGGTGCCGGCGTTGACCTTGTACAGCTCGTGGCCCAGTTCCTCGCCGTCCAGCTCGTTGCCTGCGGTGTCGCTCCAGGACGTGCCGAAACCGGGAATCAGGCCGCCGCGGAAGTCGTAATGGTTGCGGGTCAGCATGTCGCAGCATTCGCGCTGACCGATGCGCACGTAGCGCGTGGTCGGGCGGACCACCGCATAACGCTGGCCGACCTGCGCGCCTTCAAGACCGCGGGCATAGATCAGGTGGCCGCGGACGGCGCGGGTGATGTCCTCTTCCTGGCCGACGACGTAGGGCAGCTCCTTGAAGCTGTCGACCACGCGCAGATCGCGCAGGTAGGCCTCGATGTCGGACAGCGAGATCGCGTTGACCGGCGCATCGTTGCGCGGACCGGCCTGCACGCCGACGCCGACGCGATCCAGATACGCCAGACTGATGACGTCGCCCGGATAGATCAGATGCGGATTCGCGATCTGCGGGTTGGCCTGCCAGATTTCGGGCCACAGCCACGGCCGCTTGAGGAAGCGTCCGGCGATGTCCCACAGGGTGTCGCCCCGCTTGACCGTATAGGTGTCGGGGTGGTCGCCACGGAACTCCTGGGCGACCGCGTAAGTGCCCAATGTCAACAGGGCGGCTGCGCTGATCACCATGGCACGGTGAGAAACGCGCTTAAGGATGCTGGCCATCTACTTGCTCCCCTTGGGATTTTCCCCAACACAACGACCGCACTATAGCCCACAAAACCCGGCCGTTGGCAAGTCTGGAGGCGCTACAATGGCCTTGTCCGCGACCAATGTCCGCCCCCATATCCACAAACATGACGCTCCTCTCAATTCTTGAATTCCCCGACCCCCGCCTGCGGACCAAAGCGCAGCCGGTCGACACCGCCCGGATCGCCGATCCCGAGTTCCAGACCCGGCTCGACGACATGTTCCACACCATGTACGAGGCCCCGGGCATCGGTCTGGCCGCCAGTCAGGTGGACGACCACCGCCGGTTCATGGTCATCGACATCAGCGAAGAGAAGAACCAGCCGATGGTCTTCATCAACCCGGAGATCACCGTGGCCGACGGCCATCAGGTCTACCAGGAAGGCTGCCTGTCGGTACCCAACATCTTCGCCGACGTCACCCGCGCCAACAGCATCACGGTGAAGGCCTGGGGCCGCGACGGCCAGCCCTTCGAGCTGCAGACCGACGGCCTGCTGGCGATCTGCATCCAGCACGAGATGGATCACCTCGAAGGCAAACTCTTCGTCGATTACCTGTCGCCGCTCAAGCGCGACATGGTGCGGAAGAAGCTGGAGAAGGCGCGGCGCAGCAGCGCGGCGTGATCGCGTGGGCCTCGCCGACGCAACGATGTATCCCTACACGATCGACGATTCGATCGAAGATCCTCTGACCTGCTCGGTCGAAGTCACGATCGCGTTGCCCGAGGGAAACCGTTGGCTGTTCTTCGCGACACCGGCACAGCTCTCGTCCGTCGGCAACTATGTGGAAGGGACCAAGGTGCGTTTGCATCTTGGGGAACGGCACATGATCGTCGTGAGCGAGATTTCCGCAGCAATCATCCATTCGGTGCTGGTCATGCTCAAGTCGGAGGGCGAGCTCTACGACAGAACCTTGCCGCTCGACTGATGCCGGCGCCTTCCTGATTCAAATCGGTACCCATACTGCATGTCCCTCAGAATCGTATTCGCCGGCACCCCAGCCTTCGCTGTTCCCTGCCTGCGCGCCGCCGCGCGGTACAACGAAGTCGTGGCCGTCTACACGCAGCCGGATCGCCCCGCGGGTCGTGGGCGGTCGCTGACGGCATCGCCGGTGAAACTCGAAGCCCTCCAGCGCGGCATCGACGTGCTGCAGCCGGAGACGCTGAAGAAACAGCTTTCGCGCGACGCGCTGCGCGCGCTGGAACCGGATCTGATGATCGTGGTCGCCTACGGTCTGATCCTGCCGCAAAGCATTCTCGATATTCCGAAATACGGCTGCTGGAACGTCCACGCCTCTATGCTGCCGCGCTGGCGCGGCGCGGCGCCGATCCAGCGTGCGATCGAAGCCGGCGACACCGAGACCGGCGTATGCCTGATGCAGATGGAGAAAGGTCTCGACACCGGCCCGGTGCTGTTGTCGCAGTCGCTGGCCATCGGCGAACACGACACCGGCGGCCAGTTGCACGACCGCCTGTCCGAACTCGGCGCCCAGGTATTGAACGACGGCCTGGGCCTGCTGCGCGCGGGCATCCTGCCGGTGGCGCGGCCGCAGCCGGAAGACGGCGCGACCTACGCGCACAAACTCGACAAGCACGAAGCGAAGCTCGACTGGTCGCAGCCGGCGACGGCGCTGGCGAACAAGGTCCGCGCCTTCAACCCGTGGCCGGTGGCCGAAGCCGAACTGGCCGGCGAGCGCGTGCGCATCCACGGCGCGGTGGCGCTGGCGGCCGCGCACGGAAAGACGCCGGGCACGGTGCTGGCCGCTGGCCGCGATGGCATCGACATCGCCTGCGGCGACGGCGCGCTGCGCATCCGCGCGCTGCAGCGCGCGGGCGGCAAGACGATCACCGCGGCCGATTACCTCAATGCAAGGCGCGACCTGACCGGATTCCCAGCATGAACGCGATCTGCGAATACGACGTGGTGCGTATAACGTCGCTCGACGGGATGCGTTGCGACCCGGAAGACGTGCTGGAACGTGCGCCGCGGGTCGGCGATACCGCCACCGTCGTGATGCTGTTGACCACGCCGGATTATGCGGACGGCTATCTGCTGGAATGCGTCGCGGCTGGCGGCTACACGCGTTGGCTGGCCATCTTCCCGCGCGAATCGCTCGAACTTCTCGCGGCGACGCCATGAACGCTTCGGCTCCCGGCACCGCCTCCCGCCTCGCCGCCGCGCGCGTGCTCGACGCGGTGCTGCATCGCGGGCGTTCGCTGAAGGGCGAATTCGGCGCCGAGTTGCCGAACATCGCCGATCCGCGCGATCGCGCGCTGGTGGAAGCGATCTGCTTCGCGGCGCTGCGCAATCGCGCGCGCTACGCCGCGGCGCTGACCGCTTGGGTGCCGAAACCGCTGGGCCGCGGCGACGAGCCGCTGCGCGCGCTGCTGTACGTCGGCTTCGCCCAGCTCGACGCGCTGAAGCTGCCGGCGCACGCCGCGGTGGACGCGACGGTGGAAGCCGCGCGCGCACTGGATCGCGCGCATCAAGCCGGCATGGTCAATGCCCTGCTGCGCCGCGCCCAGCGTGAGGGGTTTCCGCCGGCCGATCCGGCGCAGGTCTGGCCGGACTGGCTGCTGGCGGAAGTACGCCGCGACTGGCCCGACCACGCCGACGCGATCCTCGACGCCAGCGCCGCGCCCGCGCCGCTGTGGCTGCGGGTGAATCGACTGAACACCACCCGCGACGATTACCTGCTGCGATTGCAGGCGGCCGGCATCGCCGCGACCCTTCACGACGCGCTGCCGGATGCGCTGCGGATCGAGGATTCGCTGGCGGTGACCGATCTGCCGGGCTTCGACGACGGCGTGGCCTCGGTGCAGGATGGCTCCGCGCAGGCGGTGGCCGATGCGTTGGCGCCGCCGCCCGGCGCACGTGTGTTGGACGCCTGCGTCGCGCCCGGCGGCAAGGCCGCGCATCTGCTGGAACGCGACCCGAGCCTGCGCCTGCTCGCGCTCGATATCGATTCGCGCCGGCTACGGCGCACCGCCGAGACCCTGCGCCGCGTCGGCGTCGATGCGGCCGTCGAGTTGAAGACCGCCGATGCCGCCGATCCCGCTGCGTGGTGGGACGGCGTGCCGTTCGACGCCGTGCTGATCGACGCGCCCTGCTCCGCGACCGGCATCGTCCGCCGCCAGCCGGACATCCTGTTGCATCGCCGGCCCGGCGATATCGATGCGCTGGTCGTCACCCAGGCGCGGCTGCTGGATGCGGTGTGGGCCACGCTCGCGCCCGGCGGGGTGCTGGTGTACGCGACCTGCTCGATCCTGCAGCGCGAGAACGCAGGACAGATCGACGCCTTCCTGGCGCGCACCCCGGAGGCGTCCGCCGAACCGCTGGCGGAGACGTTCGGCCATGCCGCGGGCGCGGGCCGTCAGCGATTGCCGGGCGAAGACGGTATGGACGGGTTTTTCTATGCGCGGCTGAAGAAGTCCTGACCCGCTAGCGAAAACACGACTGTCATCCCGAACGAGGGCGTAGCCCGAGGAGGGATCTGTTGTTGCTCGAACTCCGCGACAAGCAGATCCCTCGCATGCGTTCGGGATGACGAAGAACGGGCTTCAACACCGATCGGACCCGGGCCGCGCATTTCATCGCAGCGACATTTCGCCAACGTTCGAGGCATTAAACTGCGCCCATGCTGAAAACCCGCGAATCGAGAGACTTCTGGCTGCTCGCCGTCGTCGCCCTGCTGGTGCTGGGCGCCGGCCTGGGTCTGCGCGATCCGTGGCCGTCGGACGAACCGCGCTTCGCGCTGGTCGCCAAGCAGATGGTCGACAGCGGCGAGTGGCTGTTCCCGCATCGCGGCACCGAACTGTATTCCGACAAGCCGCCGATGTTGATGTGGCTCGAAGCCGCGTTCTACATGGTGTTCCGCGACTGGCGAATCGCGTTCCTGATGCCGTCGCTGCTCGCCGCGCTGGGTACGCTGTGGTGCGTGTACGACCTCGGTCGCCGGCTGTGGACGCGCAAGATCGGGCTGTATGCGGCGTGGGCGCTGCTGTTCACGCTGCAATTCACGTTCCAGTCGAAGAAAGCGCAGATCGATCCGCTGGTGGTGTTTTTCATCACCCTGGCCAACTACGGTCTACTGCGGCATCTGCTGCTGGGGCCGAACTGGAAAATGTGGGCGCTGGGCGGCTTCGCCGCGGGCCTGGGCACGATCACCAAGGGCGTCGGCGTGTTGGCGTTGTTGATGATCCTGCCGGCCGCGATCGCCTCGCTGATGCAGTGGCCGCGGGTGCGTCTGCACGCGCGCGATCCACGTTTCTGGCTGGCGCCGCTGGCCTTCGTCGTCGCGGTATGTCTGTGGCTGGTACCGATGGCGATCACCGCCTTGAACCATCCAGATCCGGCCTACCGCGCTTATCTCGACGACATCCTGTTCCGCCAGACCGCCGAGCGTTACAGCCAGTCCTGGGATCATCATCAGCCGCCGTGGTACCACCTCGGCGTGGTGCTGACGCTCTGGCTGCCGACCATGTTCGCGCTGATCTGGGCGATTCCGGCGTGGCGACGGCGCTTGCGTCGCCGCGATGCGCGCTACCTGCTGCCCTTGGCGTGGTGGGCGATGATCCTGGTGTTTTTCTCGATTCCCGACGGCAAGCGTGATGTCTACATCATGCCGGCCCTGCCGATGGTCTGTCTGGCGCTGGCGCCCCTGTTGCCGGGGATCGTGCGCAAGCTGTGGGCGCGCCGGATCGCATTCGGATTCGGATTCGGATTCGGGTTCGGCCTCGGGTCGCTGCTGCTGTCGGCCGGGTCGATGATGTGGTGGGGCGAACCGCGCTTCGAGACCCGGCTGATCGAAGCCCGCGGCTTTACCGACGGCGGCCGTGGCGTGAACTTCCTGGTGCTGGCGCTGGGCGCCTGGCTGGTCGCCGCCGCGCTGTGGCATCGCGTCGCCCAGGGCGTGAAGGGACTGCTCTGGGGCCTGGGCGGCGCGTGGGTGCTGTACAGCCTCATCGCCTACCCGATGCTCAACGCTTCCGGTTCGGCGCGCGGGCTGATGGAAGCGGTCGGCCGTCGGCTGGAACCCGAAGCCGAACTCGGTCTGGTCGCATGGAAAGTGCAGAACCTGCTGATGGCGGATCGCCCGGCAGCCACGTTCGGCTGGGACACGCCCTGGCCCGAGCAGCTCACGCAGGCGATGCGCTGGCAGGCCGATGCGCCGGACAAACGCTGGCTGCTGGTGCAGGAACGCGCACTGTCGCAGTGCATCGACAAGCGCAAGGCCGAATTCGCCGGCCTGTCCAACCGTCGCCGATGGTGGCTGGTGCCGGCGCGCGCCGCGGACCCCGATTGCGTACCACAGGGCGTGCAGTCGCAGAATGAAGCCGACCAGTTGGACAATCATTGACCGCCGTCGCTGACGCCATCGCAACCCGAAACTCACCCACACGTATGACTCTTCCATGCTGAAAACCCGAGAATCGAGAGAATTCTGGCTGCTGGCCATCGTCGCCCTGCTGGTGCTGGGCGCCGGACTGGGCCTGCGCGACCCGTGGCCGTCGGACGAACCGCGCTTCGCGCTGGTCGCCAAGCAGATGGTCGAGAGCGGCGACTGGCTGTTCCCGCATCGCGGCACCGAGCTGTACTCGGACAAGCCGCCGATGCTGATGTGGTTCGAGGCCGCGTTCTACACCGTGTTCCGCGACTGGCGCATCGCGTTCCTGCTGCCGTCGCTGCTCGCCGCGCTGGGTACGCTGTGGTGCGTCTACGACCTCGGCCGCCGGCTGTGGACGCGCCGGGTCGGTCTGTACGCGGCTTGGGCGCTGCTGTTCGCGCTGCAGTTCACCTATCAGTCGAAGAAGGCGCAGATCGACCCGCTGGTGACGTTCTTCATCACGCTCGCCAACTACGGTCTGCTGCGACACCTGCTGCTGGGGCCGAACTGGAAGCTGTGGACGCTGGGCTGGTTCGCCGCGGGGCTGGGCACGATCACCAAGGGCGTCGGCGGCTTGGCGCTGATGATGATCCTGCCCGCCGCGATCGCTTCGCTCATGCACTGGCCGCGGGTGCGCGTGCATGCGCGCGACTGGCATTTCTGGATCGGGCCTCTGGCGTTCGTATTCGCCGCCGCGCTGTGGCTGGTGCCGATGGTCCTTACCGCGCTGAGCCAGGACAACCCGGAATACAAGGCCTATCTCAACGACATCCTGTTCCGGCAGACCGCTGGCCGCTACGCGAAGTCGTGGGATCACGCGCAGCCGCCGTGGTACCACCTGACGGTGATGGCGACGGCCTGGTTACCGACCGCGTTCGCGCTGATCTGGGCGTTTCCCGCGTGGCGCACGCGCCTGCGCCGCCGCGACGCGCGCTATCTGCTGCCGCTGGCGTGGTGGCTGCTGATCATCGTGTTTTTCTCGATCCCCAGCGGCAAGCGCGACGTGTACATCATGCCGGCGCTGCCGATGATGTGTCTGGCGCTCGGCCCGCTGCTGCCGGGTATCGTGCGCAAGCTGTGGGCGAAGCGGATCGCGTTCGGGTTCGCGGCTGTGCTCGGCGCGCTGTTGCTCGGCGCGGGTCTGGCGATGTGGTTCGGCGAGCCGAAGTTCGAAACGAAACTGATGGCCGATCGCGGTTTCACCGACGGCGGCCACGCGCTGTTCGGGCTGCTGATCGCGATGGGCGCGTGGACGCTGGCGAGCGCGAGCTGGCATCGCGTGCGCAACGGCGTGATCGGGCTGCTGTGGGCGATGGGCGGCATCTGGGTGCTGTACGGCGTGGTCTCGTATCCGCTGTTGAATGCGTCGAGTTCCGCGCGCGGGCTGATGGAAGCGGTCGGCGCACGGATCGGTCCCGATGCCGAACTCGGGCTGGTCGCGTGGAAGGAACAGAACCTGCTGATGGCCGACCGGCCCGCGGCGACCTTCGGCTTCCAGACCAAGTGGTCCGATCAGCTGTCGAAGGCGATGCGCTGGCAGGCCGAAGCGCCGAAGCGGCGTTACCTGCTGGTGCAGGAGCCCGCGCTGTCGCAGTGCGTCGACCAGACGAAAGCGACGTTCGCCGGCGTGTCGAACCGCCGGCGCTGGTGGCTGGTGCCGGCCGCCGCCGCCGATGCGGCCTGCGTGCCGCAGGGCATCGAAACCCAGAACCAGGCCGACGGTCAGGACGAGTGATCCCCGCCGGTTTCCTGTAGGAGCGCCGGAAGGCGCGACAGGTTGCGGAA
>CBIHKW010000161.1:0-8557 GCA_966203835.1 uncultured Thermomonas sp.
GGAAATCGATCGAGACCAGCGGCCGCGTTTCGTAGCCGAGAATGCCGGCGAGTTCGCTCTCGGCGGCGATGCGCAGCACATCGTTGACCTCCTCCACCGTCGTCGCGCGCTCGACCTCGAATACGCAGTCGGTCAGCGACGCATTGGTCAACGGCACGCGGACGGCGTGGCCGTTGAGGCGGCCTTTCAGTTCCGGGAAGATTTCGGCGATGGCGGTGGCCGAACCGGTGGAGGTCGGGATCAGACTGCTGCCGCAGGCGCGCGCGCGGCGCAGATCCTTGTGCGGCGCATCGACGATGACCTGGGTGTTGGTCAGGCTGTGGATGGTGGTCAGGCTGCCGTGGCGGATGCCCAGCGCCTCATGGATCACCTTCACCACCGGCGCCAGACAATTGGTGGTACACGACGCCGCCGAGACGATGCGGTGCGTGGCGGGGTCGAAGCGGTGTTGGTTCACGCCCATCACCACGTCCAGCGCGCCCTCGGATTTCACCGGCGCAGTCACCACTACGCGCTTCACGCCCTGGTCGAGATACGGCTGCAGCAGATCGGGCTTGCGGAACTTGCCGGAGGCTTCGATCACGACATCGCAGTCCGACCAGTCGGTCGCCGCGATCTCGCGATTGCGCGCCAGCGGAATACGCACGCCGTCGATCGCGATGGCATCGCCATCGGCCACGGCTTCATGTGCCCAGCGGCCATGCACGGAATCGAAATTCAGCAGATGCGCGAAAGTCGCCGCATCGCCGCCAGGGTCGTTGATGCGGACGAACGCGATGTCGGGATTGCCCCAGGCAGCGCGCAGGGTGAGGCGCCCCATGCGGCCGAAGCCGTTGATGCCGGTACGGATGGTCATGCGGAAGAGTCCGGAAGCGAGTCGGAAATGGCGGTGGGGACGCAGACGGGCGCGCAGGCTGCGGCGGCCGGTGCGCAGGCGGCCGGATTGCCGCCGCAGCAGTGATCGGTCAGGAACGCCACCAGCGTGTTCATGGCGTCGAAATCGGCGCGGTAGCAGATGAAGCGACCGCGCGATTCGCCATGGATCAGGCCGGCGGCAACCAGTTCCTTGAGATGGAAGGACAGCGTTGCGCCGGGCAGCGACAAGTGCTCGGCAAGTTCGCCGGGACTGCTGCCGTCGTGGCCGGCTTCCACCAGTCGTCGATAGATCGACAGGCGCGTGGTTTGACCCAGCGCCGCCAGTGCGAGAGTGGCATCTTTTATTTCCATATTTCCAGAATACTGGAATTATTGTGGCAAATGAATGACAGCGACTCATCCCAGCCTGCCCAAGACGCCAGATAAAGAGAAAGGCCCGGGTTTCCCCGGGCCTTTCCTGACTCGCGATGCCTGTCTCGCGACAGTGCTGACGTTACGGCGTGACAGTCAGATTGATCGGCACGGCACCCGTAGGCCTGGCCGGGTCGTTGGTCATCATGCAGACGTAAGCGGTGTAATTGGCTGCAGCCAAGCTGCTGGTGTCGAGCGTCACCGCAATCGACTGCGCGGCGGACGGAGCGACGAAGCCGGAATTCGGCGCGATCGTACCGATCCACGGCGCGCCGCAAGTGACATTGCCCTTGATCACCATGTTCAAACCCGCGAACGCTGCGTTGTTGGCCCAAGCGCCGGTATTGGTCGTGCTCACATTGATGCTCATGAACGAACCGTTGCCGGTCGCGGAGCCGAACTGCGCCCAGCGGTTGGCGAAGGTGCCGGCAGTGTTCACCACCAGCCAGTACTTGCCCGGAGGCAGCACCACGTTCTGGCCGGCAGCAACCAGATTCAGGCTGATGAAACCGCCTGCAGTGGACACGCCCAAGCCGGTCGGAGACGCGCTGTGGGTCCAAACGGCCGCACCCGCGGCCGACTGCGGATTGCCCGCTGGCACGCCCGCCGCATCAGGATAGATGCTCCAGGTGAGACTGGTCGCAGCGCCCGGGAAAGCGGCGCCGCTGACCACGAAGCCTTCGGTGGACAGCGAAGTGAGCTGAGTCGAAGACGTCAGGTCGAAATCGTCGGCCGAAAACTGCGCGTTGTTGCCGGCGGTCGCCGGATCGCTGTAGATCGTGTTGCGGAAACCGGAATTGACCGCTCCACGCAATGCGCTGTACAGGTCGATGTTGCCGAGACCGCCGCCGCCGCTGCCGATGGCGTAGTTCAGGTTCGAACCACCGATGTTGCCGATGTTGAAGCTGGTGCTGCCGTTGTTGCCGGCGACCACGCTGGCGCTGACCGAAGCCGGCAGCGAGAGGATCGGCGGCTGCACCGCCACAGCGACCGGCAGACGCAGACTGGCCACGCTGTTCGTGCTGCCGCCGCTCTGGCGGAGTTCCATCAGCACTTCACCGAAGTTCCAGCTGCCGTTGGCCGGCAGGGCCGAGCTGTTGATGGTGAAGGTGACCGTGCTGGTCCCGCCGGGCAGGATATACGCCAGTGCGGGTGTGGCCGTGCCGGTCAGACCATTGACGCTGATGCGCCACAGGCCACCACTCGTACCCGGATTGCGGAAGGTACGGGTGAAGCTGCAGGACGGCGGAGCGCAGCGGCCGTTGGCCATGCTGGCGAGGTTCAACGTGGCCGGATTGCCGCCGGTGGCCGGATTCGCGGCGTTGTAGTTGGCCGTCGTTTCGTTCAACACCAGACCCGCCCGGATCGCACGTTCGATGCGCAGACGGCCGGAGCCGCGGGCAAAGGCGTTCGCCAGGGTGACCTGATCTTCGGTGTAGACCTGCGTGGTCGCAGTCATCATCAGTGCCGACTTGATTTCCGCAACGGACCAGGTCGGACGGGCCTGACGGATCAGCGCGGCTGCGCCGGCCTGATGCGGCGAGGCCATCGAGGTACCGCTGATCGTGCCGATCAACTGCTCGGAACCGCTGATCGTGGTCCCGGCCAAGGTCGCCAGGATGTCGACGCCCGGAGCCGTCACGTCCGGCTTGACCAGATCGAAGTTGGCGGCGGGGCCGCGCGAGCTGAACGAGGCCAGTGCGTCGGCGACGTTCGGCAGGCCAACGCCCGGGAATGAGATCTGGGCGGTGGCGGTGGTCGGGTTGGTTGCGCCGAAGGCGGCCAGCGCGTTGCCGTCAGTCTGGCTCACGCTGAACACCGGGATGGTGGTGCCCGGCACCGACGGCAGGATGGTGCCGACCTGATTGTTGGCGATGATGACCGCGATAGCGCCCGCGGCGGAAGCATTATTGGTTTTTTCGCTGAAGGCGCAGGTGCCGCGACGGATCACGACGATCGCGCCGGTCAGCGAGCCCGCAGCGTAAGGCGACGGATTGCAGCCGTCGTTGGTACCGGCGATGCCGGCACTGACGATCAGCGGCGTGGTGCCCGGGATCGTGGCCGAGAACGCAACGCCACCGCTGCCGTTGTTGAGCACGACCGGCTGCAGATTCGCCGGAACCGGCGACGGGCCGGTCACCTGCATCAGCGTGCCGAAACCGCCGCGGCCATGCTGGGAAGCGGCCGTCCCGGAAGTCCACGGCTCAAGATGGCCGAGGGTGTTGGGACCCGGGCCGCTGTTGCCCGCCGAGGTGGCGACGAAGATGCCGGCATCGGTCGCGCTGAGGAAAGCCAGCGAGGTCGCTTCGGTCCACGGCGAGACACCGCCGCCGATCGAGTAGTTGATGACATCGACGCCATCGGCGATCGCCTGATTGATCGAGGCGACGGTCGAAACGTTCGGGCACAGGCCCTGACCGGTCGTCGTATTGGTGTAGCAGGCGTCGTAGGCAATGATGTTGGCACGCGGCGCCACGCCGGAGATACGCAGCGACGCGCCGTTGAACACCACGTCGCGGCGGTTGCCGACGGTCGTCGAGGCGGTATGGCTGCCGTGACCGTTGGTGTCGCCGAAGCCGGGCTCTTCGCGCACGGCGGCCACGCCGCACTGGTTGCCCGGAGCGGCGCAGACGAAGTCGTAACCACCGATCAGCTTGTCGTTGCAACGTCCGGCATCGTCGCCGCCCGCGGCGCAGGTACCGAGATAGACGCCGGCACCGAGCGGATTGGCATGCACGTAGCCGTCGGCCGGACTGGTCGCCGCGAACGACGGGCTGCCGAAATTGACGCCCGAGTCGATGATGCCGGCGATGATGCCCTCACCCTGCACGGCAGGCGCGCCGCCGGGCAACGTGGGACTGCCGGCCCATGCGGCGGGGGCGCCGATCAGGGTCGGGCCGACGTCGGTGTCGAGCACGTATTCGCGATATTCCTCGACGAGACGGACGCCGCCCATGCGCGAAACGCGCGCGGCTTCGGCGACGCTCATGTCGGTGACGATGCCGTTGACCGCGTGCTGCATGCGGCGACGCACCTGCAGCGGACGCTGGATCATGCCGGACATCTGGCGTTCCATCTGCCGCTGCTTGCCCTGCAGATAGGACACGTAGCTCAGTGCTTCAGCGCTGCGGCTGTCGAGACGCGGGGCGCCATATGCACCCGATTTCCGCTGCGGAGCGGAAATGCCGGCAGTGCCGCCTTTATAAGTGGCGAGCGAATCTTCGCTGAAGAGGACGATATAAGTGCCGCGACCGTTGCGGCCGGCGGCCTTGACCGAAATTGCGGGGGTGCGGACACCGTTGCCCGCGTTGAACGTCTCCATGGCCTGGTTACGCTGCGCACGCGACGCCAGCGACAACCCCGGCGCGGCCTGCATGGCTTTGGTCTGTTGCGCGACACGATGCTCGCGCTCGAACCGTGCGGACAAGTATTGATAAGACGCGGCACTGGCGGCCACGGCGATCGCGCATAACGCGAAAACGCCGCCCCACTTTTTCAGATTTGACATTTGGAGTTCCCCAGAGACTGATCGGCAAGCGTGTGTGTTAGAGAGCACCGCTTCGTGCGATGGTAAGGGCTTCCATGAATAGCCCACAACCGGTGACACTGTACCTGCAAGCCCGTCGAGTGTACTGCTTTGCGCGCTGCAACATCGAGACAATCTCGATCCGGACGAACACGGCGCGCACGGGCCGGCGCTATCGGCCGGGGTCCTGCTTTTTTTCCGCCCATGGTCGGGCGCCGAAGCGGAACACCAGCAGGTAGGCCGAGACCGCCCACACCGATGCCGCCGCCCAGCCCGCGAGAATGTCGGACGGGTAATGCACGCCGAGATAGACCCGCGAGAAGGCCACCGACGACGCGAACGCCACCACGCCGACCGCCATCGGCCAGCGCCAGCGCGTGTGCCAGGTCAACAACAACAGCACCCAGGCGAGCGTGGCCGAACCCATGGCATGGCCGCTGGGAAAGCTGAAGGTGGTTTCCGGTGCGATCGACGCCCACAGACTGGGACGGTCGCGGGCGAAGATCTGCTTGGTCGCCAGATTCAACAGCGCAGAACCGATGATCGCGACAGCGGCGAACAGACCTTCGCGCAGGCGCCCACGCCAGGCCAGCACCACGATCAGGAGAATGTCGAACGGCACCACGCCGTAGGCGTAACCGGCTTCGGAGATGAAGACGAACGCGCGATCAAGGACGTCGCCATGCAGCGACTCGGCGAAACGCAGGATCGGTTCGTCGAACGGAAAGGGTTCGCGCTCGCCCACCTCATCGGCGAGTTCGGCGAACCCCCACAGCGGCAGCAGCAGCCCGACGAACAGCAGCGCCAGCCGCAGCAGGCGAGTGCGCAGGAAATCGACGACGAAGCGCAGTTCCCCGCGCAGCATCGCCAGAATGTCAGCCGGCGTGCGCGTCACGCCCGAACTTGCGATCGACGTAGCCGTCGATGATGCCGATGAACTCCCGGGCGATGTTTTCGCCACGCAGGGTCACGCTCTTTTCGCCGTCGACGAACACCGGCGCGGCCGGGGTTTCGCCGGTGCCCGGCAGCGAGATGCCGATGTTGGCGTGACGCGATTCGCCGGGGCCGTTGACGATGCAGCCCATCACCGCCAGCGTGAGGTTCTCCGCGCCGGGATGGGTGATCTTCCACTCCGGCATCTTCGCGCGGACGTGCTCCTGCACCACCTTCGCCAGTTCCTGGAAGAACTCCGACGTGGTGCGGCCGCAGCCCGGGCAGGCGGTGACCATCGGCGTGAATGCGCGCAGGCCCATCGTCTGCAGCAGTTCCTGGGCGACGATGACTTCCTGAGTGCGCGACGCGCCCGGATCGGGCGTCAGCGAAATACGGATGGTGTCGCCGATGCCTTCCTGCATCAGCACCGCCAGCGCCGCGCTCGAAGCGACGATGCCCTTGCTGCCGATCCCGGCCTCGGTGAGTCCCAGATGCAGCGCGAAATCCGAGCGCAGGGCGAGATCGCGATACACCGCGACCAATTCCTGCACGCCGCTGACCTTCGCGCTGAGGATGATGCGTTCGCGGGCGAGACCCAGTTCGACGGCGCGCTCGGCCGAATCCAGCGCCGAGCGGATCAGCGCCTCGCGCAGCACGCGCCCTGCATCCCACGGCGTGGCGCGCTGCGCGTTTTCGTCCATCAGCTGCGCGGCCAGCGACTGGTCCAGCGAGCCCCAGTTGGCACCGATACGCACCGGCTTGTCGTAGCGGATCGCGAATTCGATCAACTGCGCGAACTGGGTGTCGCGCTTCCTGCCGAAACCGACATTGCCCGGATTGATGCGGTACTTCGCCAGCGCCTCGGCGCAGGCCGGCTCGGCGGCGAGCAGTTGATGCCCGTTGTAGTGGAAGTCGCCGATGATCGGTACCGAGATGCCCATCATCGCCAGCTTCTCGACGATGCGCGGTACGGCAGCCGCGGATTCGGCGTTGTTCACCGTCACCCGCACCAGTTCCGAACCCGCGCGCCACAGCTCGGCCACCTGTTTGGTGGTGCCGGCGACATCGGCGGTATCGGTATTCGTCATCGACTGCACCACCACCGGCGCATCGCCGCCGACGGCGACGCCGCTGACGCGGACCTGACGGGTGACGCGACGCGACGCGGGGCCGAAGATCGGCGCGATGGCTTCGGACTGGCAGGGCAAGGGGGGTGCGGACATGGCCGACATTCTAACCGCGGACCGCATGGGTGGACCTCCCGTAGAGCGGCCTTCAGGCCGCTGCCCTGCTTCTGAAAAAAAGCAGCGGCCTGAAGGCCGCTCTACGGGAGAGATGCGGAGGGTTGCGGAGGGTTGCGGAAGCGATTCCCGTATCCTGTACCGATGTCCGCATTACCCCCCAACGACGACCGCAAGGCGCTCACCCCCAGCCAGCTGAACGCCCTCGCCCGCAATCTGCTCGAAGACGCCTTTCCGCTGATCTGGGTCGAAGGCGAGCTCGGCAATCTGTCGCGCCCCTCGTCCGGGCATCTCTATTTCACGCTCAAGGACGAACGCGCCCAGGTCCGCTGCGCGCTGTTCAAACCCAAGAGCCAGTGGCTGAAGTTCACGCCGCGCGAGGGCCTGCGCGTGCTCGCGCGCGGCCGGCTCACGCTGTACGAAGCGCGCGGCGATTACCAGCTGATCCTCGACACCATGGAGGAAGCCGGCGAAGGCGCGCTGCGGCGGGCCTTCGAGCAGCTCAAGGCCAAGCTGCAGGCCGAAGGATTGTTCGACCAGAGTCACAAGCGCCCGCTGCCGGCCCACGTGCGCAGGCTGGGCGTGCTCACCTCGCCCAGCGGCGCCGCGGTGCGCGATGTCCTCAGCGTACTGCGCCGGCGCTTCCCGCTGGTCGAAGTCGATGTGCTGCCGGTGCCGGTACAGGGCGAGACCGCGGCGGCACAGATCGTGCGCATGCTGCAGGCCGCCGGGCGCAGCGGCCGCTACGACGCCCTGCTGATCACCCGCGGCGGCGGTTCGCTGGAAGATCTGTGGGCGTTCAACGATGAAGCATTGGCGCGGGCCATCGCCGCCTCACCGGTGCCGGTTGTGTCGGCGATTGGTCACGAAGTCGATTTCAGCCTCGCCGACTTCGCCGCCGATCTGCGCGCGCCGACGCCCTCGGTCGCCGCGGAACTGCTGGTGCCGGATCGCGCCGATCTCGCCGCGCATCTGCGCGCGCAGGCGCGGCGACTGCATGCCATCCACGAACGTCTGCTGCGCCACGCCGCACAACGCACCGATCGCGCCGTATTGCGACTGCAGGCGCTGCAGCCACAGGCAAGACTCGATGCCCTGCGTCGGCGCCAGACGGACGCGCTGCGACGGCTGCATGCGGCATGGGCGCAGGCGGATCAGCGTCGTCGCGCGCAGTTGCGCCACACCGCCGCGGTGTTGCACGCGGCGCGGCCACAGCGGCGACTGTCGCTGCTGCGCGACCGCCTGCAATCGCTGGCGCCGCGACCGCAGTCAGCGACCGTGCGCGCATTGCAGCGGCGTGCGCTGCAGTTGCAGGGTCTGGCGCGTTCGCTGGAAGCGGTCAGCCCGCTGGCGACGGTCGCACGCGGTTATTCGATCCTGCAGCACGACGACGGCCGCATCGTGCGCAGCGTGGACGACGCGCAGGCCGGCGAAGGACTCAATGCGCGGCTGCGGGATGGAGTGCTGCGGGTGCGGGTCGAACGCGACGTCTGACTCGAAACTTCTGTAGAGCGGGCTTGAGCCCCCCGCGTTTTTTAAAGCACGGGCGGGAGCCCCCGCCAACAATACC
>CBIHKW010000162.1:0-8438 GCA_966203835.1 uncultured Thermomonas sp.
CTGAAGGAGCGCGCCAATCTTCAGGCCGGCCAGAAGGTGTTCATCCCAGCAGGATCCGGCGGTATTGGCACGTTCGCGATCCAGTTCGCAAAGTACCTCGGCGCCAAAGTGGGAACGACTACCAGCACGGGCAACGTCGAACTGGTACGCAGCCTTGGCGCAGATGAGGTGGTCGATTACAAGAAGGAAGCATTCGAGAAAGTGCTGCGCGGCTACGACGCGGTGCTTGGCACCGTCAGGGGAAACGCGATCGAGAAATCCATCGACATCCTCAAGCCGGGGAGCACGATCGTCTCTCTCGTCGGGCCGCTGGACGCCGCATTCGCCCGCGCTCGACGGCTGAATTCATTCCTGGCATTCGTGTTCGGGTTGATGAGCCGCAAGATCATGCGGCTTGCGAGAAAGCGGCAAGTCACTTACTCGTTTCTCTTCGTGCATCCGGATGGCGATCAGCTCGGCGAAATCGGCAAACTCCTCGAAACGGAGCGCATCCAGCCAGTGATCGACAAGGTATGTCCGTTCGAGCAGGCAAAGGATGCGCTCGCATACCTCGCCCAGGGACGCTCCAAGGGCAAGGTCGTTATCGAGATAATAGCGACCGGAAACGCCCGACCAAGCGCCGCATGACTCCGGAGGACTGAAATGAACCTGATTACCGATGTTACGAGCCGACTCGACAGGACCGATCTCACTGGCCTGGAACAGCTGCATGCGCTCATGGCTTCGGGGCAGCGCCCTGGTATTGCGGACTCGCTGGATTTCAATTTGATCGAAGTCGATGTCGGCCGGGCCGTGTTCGAGGGCACGCCGGGGCAACATGCCTACAACCCGATCGGCATGGTTCACGGGGGTTACGCCGCGACATTGCTCGATTCGGCATGCGGATGCGCGGTGCATTCGAGCCTGAATGCCAAGCAGGCCTACACAACCCTGGAGCTCAAGGTCGCGTACCACAAGGCGTTGACGGATCAGGCCGGTGCACTGCGCGCCGAAGGTCGCGTGCTCACGATAGGGCGGCGCGTGGCGTTTGCCGAGGCGAAGCTGATCGACGCCACAGGTCGGCTCTACGCTTCAGCCACATCAACGCTGCTGGTGATCGAACAATGAGCAGCAGAACCGGGTGACGGGCGGACGCGCGGCAAGGCATCCGTGTTGCTCGCTGTGAGTTCACGCTTCACTTCAAGAGCAGTCGCACGAACAAGAAAAAGCCCGGGGCATTCGCTCCGGGCTTTTCTTTTCGATTGGTGGAGGTGGGGGGAATCGAACCCCCGTCCGAAAGCGCGCGATCTCCGGTACTACATGCTTAGCACGGCGTTAGTTCTCGACCGACGGCAACACGACGTGCGAAGCACACCGCCGGACACACCCGCTTTGTTTAGACATCGGTTGACGGGTCGCCGCCGATGCCGGTTCCGTGATAATGACCCTACATCCACGAGCACGGGCACAAGTGGGTTCGGGGCTTACGCCTTAAGCGGCGAGAGCGTAGTTGTCGTCGTTGGCAACGAAGTTTTGCAGCTGGATTAACGAGGAAAGCTACCCCCTCGGCATGCACCAGTGGACGTTGCCACTCCCGTCGAAGCCTGTGCACCCCCGGGGAAGTCATACCACTGACCCGGCCAGTATGGGGGCGGGGAAGGGCGGCGACAAGGCCGACGTCAGGCGTCGCGATTGTGGCGGCGCATCGTGCGCTGTTTCTCGCGCGCCCAGTCGCGGTCCTTGGCGGCGTCGCGCTTGTCGTGGTCCTGTTTGCCCTTGGCGAGGGCGATTTCCAGTTTGACCTTGTTGCCCTTCCAGTACAGCGCGGTCGGGACGATGGTGTAGCCCTCGCGCTGCACCTTGCCGATCAACTGGTCGATCTCGCGCCGGTGCAACAGCAGTTTGCGGGTGCGGCGGTCGTTCGCGATCACATGCGTCGATGCCTGGATCAGCGGGGTGAACTGGGCGCCAATCAGGAACAGCTCGCCGTGCTGGACCAGGGCATAGCCATCGATGATATTGGCGCGGCCGGCGCGGATCGACTTCAGCTCCCAGCCCTGCAGGGCGAGGCCGGCTTCGTGGCGCTGCTCCAGGTGGTATTCGTGCCTGGCGCGCTTGTTCAAGGCGATGGTCTTGGTGACCGGCGCGGCCTTGCCTGCCTTGTCGCCCGCCTTTGCCTTATCCTTTCCGACTGTCTGCTTGCTCATCGCGGCATTGTCCCTGAAGCGGGGCGGGCTGGCGAGTCACCCCGGCAAGTCACCATCGAATCACCCTGCGAGCCCAACGCCTCATGCCGGTCATCCAACGCTCCGCCCTGGTCGAACATTCCGCCGCGAAGATGTTCGCGCTGGTCAACGATATCGCCGCGTATCCACGCCGTTTCGACTGGTGCGAGGCCGCGGAAGTGATGGAAGCGGACGATGCGCGGGTGGTGGCGCGGCTGGATCTGGGCCTGGGCGCGCTGAGCACGTGGTTCACCACCGAAAACACGCTCTCGCCGCCGCACCGCATCGACATGGTGCTGCGCGACGGGCCGTTCCGGAAGCTGAGCGGGCGCTGGCAGTTCCATGCGCTGGACGAGTCGGCGTGCAAGGTCACCCTGACTCTGGATTTCGAATCGAGCAACAAACTGCTGGGGCCGGCGTTCGCGCTGGGCTTCCAGAGTCTAGCGGACCGGATGGTCGACGACTTCGTGCGCGTAGCCGATCGCGGGGACGACTGAGCGGTGCCGGGGGCGATCCGAGTGGAAGTGATCCAGGCTTGGCCGCGCCGGCACGAGGCCAGGACGCTGGAATTGCCGGAAGGCGCGACCGTGGCCGATGCCTTGGCCGCGGCGGCCTTGCCGCTGGAAGGACACCCGGCGTTGGCGATCTTCGGCGAAACGGCCACAGTGGACCAGCCGCTGCATGATGGCGACCGCGTTGAACTGCTGCGGCCGTTGCTGCTGGATCCAAAGGAAGCCCGGCGGCGGCGCGCCGGGAAATGAAGCGGATTCAGACGCTCATCGAGCGTCGATCATTCGAAGATCAGCGGCGACGCTTTTTCTTGTCGTCCTTCGCCAGATTCGGGCCGAACTGGCGGCGCGCTTTGCCGACGAGTTCGTCGTCCTGCTCGGCGAAATATTCGCCTTCCCACTTGCTCACCACGTCGTTCTCGAAAAACACCGTGAAGTTCTTGATCTGGGTGCTGCCGCGACGGTCGATACGCTGGGTGGCGGTGTAATCCCAGCGATTCTGGTTGAACGGATCGGAGATCGCCGGCGTGCCGATCAGCGTGATCACGTCCTGCTTGCTCATGCCGGCCTGCAGTTGATCGGCGGCGGTTTTCTCTATCAGATTGCCCTGATAGATCGGCTGCTTGTAGAGGATGCCGCAACCGCTGGTCGCGAGTGCGACGGCGAGAACGAGCAGCGGAGTGCGAAGCGAACGGCGGGTGATCGTGAGCATGTGGCAGCCGGCAGGTAAGGGGGTGTCGCGCCCGGCGATGATACACTGGTGCCCGGCATCGTCGGCAGTCCGGCAATGCGTCGCCGTTCATCGCGGGTTGGATGCCGCCCCCTGTTCAAGACCCCCGGAACGCATTCATGGAAACCAGAGACCTCCGCAAGCTCGGCCTCAAGGTGACCCACCCGCGTATGCGGGTGCTGGAACTGCTGGAGCAGACCCGGCCGCGTCACATGACCGCCGAAGACATCTACCGCAAGCTGGTGGACGACGGCGACGAGATCGGCCTGGCCACGGTCTACCGGGTCCTGACCCAGTTCGAGACCGCCGGACTGGTGCTGAAGCACAATTTCGAGGGTGGCCACGCCGTCTACGAACTGGACCGCGGCGACCACCACGACCACATGGTCGATATCGAGACCGGCAAGATCGTCGAGTTCGAGAGCCCGGAAATCGAAGAGCTGCAGCGCAAGATCGCGGCCGAATACGGCTACGACATCGAAGAGCACTCGCTGGTGCTGTACGTGCGCAAGAAGAAGTAGGGTGGGCCTTGGCCCACCATTACGACTTTTCAGCTCGCACTCTTAATTGATCGAAGCAACTTCGGTCAGCGTCCGGCGCAATCGGAGAGATTGCAATGTCGGGCCAGGGCCCGACCTACACCACGTTTTCGAGCAACCGCTTCGCCGCCGCGCGCGCTTCCTTGCTGACTTCCACGCCGCCAAGCATCCGGGCGAGCTCTTCCTGGCGTTCTTTCGGCCCCAGCCGCTGCACGGCGCTCTGGGTCATGCCGGCCGCTTCGGCCTTGCTGACGCGGTAGTGGGCGTGGCCCTGGGCGGCGACCTGGGGCTGATGGGTGACGCACAGCACCTGGCGTTTTTCGCCCAGCGCCCGCAGTTTCTGGCCGACGATCTCGGCGACCGCGCCGCCGATGCCGGAGTCCACCTCGTCGAACACCATCGTCGGCACGGCGTCCAGGCCCAGCGCGGCGACCTCGATCGCCAGCGACACCCGCGACAGCTCACCGCCCGAGGCGACCTTGCGCAGCGACCGCGGCGGCTGGCCGGCGTTCGCCGAAACCAGGAATTCCACCCGCTCCGCGCCCAGCGGGTCGGGGCGTTCGGCGTCGTTGGCTTCCAGCGCGATCTCGAACCGGCCGCCGCCCATGCCGAGATCGGCGATGAGTTCGGTGGTCGCAAGCGACAGTGTCGCCGCCGAGGCGCGGCGGAGGCTCGTCAGCGCGCTCGCGGCTTCGCGCCAGCCCGCGATGGCCTTGGCGATCTCGCCGTCCAGCGTGGCCAGGCGAGTGCCGGCATTGCGCAGGGCGTCAAGTTCAGTCGCGAGCCGGTCGCGGACTTCGATCAACGTTTCCGGGGACACCCGATGTTTGCGGCCGAGTTCGTGCAGCCGGCCCAGCCGCTGCTCCAGCGTCTCGAACTGGTCCGGGTCGAGGTCGAGATCGTCGCGGATGCGCTGCAGCAGCCGGGTGGCTTCGTCGATCTGGATCGCGGCGGCGTCGAGCATGCCGTCGACCTCGCCCAGCCGCGGTTCGTCGTTGCGGGCGCGGGCGATGTCGCCGCGCAGTTGCAGCAGGGTCTGCAGCAGCGATGGGGTTTCGTCGCCGCCCAGCCGGTCGAGGCCGCGCTCGCAGGTCTCGATCAAGCCGGCGGCGTTGGCGTGGCGGCGGTGGTCGGCGAACAGACCCGCGATCGACGCCTGCTCCAGCGTCTCGCGGTCGAGTTCCTGCCACTGGTGTTCCAGCAGTTCGATGCGGTCGGAGACATCGCCGGTTTTCGACAGCGCATCGCGTTCGCGCAGCAGCGCGGACCAGCTCGCGGCTGCCTCGCGCACCGCGGCCAGCGCCGGCTCGTGACGGCCGAAAGCGTCGAGCAGATCGAGTTGGCTGGCTCGCGACAGCAAGGCCTGATGCTCGTGCTGGCCGTGGATCTCGACCAGCATCCCGGCCAGTTGCGCCAGTTGCGTCACCGTCACCGGCCGGCCGTTGATCCAGGCCCGCGAGCCGCCATCGGAGCGCAGCGTGCGCCGCAGTTGGCAGGCCGCTTCGTCGTCGCGGCCTTCGTCCTGCATTTCCTGTTCCCGCAGCCACGCCAGCGCCTCGGGGCGGTCGCTGAGGTCGAATTCGGCGTTCAGCTCGGCGCGCTCGGCGCCGTGGCGGACCATGCCGCTGTCGGCGCGCAGGCCGGACAGGAAGCCGAGGGCGTCGACCAGCAGCGATTTGCCGGCGCCGGTTTCGCCCGAAATCACGGTCATGCCCGGGCCGAATTCCAGCTCGGTGGAGGAGACGACGGCGAAATCGCGAATGGAGAGGTGGGTCAGCATGGGGCGGGATTGTGCCTCAAAGTCTGTCGTTCCGACGCCCGGCGAATGCGCGGGGAAGGATCTGCGGTGCGTTTGCGGTTGCGGCGCGGCACTTCATCGCGATCCCGTCTCACCGGCTGAGACACCGCGCCCGCTCTTGCGCCCATCGGTGACTGGGCCTATATCAATAAGTATGCAACGTCCCACAGACTCCCTTCTCGATCCGCGCGCCCGGCTGCTGCTGCGGACGCTGATCTCGCGTTACATCCGCGACGGCGAGCCGGTGGGGTCGCAGACCTTGGCGCGCCACGCCGGGCTGGATGTCAGTCCGGCCACGATCCGCAACATCCTCGCCGAGCTTGAGGACGTCGGTCTGCTGTCGGCGCCGCACACCTCGGCTGGCCGCGTGCCCACCTCGCAGGGCTATCGGGTGTTCGTCGACAGCCTGCTGCAGATCCAGCCGCTGGCCGATGGCGAGGTGTCGCGGCTGCGCTCGGAGCTGGCGCCCGGCACCGGCACCCAGAGCCTGCTTGGCAGCGCCTCGGAGCTGGTATCGGCGATGACCCATTTCGTCGGCGTGGTCAGCGTGCCCAAGCGCGAGCAGTTCGCGTTCAAGCACGTCGATTTCGTGCCGCTGGACGGCCAGCGGGTGCTGGCGATCCTGGTGTTCGCCGACAACGACGTGCAGAACCGCATCCTCCATGCCCGCCGCAATTACGAGCCGGGCGAGCTGGAGCGCATCGCCCAGCATCTGAATACCCACTACGCCGGCCGGCCGCTGGCGGAAGCGAGGGCGCTGCTGCTGGCCGAGCTGCGCAGCGCCAAGCAGGAAATGGAAACGCTGATGGCGCAGGCGCTGGAACTGGCCGATCAGGCCTTGGCCAGCGACGTCGAGGACATGCTGGTGGCGGGGCAGACGCGCCTGATCGGGGTGCAGGACCTGTCCAACCTCGACCGCCTACGCGAGCTGTTCGAAGCCTTCGCCAGCAAACGCGAGATCCTGCAGGTGCTCGAACGCACGCTGGGCGCGCCCGGGGTGCGGATCTTCATCGGCGAGGAAAGCGGGATGGCGCCGCTGGATGGCGTATCGCTGGTCACTGCGCCCTACGGCGTGGGCGGGCGGACGCTGGGCGTGCTGGGTGTGATCGGACCGACCCGGATGGCCTACGACCGGGTGATTCCGGTGGTGCAGGCGGCTGCGGTGGCGTTGACGCAGGCGTTGGGGCCGGAAGACGCCCGGTAGCCACCCCGTAGTAGAGCGGCCTTCAGGCCGCTGCTTTTCTGTCGCCAAGGGCATTTCGAACTGCCGATTCATTGCCAACAGCCGCGGGCGCGGCTTCGATATCGTCGCGCTTCTGGTTCGTCCTGGGCCGGCCTGAAGGCCGCTCTACAGAAGCTCTACCCTTGATTCCATGACGCACGGCCCCATTGCTGGGCGGTCGGCGGGATCCTCTTCCCTTTGTCCCGCCTCCGGACCGAGCATGAATCGAAACGTATGAGCCAGGAACATACCCCGCAGGACCAGACTATGCAGGACGACCAGACCGCCGCCCCGGCCGAGATCGAGGCGGAAGCTGGCCCGGAAGCCACCATCGAAGCCCTCAAGGCCGAAATGGAGCAGCTTCGCGCCGAATCCCTCCGCGAGCGCGCCGACCTCGACAACCAGCGCAAGCGCCTCGCGCGCGAGGTCGAAATGGCCCGCAAATTCGCCAACGAGCGCCTGCTGGGCGACCTGCTGCCGCTGTTCGACAGCATGGAAGCCGGTCTGACCGCTGCCGCCGAAGGCGATCCGCTGCGCGCCGGCATGGAGCTGACCCTGCGTCAGCTGCACCGCATCGCCGAGGTCAACGGCTTGCAGGAAGTGGCCCCGGCCGCCGGCGATGTCTTCGACCCGGAGCGCCATCAGGCCATGAGTATGATCGATGCCCCGGGCGTGGCGCCCGGCGCGGTTGCCCAGACCTTCCAGAAAGGCTACCTGCTCAACGAACGCCTGCTGCGACCGGCGCTGGTGGTGGTGGCGAAGCAGGACTGAGGACTGCCTTGTGGGAGCGGCGGGAGCCGCGATTGCTGTGCCGAAAACCTTTCCACGGCCAATCGCGGTTCCCGCCACTCCCACAGCCGCTCCGACCTGAATCCCTGGCGGGCGGCGCTTGAAACCCCGGCGCCGACCCCCACAAACAGTCCATCGGCGGCCGCTGGCCGCGAACACAATCCAGAACCAACCCCGGACGCGATCCGGGTTTCCAGAGGAATCACATCATGGGCAAGATCATCGGCATCGATCTGGGCACGACCAATTCGTGCGTCGCGATCATGGAAGGCGGCAAGGCCAAGGTCATCGAGAACAGCGAGGGCGATCGCACCACGCCGTCGATCGTGGCCTACACCAAGGACGGCGAAGTCCTGGTCGGCGCCAGCGCCAAGCGCCAGGCCGTCACCAATCCCAAGAACACCTTCTACGCGGTGAAGCGCCTCATCGGCCGCAAATTCACCGACGCCGAAGTGAAGAAAGACCTCGACCTGGTGTCTTACGCCATCGTCGAACACAACAACGGCGACGCCTGGGTCGCGACCAGCGACGGCAAGAAACTGTCGGCGCAGGAAGTGTCTGCTCGCATCCTCGAAAAGATGAAGAAGACCGCCGAAGCCTATCTGGGCGAAGCGGTGACCGAAGCGGTGATCACCGTGCCGGCCTAC
>CBIHKW010000163.1:0-8408 GCA_966203835.1 uncultured Thermomonas sp.
ACCCGAACGCCTGCGTAGCAGGCGGAGGGATCTGCTGTTGCGCTGTGTACGCCTGAATCCAGAAGCAGATCCCTCACCCGATAAAGCCGGGATTCGGGATGACAGGTTTTCTTCCCGCCGCATCCCTTTGACGCTATCCGGACACCAATGATCAACGACATCCTCCAACATCTCGAATCGCTGGTGTCCTTCGATACCCGCAATCCGCCGCGCGACATCGGCACGGGCGGCATGTTCGATTACCTGCGCGCGCAACTGCCCGGTTTCGTCTGCATGGTCACCGATCACGGCGCCGGTGCGGTGTCGATGCTCGCGGTGCGCGGCACGCCCACGCGGGTGTTCAACGTGCATCTCGATACCGTGCCGTCGTCCGAGGCCTGGAGCGCCGATCCGCTGACGCTGCGGGTGAGCGACGGCAAGGCCATCGGTCTCGGCGCCTGCGATATCAAGGGCGCCGCGGCCGGTCTGGTCGCCGCCGCACAGCGGACCACCGGCGACGCCGCATTCCTGTTCAGCACCGATGAGGAAGCCAACGACGCGCGCTGCATCGCCGCGTTTCTGGCGAGCGATCATGGTTTCAGCGAAGCGATCATCGCCGAACCGACGCAGTGCGAGGCGGTGCTCGCGCATCGCGGCATCGCATCGGTGTTGATGAAATTCCGCGGCGCGGCCGGCCACGCCTCCGGTGCGAACGCGATGCACAGCAATGCGCTGCACCACGCGATGCGCTGGGGCGCTGAAGCGCTGGATCTGGTCGAAGCCGAATCGCATCGCCGCTTCGGCGGCCTGACCGGCCTGCGCTTCAACATCGGCAAGGTCGAAGGCGGCATCAAGGCCAATGTGATCGCGCCGAGCGCGGAGCTGCGTTTCGGGTTCCGGCCGCTGCCGTCGCACGATATCGACGGCCTGCACGCGCGGTTCCGTGACTGCGCCGCAGCCGACAGCATCGGTCACTACGAGGAGACCTTTCGCGGTCCGTCGCTGCCGGCCGGCGATGTCGCCAGCGCCGAAGAACGGCGCCTCGCGGCGCGCGATCTCGCCGACGAACTAGGTCTGTCGATCGGCAACGCCGTCGATTTCTGGACCGAGGCTTCACTGTTTTCCGGCGCGGGTCTCACCGCGTTCGTGTACGGCCCCGGCGATATCGCCCAAGCGCATACCGCCGACGAATGGGTGGCGCTCGATCAGCTCGAACGCTACACCGCGTCCATCATCCGCATTCTGGACGGAACTGTTTCCACATGACTCCCATGCTGCAATACAACGGGCTCGATCACAAAGTCCACGACCCGCAGACCCGGCAGACCATCGTCCGGCTGCTCTCCAGCATGGCCGGTGCGAAAGAAATTTCGCAATATCTGAAGCGCTTCTCGCAGCTCGACGCGGCGCGCTTCGCGCTGGTGAAGGTCGGCGGCGCGGTGCTGCGCGACGATCTCGGCGCGCTCACGTCTTCGCTCGCGTTCCTGCAGGATGTTGGCCTGACGCCCATCGTCATTCATGGTGCGGGTCCGCAGCTCGACGAAGAGCTGTCCGCGGCGGGCATCCAGAAGCAGACCATCAACGGCTTGCGCGTGACCACGCCGGAAGCGCTGGCGGTCGTGCGCCGGGTGTTCCACGCGCAGAATCTGAAACTGGTGGAAGCGCTGCAGGCGCAGGATGCGCGCGCGACTTCGATCGTGTCAGGCGTCTTCGAGACCGATTATCTCGACCGCGATGTCTACGGTCTGGTCGGTGAGGTGAAGAGGGTCGATCTCGCGCCGATCCACGCCAGTCTGCAGGCGGGCTCCATTCCGGTCATCGCCAGTCTCGGCGAAACCGTCGGTGGCCAGATCCTCAACGTCAATGCGGACTTCGCCGCCAACGAACTGGTGCAGGTGCTGCAGCCGTACAAGATCGTCTTCCTGACCGGCACCGGCGGTCTGCTCGACGGTGACGGCAACGTGATCGATTCGATCAATCTGTCGACCGAATACGACACGCTGATGGCGCAATCGTGGATCAACGGCGGCATGCGCGTGAAGATCGAACAGATCAAACAGCTGCTCGACGCGCTGCCGCTGTCGTCGTCGGTGTCGATCACCCGCCCTGAAGAGCTGGCGAAGGAACTGTTCACGCACAAGGGCTCGGGCACGCTGGTGCGCCGCGGCGAGCGCGTGCTGCAGACCTCGAGCTGGGACGACATCGATACCGTCCGCCTGCGCGGACTGATCGAATCCGCGTTCGGCCGCACCCTGGTGCCGGATTACTTCGAGCGCACCGTGCTGCATCGCGCCTACGTGAGCGAGAACTATCGCGCCGCGGTCATCCTCACCGAAGAGAACGGGCTGCCGTATCTCGACAAATTCGCGGTGCTGGACGACGCGCAGGGCGAGGGGCTCGGCCGCGCGGTGTGGCAGCTGATGCGCGAGGCGCAGCCGCGGCTGTTCTGGCGTTCGCGACTCGGCAATCCGGTCAATGCGTTCTACGATGCCGAAGCCGACGGCAGCGTCAAGCAGGAACGCTGGCGCGCGTACTGGTACGGACTCGGCGATATCGATCGCGAGGGCATGGAATCGTTCCGTTTCTGTCTCGAACACTGCCGGCAGCGGCCGGCGACGCTGACGGATTGAATGCGATGAACGATTTGTTCGCCACGCCGATTCTCGAAGGCCGCCATGTGCGGCTGGAACCGCTGCGCATCGATCATGCGGATGCGCTGCGCACCGCGGCCGCCGACGGTCAGCTGTGGACGCTGCGCTACACGAGTGTGCCGGGACTGCCGCCCGGCGAGGCCGAGACTTACATCGCGACCGCGTTGCAACAGCGCGACGCGGGCCAGTCCTTGCCCTTCGTGGTGAAGGATGACGCGGGCGAGGTGGTCGGCAGCACCAGGTTCTACGACATCGATCGCGGCGTGCCGCGCGTCAAGCTTGGTTACACCTGGTATGCGCAGCGCGTGCAGCGCAGCGGCCTGAACACCGAAGCCAAGCTGCTGCTGATCGATCACGCCTTCGCGCAGTGGCATTGCGAAGCGGTGGTGCTCGAAACCAGTCACGAGAATCTGCGTTCGCAGGCGGCCATCGCGCGACTCGGCGCCAAGCGCGACGGCGTGCTGCGCGCGCATATGCGCCATCGCGACGGCACGCTGCGAGACACCGTGGTGTTCTCGATCCTCGCTGCGGAATGGCCGGTGTTGCGCGGCAACCTCGAATCGAAGCTTGGCCAACACCAGGAGCGAAGCGCATGAGCGCAGACATTTTCCGCGTCGGAATCGTCGGCGCCCGCGGCCACGTCGGCGCTGAGTTGATCCGGCTGCTCGCCGCGCATCCGCGTTTCGAACTGGCGTATGTGGGTTCGCGCGAACTCGACGGCCAGCGTCTCGCCGATCACGTCGAAGCCTACAGCGGCGAGCTGCGCTATTCCTCGCCAGCGAACGACGCGCTGCCGTCGCTCGGCACCGACGCGGTAGTGCTGGCCCTGCCGAACGGCAAGGCGGCAGCCTGCGTGGCCGCGTTCGATGCATTCGGTGCCGATCCGGTCATCGTCGATCTTTCCGCGGATTATCGTTTCGACGACGACTGGTACTACGGCCTGCCGGAGCTCACCCGCACCTGTTACCTCGGCGAGCGCCGGATCAGCAATCCCGGTTGCTACGCCACTGCGATGCAGCTCGCGATCGCGCCGATGCTCGACCTGCTCGCCGGGCCAGCGCAGTGCTTCGGCGTGTCCGGTTATTCGGGTGCGGGCACGTCGCCATCGGACAAGAACGATCCCGAGAAGCTGCGCGACAACCTGATGCCGTACGCGCTCACCGGGCATGTGCATGAGCGCGAGGTGACGCGCCAACTCGCGCATCCGGTCGAATTCATGCCGCACGTCGCGGCGCATTTCCGCGGCATCACGATGACCGTCAATCTGCATCTGTCCGAAGCGACGACCTGCGAAGCCGTGCTTGCGCGCTATCGCGATGCCTATGCAGGTGAACCGCTGGTGCGCGTGCTCGACGATGTGCCGTGGGTCAGTCGCATCGCCGGCCGGCATCACGTCGAGATCGGCGGCTTCGCATTGTCGGAGGACGGTCGCCGGCTGGTGGTGGTCGCGACCGAGGACAATCTGCTGAAGGGCGCGGCGACGCAAGCGCTGCAGAATCTGAATATCGCGTTTGGTTTGGATGAGTGGGCCGGTATCCCGCTCGAGTTGCAATAGGCTGCAGACATTCCTTCTGTCATTCCGAACCCGGTTTCATCGGGTGAGGAATCTGCTTCTGTGGTATGCGAGGACAAGCAGAAGCAGGTCCCTCCGTCTGCTGCGCAGACGTTCGGGATGACAGGCCATCTATCGCTTACCGCTCAAGGAACCCCATCATGTCCGATCTCCTCTGGCAAAAACCCGGCGTGAAAGTCGACGAACGCATCCAGCGCTTCCTCGCCGGCGAAGACGTGATGCTCGATCGCGAATTCTTCCTGTTCGACATCGAAGCCAGCCGAGCGCATGCGCAAGGGCTGCTGCGGATCGGCATCCTCGCCGCCGACGAGTTCGCGGGCATCCAGGTCGAACTGGCGAATCTCGCCGAAGATTTCCGCAATGGCGATTTCGTGCTCGACGAACGGTTCGAGGATTGTCATTCGGCGATCGAATCGCGTCTGATCGAACGTCTCGGCGATGCCGGTCGCAGGATCCACGCCGGCCGCAGCCGCAACGACCAGATCCTCGTCGCGACCCGACTGTGGCTGAAGGATCGGCTCGCGCGTCTGCATGCGCTGTGCATCGAGTCCGCCGAAGTCGCGCTGGCGCGCGCGGAGGTGGAGGCCGCCGTGCCGGTACCGGGCTACACCCATCTGCAGCGCGCAGTGGTGTCGTCGCTGGGCATGTGGTGGGCGGCGTGGGCCGAAGGCTTCATCGACGATGCGCAGCGCGCGCGCGATACCCTGGCATGGGTTGACGCGAATCCGCTCGGCAGCGCCGCCGGTTACGGCGTCAACCTGCCGCTGGATCGCGATCACGTCACCGAGTCTTTGGGTTTCGGTCGGCTGCAGATTTCGGCGGCTTACGCGCAGTTGTCGCGCGGCAAGTTCGAGATGGCAGCGATCGAGGCGATGTGCTCGGCGCTGCTCGATCTGCGTCGTCTCGCCTGGGATCTGAGCCTGTTCACCAGCGCCGAATTCGCCTTCGTCGCACTGCCGGCGCAGTACACCACGGGCAGTTCGATCATGCCGAACAAGCGCAATCCCGATGTGATCGAACTGATGCGCGCGAGCTACGCCAGCGCCGCGGCTGCGCGCACGGAGATCGAACAACTGCTGTCGCTGCCGTCGGGCTATCACCGCGATCTGCAGTTCAGCAAGGGCGCGATCTTCCACGCCTTCGGTCGCGGGCTCGGCGCGCTCGAACTGCTGCCGGATCTGCTGCGCAATCTCGAATGGAAGTCCGACGCGATGCGCGCCGCGCTCGATCCGTCGATGTACGCGACCGATCTCGCGGTCGATCTCGCCCGTCAGGGTTTGCCGTTCCGCGATGCCTACAAGCAGGCTGCGGATCCGGCGCGGTGGGCGGAAGGCGATCCCGAGGCCAGTCTGAAGGCGCGCGTCTCGCCCGGCGCCGCGGCGGATCTGCGGCTCGATGCGCTGCGTGCGCGTCTGCGAAGCGGGTGAGGTCGAGATGAGCACGCGGATCGCTTTCACGGAGCAGACGATTCCCGGCTGGAAACGGGCCGTGCTCAAGGTCGGCAGCAGTTTGCTCGCCGGCGACGGCGGGCTTTCGCCTCGCAACGCGCAGCACCTCGCTGCGTTCGTCGAGGCCTGCCAGGTGCAGGGTCGCGAACTGGTGATCGTGTCGTCCGGCGCGGTCGCGGCGGGACGCGCGATCCTGCATGCGACGCCGCGACCGGGCGCGGCGATGGCCGAACGCCAGGCGCTGGCCGCGCTCGGTCAGGCGAAGCTGATGGCGTTCTGGCAGGGCTTCTTCGCCAAACCGGTCGCGCAGGTGCTGTTGACCCACGACGACGTGCGCAACCGCCGCCGCTATCTCAATGCGCAGGCGACGCTGCGCGAACTGCTGCGCTGCGGCGCGCTGCCGATCGTCAACGAGAACGACACGGTTTCGGTGGATGAGCTCAAACTCGGCGACAACGACACGCTCGGCGCGATCGTCGCGGCGCTGATCGATGCCGATGTATTGTTCATCGCGACCGATATCGACGGTCTGTACGATGCCGATCCGCGCGCGCATCCGGGCGCGAAACCCATGCAGATCGTCACCGATCCCGGCGACGATGTTCTGGCGATGGCCGGCGGCGCGGGCTCGAACGTCGGCACCGGCGGCATGCGCACCAAGATTCTCGCCGCGCAGCGCGCCGGCGCGGCCGGCATCGATACGGTGCTGTTCAACGGCACGCTCGAAGCGGTGTCGCGGGCGCTGGCGCAAGATCGGCTCAGCGGCACCCGTCTGGTCGCCACGCGCAGCCGGGTCGCGGCGCGCAAACACTGGCTGCGGCATGCGCCGGTGGAGCAGGGCGCGGCGATCGTGATCGATGCGGGTGCCGCGGCCGCGTTGATCGACAAGGGCGCGTCGCTGTTGCCGATCGGCGTGGCCGATGCGCAGGGCGAATTCCGCCGCGGCGATCTGGTCGAAGTGGTCTGCGTCGATGGTGTTCGTACACGCGGTATCGCGCGCGGCGTCACACAATATTCCGCCGCCGATATCCGCCGCATCGCGCGACGCAAGTCGCAGGAGATCGAAAGCATCCTCGGCTACAACTACGGCGACACCATCGTCCATCGCGACGATCTGTCGCTGCACGCATCGAATCCGAACGAGGTCGCCGATGTCTGAACATGCTGTGCAGATGCAGTCCATCCGCGCGCAGGCGCTGGCCTGCCGCGACGCCGCGCAGGCGGTCGCCGCGCTGTCCACCGACGCCAAGAACGCGCTGCTGCGGGCGATGGCCGATGCGCTGGATGCCGATGTCGTCGCGATTCTCTCCGCGAATGCCGAAGACCTCCGTGCGGCGGAAGCGAAAGGCATCGGCAGCGCGATGCTCGACCGGCTGATGCTCGATCCGCAGCGCATCGCCGGCATCTCCAATGCGCTGCGCGAGGTCGCCGACTTGCCGGATCCGGTCGGTCAGGTCACCCGTCGCGAGACGCGGCCCAACGGCATCGGGATCGAGCGTGTGCGGGTGCCGCTGGGCGTGATCGTCATGATCTACGAAGCGCGTCCGAATGTGACCGCCGATGCCGCCGCGCTGTGCCTTAAAGCCGGCAACGGCGTGATCCTGCGCGGCGGCTCGGAAGCGATCCGCAGCAACACCGCGATCGCCGCGTCGCTGCGGCGCGCGTTGGTCGATGCTGGCGTTCCGGCTGCCGCGTTGACGTTGATCGACGACCTGCGCCGCGAGGCGATGGTCGAACTGCTGCAGCTCAACGACATCATCGATCTGGCGATTCCGCGCGGCGGTGAAGGTTTGATCCGCTTCGTCGCCGAGCACGCGCGGGTGCCGGTCATCAAGCACTACAAAGGCGTGTGTCATCTGTATGTCGATGCCGCCGCCGATCCCGGGCTCGCGCTGGATCTGCTGCTCGACGGCAAGGTCGCGCGGCCCAGTGCATGCAACTCGCTGGAAACTTTGCTGGTGCATGCCGACATCGCGTCCGAATTCCTGCCGCGCGCCGCGGCGATGCTGCGCGAACGCGGCGTCGAGCTGCGCGGCGACGAACGCGCCTGCGCATTGATCGCCGATGCCAAACCCGCGTCCGACGACGATTGGGACGCCGAGTTCCTGGATCTGATACTCGCGGTGCGCGTGGTCGATTCGCTGGACGAGGCCATCGCTCACATCCGCCGCCACGGCTCCGATCACACCGAAGTCATCGCCACCCACGACGATGCCGCCGCCGCGCGCTTCGTCCACGCATTGCGCAGCGCGGTGGTGATGGTCAACGCATCGTCGCGATTCTCCGATGGCGGCGAACTCGGTCTTGGCGCCGAGATCGGCATTTCCACCACGCGCCTGCACGCCTACGGGCCGATGGGCGCGGAATCGCTGACCATCGAACGCTTCGTGGTGCGCGGGGTGGGGCAGACGCGGAATCTGCGGAACTGAGCCCCGTCCTGTAGAGCGGCCTTCAGGCCGCTGAGGGCATCGCGGTTGCGGTCAGCGGCCTGAAGGCCGCTCTACGGGATTTTCTGACGCAAAAAAGCCGCCTGATTGGGCGGCTTTTTAACGGAAGCAATTGGTCGGGGAGACAGGATTCGAACCCGCCATGGTGTGAAGCAGGGCGCCCGGCCGTCAAAGCCGCGCGCGCGGCCGCCGAACCCACCGCCCCCACCACAACCACAAAAAAGCCGCCTCAAGGGCGGCTTCTCAGATCAAGCAATTGGTCGGGGAGACAGGATTCGAACCTGCGACCTCTACGTCCCGAACGTAGCGC
>CBIHKW010000164.1:0-8317 GCA_966203835.1 uncultured Thermomonas sp.
TCTGTTCGATCACGTCCTGCGCCAGCTTCGACGGATGGCCGCCGACCTGCAGCAGCGCCAGCACCAGCGAGGTGAATTCGTGGCCCATCGGAATGCCGGCGAAGCGCAGCGAAATATCTTCGCCGGGCGTACTCAGCGCGAACGAGGGCACGCGGTCGCCGGGCTCGCGGACCTCGTGCAGCGTGACCTTGTCGGACAGGCGCGTCAGATCGTGCAGCAGCTCGCGCAGCTCGATGGATGACTCGCCGTCGTCGAGCGCGGCGGTGATCCTGACCGGGCGGGTCAGCTTCTGCAGATAGGCCTGCAGCTGGGTTTTCAGATCGGAATCGAGCACGACCGGCTCCTTGGGGAGGGGGAAAAGAAGGGAGAGGCTGCGTTTGCAGCAGCGGCCTGTGTCGGCGGACGTGGGCCGGGGGAGAGGTGCCGGCGCGGAGAGAGACGGTCCGGTGCGGTACAAGCCGCTGCTGCAAACGAAGCGCGGGCGTGGAGGTGGTCGCCCGAGTCCCGGCGAAGCGTTCGCTTCGCCGGTGATGTCACGGAGGTCGCTACGGAGGTAATGCGGGGTGAAGCCAGGGTCGAGCCGGGAGCGTTGCCACAACCGCGGGCGGACTGCACGGTCCGCGCGCGGCCTTGTCTTGCGGGTCAGATCTTGCCGACGAGATCCAGCGACGGCTTCAGGGTCTGCGCGCCTTCCTTCCACTTCGCCGGGCAGACCTGGCCCGGGTTGGCGGCGGTGAACTGGGCAGCCTTCAGCTTGCGCAGGGTCTCGGAGACGTCACGGGCGATCTCGTTGGAGTGGATCTCCAAGGTCTTGATCACGCCTTCCGGGTTGATGATGAAGGTGCCGCGCAGCGCCAGGCCTTCTTCTTCGATGTGAACGCCGAACGCGCGGGTCAGCTGGTGGGTCGGGTCGCCGACTAGCGGGAACGCGGCCTTGCCGACCGCCGGGGAGGTTTCATGCCACACCTTGTGCGAGAAATGCGTGTCGGTGGTGACGATGTAGACCTCGGCGCCGGCCTTCTGGAACTCGGCGTAATTGTCGGCGGCGTCCTCGACTTCGGTCGGGCAGTTGAAGGTGAACGCGGCCGGCATGAAGATCAGGACCGACCACTTGCCCTTCAGCGACTCGTCCGACACCTGGACGAACTCGCCTGCGTGGAAGGCGGTGGCCTTGAACGGTTTGACCTGGGTATTGATCAACGACATCGTGTTTCCTTGAGTGAGAGAAGATGAAAGATGGGGTGGGAAGCAGCGATCGAAAGGGGGAATTGATCGCAACGAGGCGTATGTTAGGCGTACGCTATCAATCAATCCAATCAATTGGCTGAATATTATTGATAGCTAAAAACTATTGATGATCGAATCCGACGGCGCCCAAATCCCGCCCGCGCCCGTAGGAGGGCCTTCAGGCCCGATCTTTTGGCGGACGATTGGTCCGGCCGGCGATCGGGGCTGAAGCCCCTCCTACAGGCGGTGATCGGGCCTGAAGGCCCTCCTACAGGGGTTCAACGGGCCGGAGAGGCCGAGGCAGCACCCTTGTCCACGGATCCGCTGCCCACGAAATCCCCGATCGCTTCCATCAGCGCCGGGTGGCTACCCGGGCGATACATCGCCACCAGCGGGGCCAGATGCCCGGCACCGGGCAGCCACAGCAATTCGGCACGCACGCCGGCGTTGCGCAGCTTGTCGGCCAGTTCCTGGCTGTCCTTGGCTTCCACCACCCGGTCGCCGGTGCCGTGTACCAGCAGAAAGGGCGGCTCGTCGCCATCGATGAAATGAATCGGCTGCGCCTGCGGCCACTGCGCCTCGGGGCCGAACACGTCTTCGTAGCCGGCGATCTCGAAGTCGTACGGTCCGGACAGCCCGATCACTCCGGCCAGATCGCGCGGTTTCATGCCGTGCGGCGCCAGATACCGGGCGTCCGCGCCGATCAGCGCGGCGATCTGCGCCCCCGCCGAATGCCCGGCGACGTACAGCCGCTGCGGGTCGCCGCCGTGCTCCGCCGCGTGTACCCGCGCCCAGGCCACCGCGCCGGCGGCGTCTTCCACGAACCCCGGGAACACCGCCCGCGGAAACGTCCGGTAGTCGGCGACGATCGCCAGCACGCCCGACTCCGCCAGCCGCTGGCCGACGAACCGGTACTGCCCGCGTTCGCCGCTCCGCCAACTGCCGCCGTAGAGGAACACCACGACCGGCGCGGGGCCGCTCGCGGATTGTGCGGGTCGATAGAGATCGAGCGAGAGATTCCGCTCACGGTCGTAGACGACGCTGGCCGCCGGTGCGGACACCCCGGCGTTGGCGATGCCGAAACCGATGCTCTGGCAGCCGGTCGCGATCAGTGCGAGCAGCGCGGCGGCCAGACTGCGGAAAGGAAGGCGTCGGGGCATGGATGCGGCCTGTGCGGGGGACGTGGGGAAGGGCGCCGCAGCCGCGAACGGCTACGATAACGGGGATGATGACGAGTCAACGCCCCCCTCTGGATGCAGTGCTGCGCCAGGCCTGCGAACGGATCGACGGCGCCGATGCCCGCGCGCTGCTGGCGCATGCGCTGGAACGCCCGCCGGCCTGGCTGTTCGCCCACGGCGACGAAGCCATCGAAGAAGCCGCGCAGCAGCGTTTCGAAGCGCTGCTCGCGCGTCGCATCGCAGGCGAGCCGGTGGCGTATCTGATCGGCCGCCGCGGCTTCTGGGCCTTCGATCTGCTGGTCTCGCCGCACACCCTTATTCCACGCCCGGAAACCGAGCTGCTGGTCGAACTCGCGCTGGAGCGCGCACCGCCCGACGCCGGCCTGCGCATGGCCGATCTGGGCACCGGCAGCGGCGCGATCGCGCTGGCGCTGGCGCATGAGCGCCCGCAGGCGCAGGTGATCGCCGTGGACGTGAGCGAAGGCGCGCTGGAGATCGCCCGCGCCAATGCGCAGGCGCTGAGTCTGGGCAACGTCGAATTCCGCCAGGGCGATTGGCTGGTGCCGCTGGCCGGCGAGCGTTTCGATCTGATCGCGAGCAACCCGCCCTACATCGGCGACGACGACCCGCATTTGCGCGAGGGCGATCTGCGTTTCGAACCGGCGCGGGCGCTGTCGTCCGGACCGGACGGGCTGGAGGCCATCGGCACGATCATTCGCGACGCCCCGGCGCATCTGCATCCGGGCGGCTGGCTGTTGCTCGAACACGGCTGGGAGCAGGGCGAAGCGGTGCGCGGGCTGCTGAGCGCCGCCGGCTTCGACGCCGTATCCACGCATCGCGATCTGGAACACCGCGACCGCGTGACTTTAGGCCATTGGCCGCGCTGAGCCCTGCGCTAGACTTGCGCGTTCGCGGTCAGCCGCACATTCCCCCAAACCGCATCCGATCCCATCGGGTCCGAACAATCAGGTTCCGCCATGCGCACGCTCTATCCCGAGATCGAACCCTTCGACAGCGGCACGCTCAAGGTCGACGACCGCCACACGCTGTATTACGAACAATGCGGCAATCCGAACGGCAAACCGGTGGTGATGCTGCACGGCGGCCCCGGCGCCGGCTGCAGCCCGAAAATGCGTCGTTTCCACGACCCGGCCAAGTACCGCATCATCCTGTTCGACCAGCGCGGCAGCGGGCGCTCGACGCCGCACGCGGATCTGGTCCACAACACCACCTGGGCGCTGGTCGCCGACATCGAAATGCTGCGCGAAAAGCTCGGCATCGAACGCTGGCAGGTCTTCGGCGGTTCGTGGGGTTCCACGCTCGCGCTGGCCTATGCCGAAACCCATCCGCAGCGCGTCACCGAACTGGTGTTGCGCGGCATCTTCATGCTGCGCCGCTGGGAACTGGAGTGGTTCTATCAGGAAGGCGCCTCGCGCCTGTTCCCCGATGCGTGGGAGTACTACATCAATGCGATCCCGCCGGTCGAACGCCACGATCTGATCTCGGCCTTCCACCGCCGCCTCACCAGCGACGATGAAGCCACCCGACTCGACGCCGCCCGCGCGTGGAGCGTGTGGGAAGGCGCCACCAGCTTCCTGCACGTCGACGAGGATTTCGTCGCCGGCCACGAAGACGCCGCGTTCGCGCTCGCGTTCGCGCGGATCGAGAACCATTACTTCGTCAACGGCGGCTTCTTCGACGTGGAAGACCAGCTGCTGCGCGACGCCCACAGGATCGCCGATATCCCCGGCGTGATCGTCCACGGCCGCTACGACGTGGTCTGCCCGGTCCAGAACGCCTGGGACCTGCGCAAAGTCTGGCCGCAAGCGGAACTGCACATCACCCCGGCCTCCGGCCACTCCGCGTTCGAGCCGGAGAACGTCGACGCGCTGGTGCGGGCGACGGACAAGTTCGCGCCGTAAACCGCAAACCGATGTCGTAGGGCGGGCCCAGGCCCGCCATTGCGATGTTTCCGATTGCGTCGCACATGTGGCGAAAGGCCACTGTCATGTGATGGCTGATCGCAACGCACAACACGGCGGGCCGGGGCCCGCCCTACGCGCTGGTGCGGGCGACCGACAAGTTCGCGCAACCCGAAATTCACACATAGGGCGCGCCTGTGGTGCACCGTTTTTCGGTCGCTCGCGGATCGAACGGTGCGCCACAGGCGCACCCTATCAATAAGCCGGAAGCATTCCGCGCACCCATGCGTTGCCGGTGTCGCTGCCGAGCAGCATCAGCACAGCGACATTGACCACGACCGTGCCCCAGAACGCGCTCTGGAATTCGCGCTTGCGCGACTTGTGGCGGAACACCCGCTGCGCCAGCAGCGCGCCCGGCCAGCCGCAGAGCAATCCGAGAAAATGCAGCGTCGCTTCCGGCGTCCGCTGCCGTTTTGCGGTCGCCGCCGCTTTGTCGATACCGTAAGCGATGAAGGCGACGCCGCTCATCAGCGCATAAGCCGCGAGTACGGTCATCGACAGTTGTCCGGTGAATGCAGCGCCGAGCAGTACCGCAACGAACAGCAGCGCGAATGCCGGCCCGAACCACCCCGGCGTCGCACGATCATCCGCGGGTTTCGGTTCACCGACGAAACGGATCCCGTTCGCCTGCAGTCTGCCCTGCTTGTCGCGGCCGGCGGTGTAGGTGATGAGATCGCCGTCGACCGGACGTCGCGTCGCTCTCGCGAATGCCTTGATATGCACGAACGCCTTGTCGCCGCCGCCGTTCGGCGTCACGAAGCCGAAGCCCTTGTCGTCGTTCCAGTTGTGGATTCGTCCTTGATGGCGCATGCGGTGTGATCGTGGTCGGTTGAAACGATTCTAGCGTGCGCTCTCGCCTTCGTACCCCGCCACATCCTCCTCCACCAACAACGCACGCAGCTGCGCCATCGACGCTCTTCGCATCGGTTTCTCGTCGATGTTCGACAGCGGCGCCTGGCGCAATGCGTCGTGCGGCAGTACGGTGAGATCGAAGCTCAGGTCTTCGGCGGAGAACAACCACACCGGGCAGTCGAGCGCGCGTTCGCGGTCGAGGCGCAGGCGGCGGCCGCTGGTTTCGGCAGGGATACGGTGGTCGTCGAGGAAGCGCGCAACGGCTTCGGCGTCGTCGGTGTAGAGATGCATCTGTACCGGCGCGTTGGCGTCGGCGGTGCCGTCCAGCACGGGACCGACGAGGCGGGCGTCGAACGGCGCGAAGAATTCCAGCGCGCGCAGCGCGGCTTCGCGACGCTGGCGCAATGCGTTCACCTGCGCATCGCCCTGGAACAAGCGCTGGTATTCGCGCAGCGCTTCTTCGATCTCGCTGTTGCGCGGCAACGACGCATCGTCGTGGATGCCCAAGCGCTGTGCGGCCTTGAGCTTGGCCTGATGGAAATCGCGGATGCCGCTTTCGGCGATGAGCCGGGCGGCTTCATGCGCGAGCCGATAGCGGCGCTCGCGGGTCTTGGTCTCGGCGTGCAGGCGGGCATGGTGCATGGGCTGCGTCCCGGCGGGGCCAGGGAATGACTGTAGCGGAAGCGGTAGAAAAAGTGAGCGATCGGCGGCGAGCGGTAAAGCCTCCCATCACACGAACAAAGGGTGGCGGAAGGATCTGCTCGACTCCCTCCCTTTCGCCGCAGGCGAAGGGGAGGGTTGGGGAGGGGTGCTCTTGCGCAAAAAATCACCCCCTCCCAGCCTCCCCCTGCGCTTCGCACAAGGGGAGGCGCAGAAGCAGGTCCCTCACCCCGAAGAGCCGGGGTTCGGGATGACAGACGCTTTATTGCTCGCCGACCTCAGAAAATATCGAACGACTCCTCGCTCGGCACCGCATCATCGCTGCCGTAGTCGACGTAGGTTTCCATCTTCTCGAGATCTTCGACCTTCACGTACTCGGTGATGCCGCCGCTGCCGGTGGTCGGCAGCAGTTGGCCGCTGGCGGTGACCGAGACCTTGACCATGCCGTTGGGCGGTTCGTTGGCGGCGATCGGCACGTCGGTCAGTGCGACCTTCATGTAGTCGATCCAGATCGGCAGTGCGGCCTTGCCGCCGTATTCGCGGTAGCCCAGCGAGGTGTTGTCGCTCTTGCCCACCCAGACGGTGGTGATGAGGTTGCCGCCGGTGCCGGAGAACCAGGCGTCGCGGTGGTTGTTGGTGGAGCCGGTCTTGCCGCCGATGTCTTCGCGGCCCAGGCGCCTGGCGTCGGTGGCGGTGCCACGCAGCACCACGTCGCGCATCATCGAAGTGAGCTGGTAGGCGATGCGTTCGTCGATGGCGCGTGGGGCCAGCACCGCGTCTGCGGGCAGGGTCGCGGGCGGCGCTGCGGGTTTGGCGGCGCTTTTCGGGTCCGGTTTGACGGCGGCGGGCTTGGCGCCGCCGGCCGGGCCGAGGTCGAAACCGTCGACCACGCTGCTGGCGGGCACGGCCGGCTGCCCGGCGGCGCCCTGACCGCAGCTGCGGCAGGCGATGGCGGGTTTTTCCTTGTGGATCACCTTGCCGTCGCGATCCTTCACTTCATCGATGAACCACGGCGTGATGCGGAAGCCGCCGTTGGCAAAGCTGGCGTAGCCGCGGGCGACCGACAGCGGCGTCAGCGAAGGCGTGCCCAGGGCGATGGAGAGGTTCGGCGGCAGTTCTTTTTCCTCGAAACCGAACTGCGAGATGTATTTGCGCGCGTAATCCACGCCGATGGCGTCGAGCATGCGCACCGAGACCAGGTTGCGCGATTGCACCAGGGCTTCGCGCACGCGGATCGGGCCGGCGAAGCCGCCGCCGTCGTTCTGCGGGCGCCAGATCTTGCTGCCGCGCATGCGGAACACCACCGGCGCGTCCAGCACGATCGAGGCCGGGTTGTAGCCGCGTTCGAACGCCGCGGCATAGATGAAGGGCTTGAACGACGAGCCCGGCTGGCGGCGGGCCTGGGTGGCGTTGTTGAACTTGTTACCGGCGAAGCTGTAGCCGCCGACCAGGGCGCGCAGGGCGCCGGTATCGGCGTCCAGCGAGACCAGCGCCGATTCCGCGCGCGGCAGCTGTTCGAGGCGCCAGGTGACCGGGCCGGTCGGGACCGGCGGCGGCGCGGCGGCCGCTTCGCCGGGCTTGGCGGTCTTCGGATCGGGTTTCGCTTCGGGCACGATCTTGCGCACCCGGGCGATATCGCCGCGCTTGAGCAGCGCGCCGGGGGTTTTACCGGTCCAGCGCGAAGTCTCGGGGCCGAGATCCAGTTCGGTGCCGTCGGCCAGCACCACCTGGGCATTGCTGCCGCTGGTGCTCAGGACCAGCGCGGCCAGCAGCGGGCCGCGGGCGGGATAGTTGCGCAGGCGGACGGCGGCGGTGGCGGCGTCTTCGCCGGCGGGCAGTTCGATGTGCTGTATCGCCTTGGTGTTCCAGCCGTGGCGGCGGTCGTAATTGCCCAGGCCGTCGCGCACCGACTTGTCGGCCGCGGCCTGCAGCACCGGATCGATGGTCGTGGTGACGTGATAACCCTTGGTCAGCGCTTCCTCGCCGTAGCGCGCGATCATTTCCTGCCGCACCATTTCCGCGATGTACGGCGCCGCGACTTCGATCGGGCGCTCGTGCGGGCTGGCGTGCATCGCCGCCGCCTGCGCGGCCTGCGCTTCGGCGGAGGAAATCATTTTCAGTTCCTCCATGCGCGTGAGCACGTAGTCGCGGCGGATCTTGGCGCGCGCGGGGTTGTTCAGCGGGTTGCCGCTGGAGGGGAATTTCGGGATCGCGGCCAGCGACGCCATTTCGTCCAAGGTCAGCTGGTCCAGCGGTTTGCCGTAGTAGAACTCGGCCGCGGCGCCCACGCCGTAGGCGCGGTTGCCGAAGAAACTCTTGTTGAGATACAGCTCGAAAATCTCGTCCTTGCTGAGTTCCGCCTCCATTTTGCGGGCCAGCAGCATTTCGGCGAACTTGCGCTTCAACTTGTATTCGGAG
>CBIHKW010000165.1:0-8263 GCA_966203835.1 uncultured Thermomonas sp.
GACGTCATAACCGGCCACGCCGCTGCCGCCGGCGTTGTCGGTCGCGGCAGTCCAGATGACGGTGATGCTGCTGCGGGTCTGCGCAGGCGAAGCCAGGCCCGCCGGTACGCTGGGCGGCGTGGTGTCGGTGGGCGGTGTGCTGCTCACGGTGACGGTCGCCGTCGCCGAAGTGGCCGTGGCGCCGAGGTTGTCGGTCGCGACTGCGCTGAAGCTGTGGCTGCCGGCGGTGGCGCCGCTCCAGGTCGCGCTGTACGGCGCGGTGGTATCCACGCCCAGTGATGTGGCGCCGCGGAAGAATTCCACTCGCGCGATGCTGCCGTCGGCGTCGCTGGCGTTGGCGCTCACGGCGATGTTCGCGCCGGTGTTGAACGTGGCGCCGTTGGTGGGGGCGGTCAACGCGATCGTCGGCGATTGATTGCCGCCGGTGCTGCAGCTGCCGAGATCCTTGTACCAGCCGCAGGAGGTGCAGTAGGTGGGCGCCGCATTCCAGATCGGAATACTCGCCTCGTACAGCCGGCCCTGATACACCATCTTGTCGCCCGGGTTGTAGATCGTGCTGGCATTCCAGGCCGGGATGCCCGCGCAGCTCACGGTCTGCGCCATTGCGTTGAAGCTACAGGCGGCCGCGATCGCGATCGCCAACGACAGCAGCCGTCGCTTGCCGGATATTGTTGAGTACAGCATTGCGCTTCTCCATTGCGGTGGGTTGAACACGAAGACCAGGCCGATCCGGCCCGGTCGCCACTCCCTGTATCCCGAGATTCGCGCGATGACGTTTTCGAATACCGGCCCCGGCTGAAGCGGGGAACGGTGCATCGCGCGCAACTACATCAATGTCTGACGCCGACGGCAGATCTGGATTGCCTGCCTGATGATCAAGCCGCGGCCTGCACGGTGCCGCGTTCGTCTTGCGTGCGCGCATTGCTGCAACGCATCAACTCCATGGCGGGCAGCGCAATGCAGTGCATCGCGTCGCCTGTCCGGAATGCAGGCTGGGTTTAGGTGACAACGTTGTCAACACCTTGTTTCCAGGTATGCGCATTCGCTCACAGAATTCGGCTCATGCCGTTTCGTTACTTCATTCGCGGCAAAAGCCGGAAAATGCCCCGCAGCGCAGGTGTGCGACGGCTGTCGGCGCAGCGCATGTTCCGCAAGTGTTTGAGCGGGTGCGATTATTCGCTGCGACGCGAGCGATCCCGCCGTGATATCGATCCGGTGATATGCGTTTTGATACCCGGCGTTTTTGCTGCGCCGCAGCAGCGATGTCGTACGGTCAAGACTTTCGAAGCCAGCGCAGAAGTCCGTTCGGATCGTGCCGATGCGTTGTTCCGATTGAGTCGCCCGGCGAAGCTGCCGCGTCCGACTCCAGGCCGCAGACCCTGCTGCGGGCTCTGCCGTTTCGGCAGCTGAGGAGATCGAGAATGAACGGGATGATGACTGCGATGATGCGTTGGATGTTGGCCGGCGTGTTGGCGCTTTGCGCATCGCAAGTCGCGGCGGGTTCGAAACCGAAAGAGCAAACGCGGATGCCTGCCGCTTACCTCTGCGCGCAGACGCAGATGATCGGCCATGCCGGGGATTCGTATGCGGGGCAAGCGGTTTGCAATACCGCCAAGCCTGGGCTGATAACGGACGCGAAAACCGATGGCGACAGTCAGTGCCGCAGCTTCTGCGAGAAATTGGGCTGCAGCCACAAGACGCGCCCGGACCCTCTCACCGCAACCGCTGCATGCAAAGGCCCGGATCCCGTCGGCCAGAAATGGTACGGAACCGCGGAGACGCCTTCCTTCGAGTGCAAGTGTTCCAATCCATGATGCAGCCGACGATGCGCTGAAAAACGCACGCCGTGCGTTTTTCAGCGCCGGCAGGTTGTTCGCGAGCCCGTTGCCAGCGCGCCGCACCAGCGCGCGAAACTAAGCCCCGTAGAACAGCGCGCCGTCGCCGCGTTCGGCCGCTTCCTGGAAAAACGCGGACAGCACGTCGTACTGATCGATCAGATCGCCTTCCTCGTGCTGATACACCGCCTGGTGATAGAGGCCGGCGTCTTCATCGATCGCGCGCAGCGCTTCGCGCACGCGCGCACGGCTCCAGCTCGACAGTTCCTTCGCCTGCTCCTTCACCAGTTCGGGCGAAATGAAATCGCAGCCGTTGCTCAACACGCCGTCGGCCACGCCGTCGCTGCGGAAGCCGGTCTCGTCGAGGATATGTCGCAGCACATCCCAGGCGGTTTCCACGTCGACCGACGCCGTGCAGCGTTTTTCGCTCTCGACCCAGGCGTCGATCAGGTCGTGGTCCTCGCGCATTGCTTCGAGATCCTTGGGCGCGAACGCCTGGAAAAACATGTTCATGCTCATGATGCGAATATTCCTGTGTCGATGCGGGAATGATGTCGGAACAATCGCCTTCGCGAAAGCGGTGCGGAGGGCGATAGGCCGGTTCAGCTACGCAACGTGGCGCGCAGGCGTTCCCAGTCCAGATCGAAGCGGGCGAGGTATTTGCGCAGGCGGTCGGCATCGTTGGTGCTGCTGCGCTGCGTGCGCGACACCGCGAACAACGTGCGACCCGCGTCCGACAGCGATTTCGCCTGTATGCAGACGCGAACGACGTCCTCCAGCTGCGAGCGGTCGAAGCGGTCGATTTCGGCGACGCGATCGCCCAGCAGCGCATCCAGCGGCGACGGTGCGCCGCCTTCGCGCCACAGCCCGCGCAGGCGCGCGATTTCCTCCTCGACCAGTTCAATCTGGATGCGGCCGGCGTTCGCCAGCGTCGCCATGCGCATCACCGCGGCGCCGAGGTCGCGGAAGTTGCCGGCCCAGCGCGCCTCGGGGCTGGTCGCGAACGCCAGAAACCGCGTCCGCGCTTCGCGATTGAACGCGACGCGCTGATGCTGGTCGCGGCTCCAGCGTTCGAGTTCGAAATCGAGATTGGGCTCGATGTCTTCACTGCGTTCTGCCAGACCCGGCAGTCGATACGTCCACAGATTGAGCCGCGCCAGCAGGTCGTCGCGGAATCGCCCTTGCATCACCGCATCCTGCAGATCGCGGTTGGTGCCGGCGATCAGCTGGAAGTCGCTTTCCACTTCCTTGTCGCTGCCCACCGGCGGGAAGCGCTTCTCTTCCAGCGCGCGCAGCAGCAGCGCCTGTTCGTCCAGGCCGAGTTCGCCGATCTCGTCGAGGAATAGCAGCCCCTGGTGCGCCGAGCGCAGAAACCCGGCGCGGTCGCTGCCGGCGCCGGTGTAGGCGCCCTTGATGTGCCCGAACAGCGCGCTCATCGCGCCGTCGCCGCGCAGCGTGGCGCAGTTCACCTCGACGAAACGCCCGGGCAGTTGATGCTTGAGTTTCTTTAGTTCGAACACGCGCTTGGCGAGCTGGCTCTTGCCGGCGCCGGTCGGCCCCATCAACAGCATCGGCGCCTTCGAGCGCGTGGCCACGGTTTCGATCTGTTCGATCATCCGGTTGAATGCGGAATTCCGGGTGGCGATCCCGCTCTTCAGCAGATCGCGATCTTCCAACTGCTGCTGCTGGAAGCGCTGCGCGATCAGGTCGTAGCGCGATAGATCCAGATCGATGATCGTGAAGCTGCCGGTCTGGCCGACCTCCTGCTTGCGCGGCGGCGACGTCTGCAGCAGCCGGCCGGGGAAATGTCGGCTCTCGGCGAGCAGGAACCAGCAGATCTGCGCGACGTGCGAGCCGGTGGTGATGTGGATGTAGTAGTCCTCATCGTCCGGTTTGAACGCATAGCCGCGCAGGAAATCGTGCAGCGTCGAATAGACGCCCTCGAAATCCCAGGGGTCGACCAGGAAGGTGTCGTGCCGGCGCAGCGTCGACTCGGGCGAGATCTGCGCGAAGTCGTCCGTCACCGTCTGCGCGAGCCGTCCGTAGCGGCGTTCGTCGAGCAGCAGCTCGAAACGGTCGACCACGAAGTCCTCGTGCATGCCCAGCGAGACGGTGGGCCGCCATTTTTCCCAGCGCCCCGGCCCGTTGCCGGCATCCAGCTGGGTACCGAGCATTCCGAAGATGACCTGCTGCTTGCGCACGATCTTTCCAGATAAAAACCTATATCAAAATATATGTTATTACGGAAAATGCAACTCGGTTACAACGGTGAAAATTCGATAATTTCTATTGAAATCAATTGGATAAATCGAATAAACGAGACTTGGCACGGCGATTGCAATGAACAGCTCGAACCCAACGGGCATTCCCGCAAGGAGCCGATCATGGCCAACACCACTCTCTTCGCTTCCAGCCGCGGCACGATGCTGCCGGTCGCGACCACCTGCAACGAGGCCGGCGGCCTCGCCTACGCCCGCAAGCCGCAGGCGGCGCTGGCGCTGTACGCGGCGACGGGCTGCTTCAACGGCACCTTCTACGCCAGCGCCGAGACGCAGCTGGAGATGGTGTTGAAGCTCTGCGCGCAGGTCGAGCCGGGCTTCGTCGCCCGCACCGCGATCCATGCGCGCCGGACCGCGCATATGAAGGACATGCCGGCGTTGCTGCTGGCCAGCCTGTCGGTGCGCGATCGCGATGCGTTCGCTGCAGCGTTCCCGCGTGTGGTCGACAACGGCCGCATGCTGCGCAACGTCGTGCAGATCCTGCGCAGTGGCTGCGTCGGCCGCAAGTCGCTGGGCTCGCAGCCGAAGCGTCTGGTGCGCGAGTGGCTGGAGCGCGCGTCGGTGGAGCAGATCATGAGCGCCGCGATCGGCAATGCGCCGTCGCTGGCGGATGTGATCAAGATGGTCCATCCGAAGCCGGCCGACGCTGAACGTGAAGCGCTGTATGCGTGGGTGATCGGAAAGCATTGCGACGCATCGAAGCTGCCGGAGAAGGTGCGCGCGTACGAGGCGTTCAAGCGCGACCCGCAGCGTTCGCTGCCGGACCTGCCGTTCCAGTACTACACGTCGCTGCCGTTGACGCAGTCGCACTGGAAAGCGCTGGCGACGAATGCCTCGTGGCAGTCCTTGCGCCAGAACCTCAACCACTTCGCGCGTCACGGCGTGTTCGAGGATGCCTACGTATTGCGCAAAGTGGTGGCGAAGTTGAGCGATGCCAAAGAGATCCGCCGCGCTCGCGTGTTTCCGTATCAGTTGCTGACGGCGTTCCAGGCGACTTCGAAGCTGCCGAGCGCGATCGGTGCGGCGCTGCAGGACGCGATGGAAATCGCGACCCGCAACGTGCCGGTGCTGCAGGGCGAAGTCGTGGTGGCGGTGGACGTGTCGGGTTCGATGGCGTCGCCGGTCACCGGTTATCGCAACGGCGCGACCACCGCGACCCGCTGCGTGGATGCGGCGGCGCTGGTCGCGGCCTGCATCCAGCGCACGCATCCGGGTGCGCGCGTGATGCCGTTCGATACCGATGTGCGCGAGTTGCGATTGAACCCGCGCGACAGCGTGATGACGCAGGCGCAGCGGTTGGCGAAGCTGTGCGGTGGCGGCACCAATGTCAGCGCGCCGCTGGCGAAGTTGAATCGCGAGCAGGCGAAGGTCGATCTGTTGGTGCTGGTGTCCGACAACGAAAGTTGGCGCGATACCCGCAGCGGCGGCGCCACCGAGACCATGCGCCAGTGGGAAAAGATCAAGTCGCGCTGTCCGCAGGCGAAGCTGGTGTGCATCGATCTGCAGCCGGTCGCGACCAGTCAGACCGTTGAGCGGAACGACGTGCTGCACGTCGGCGGTTTCAGCGACGCGGTGTTCGATCTGATCGCGAATTTCGCCGCGGAAGGCGCGGGCGCGCAGCGCTGGGTCGAGAAGATCGCCAGTATCGATCTGTAATGTTCAAAGCCCGGCCGGCAATGGGGCCGGTCGGGCGAGGGGGGGATGAATCGGGTTGTTGTGCTGTCGATGATCGCGAATGCAGAGAAAACTACACCCTATGACGGTCCAGGTCGCGGGTTCGAGTCCCGCCCGCCGCGAATCCGTGCGGCGGTAGCTCAGTCGGATAGAGCAGGATGTTTTCTCGATTTTGTCGCGGTCATTGCCAGTTTTTATTGTTGTCATCCCGAGCGCAGCGAGGGGCCTGCTGTGTTTTCATCAAGGCCATCAGTAGATCCCTCGCTGCGCTCGGGATGACAGGGTTTGAAAGTAATCCACAGCTTCATTTCGTCGGTCACGAATGCCGATGGAACTACATGAATTCTTGGTCGCGGGTTCGAATCCCGCCCGTCGCAAGACGGTAGCTCAGCCTGGTAGAGCAAGAAAAATGTTCCATCACTCTTGTCGTGGTTGGCGATCTTTTCATCGTAATTCATTGTTTGTCAGCCGCAGGCGCGGCATCGTTCTCGCTGCAGATTGATTTTCTGCGTGGGCCGGTTCGAATCCCGCCCGTCGCAAGACGGTAGATCAGTCTGGTAGAGCAAGAAAATGTTCCATCACTCTTGTCGTGGGCGGCGATCATCACATCCGGATCGATATGAAGACAGGAAAGCACTTCAAGCGCCTGCGATGCCATCGCTGGGAACAGTCGGGGCACATCGCGCTCTGGCGTTACAGAGAGCGGAACCGCAATTACGAGGGTTGGCATCTCACGGCTGATGCGAGTGGATGCGAATCGCTGACTGCGCTGATCGAAGCAATGATGGTCGACGGATCCGGCGCATCGCGTTCGATCAGTATCAAACGACCGACAAAGGCAATGCGCTCGGTGCCGAGATCTCCGGAGTGGCCGATCATCGTTCCAGCTGTTTGGCAGCTCAGTGTCGGTTCCGATGCGTCGGAATGGCGATTTCCGGAGGCCTCGGAATACGCGGAGCTGTGTGTCGGTACGGACTGGTTGCCGCTCCTGGCCGACGGCATCAGGGACATCGGTCGGGGCATGGGCGACTACTCGATCGGCGACACGGATCGGGGCAACCTTCCGCTCTGGTTCTGGTGGTAAAGAAAGCAATACACAATCGATCCTTTCGCGGCGAATGCCGATGGAACTACATGGTTCCCCTTACGGGTTGGGTTCAAGTCCCACTGCATGAGCAGGCGAAAGTCCGCAGATGCAGAGCGTTCCATCACCCTCGTCGCCGCACCTATTCATCAATGCGAGAATGCACCATGGCCACCGAACACTACGATGTCATCCACGAACAGGGCGCAGTGCCGATCAAGCTGTGGACCCGCGGCGTGCCGCTGGAGGACGAAGCGCGCAAGCAGCTGCAGAACATCGCCAAGCTGCCCTTCATCCACCGCTGGATCGCGGTGATGCCCGACGTGCATCTGGGCAAGGGCGCGACCGTGGGTTCGGTGGTGCCGACCATCGGCGCGATCGTGCCGGCGGCGGTGGGCGTGGATATCGGCTGCGGCATGATCGCGACGCGCACCACGCTGACCGCGAGCGACCTGCCGGACAATCTCGCGGAGATCCGCAGCGCGATCGAGCGCGCGGTCCCGCACGGGCGCACCGCCGAGCGCCATGCGCGCGACAAGGGCGCATGGGAGAACGCGCCCGAACTCGCTGTCGAAGGCTGGTCGCAGCTGGTCGCAGACTTCGACAGGATCTGCGAACGTCATCCGCGGCTGAAGAAGACCAACAACATCAAGCATCTGGGTACGCTGGGTACCGGCAACCACTTCATCGAGATCTGTCTCGACGAATCGCAGCGTGTCTGGTTCATGCTGCACTCCGGTTCGCGCGGCGTCGGCAACGCCATCGGCACGCATTTCATCACACTGGCGAAGGAGGAAATGCGCCGCTGGATGATCAACTTGCCGGACCAGGACCTGGCGTATCTGCCTGAAGGCAGCCAGCACTACGGCGACTATGTGTTCGCGGTGCATTGGGCGCAGCGTTACGCGCGCATCAACCGCGAAATCATGATGCGGCATGTGGTGGAAGCGGTGCGCAAGGTCATTCCGAAGCCGTTCGAGGCGCAGGCCGAAGCGGTGAACTGCCACCACAACTACGTCAGCCGCGAGCATCACTTCGGCAAGGATGTGCTGGTGACCCGCAAGGGCGCGGTGAGCGCACGCAAGGGCGAGCTGGGCATCATTCCGGGCAGCATGGGCGCGAAGAGTTTCATCGTGCGCGGTCTCGGCAATGCCGACAGCTTCCACAGCTGCAGCCACGGCGCCGGCCGGGTGATGAGTCGTACCCAGGCGAAGAAGTTGATCAGTCTGGACGATCACCTCAAGGCCACCGCGCACGTGGAATGCCGCAAGGACGCGGACGTGGTGGATGAGTCGCCGGCGGCGTACAAGTCCATCGACGCGGTGAGGGAGGCGCAGATGGATCTGGTCGAGATCGTGCATACCCTGCGCCAGGTGGTGTGCGTGAAGGGC
>CBIHKW010000166.1:0-8043 GCA_966203835.1 uncultured Thermomonas sp.
GGAAGAAGATCTTCTCGCCGTCTTCATGGAACAGATAATCGTCGGCGTCGACCTTGTCGTAGTCCGCAGACGATACGATCACGCCGATGTCGCTGATGCCCAGCGCTTCGGCAGCGAATTTCTTGAACATGGGGCGTCCTTTGTGAGGTATGAGCGCGTGCAAATCGCGCGACAAATCCTACCAGAGAGAACATCCCGGGCCGCTCGTGACCAATGGCACTGCCTCGCCCGGATTGTGACCGGCAGATGAAAACCGCCCGGGACTGAGGGTCAGCCGCGCCTGGCCGCCAGCACACGCTCGACATCGGCCAAAGACAAACCCCGCATCCGCAGCAGCACCAGCAGGTGATACACGAGGTCGGCAGCTTCGCCGAGCAAGGCCTCATCGTCTTCCACCACCGCGGCCAGCGCGGTTTCGAGACCTTCCTCGCCGACTTTCTGCGCGATGCGCTTGATGCCGCTGTCGAACAGCTTCGTGGTGTAACTGCCGGGCGGGCGATCCGCTTCGCGCAGACGGATCAATGCGTCGAGCTCGCCGAGCACGTCGCTGGAATCGTTGTCCGCATCGTTGCCGGGCGCAGACGGAAAACAGCTCGCCGTACCGAGATGACAGGTCGGCCCTTGCGGTCTCGCCTGCACCAGCAATGTGTCGTTGTCGCAATCCACTTCGAGGCCGACCAGCGCCAGCACATGTCCGCTGCTTTCGCCCTTGGTCCACAGTCGTTGTTTGCTACGGCTGAAGAACGTGACCTGGCGCAGTTCGAGCGTCTTCGCCAAGGCCTCGCGCGACATGTAACCGAGCATCAGCACGCGATGCGAATCCGCGTCCTGCACGATCGCCGGCAACAGGCCGTCCTGCTTCGCCCAGGCCAAGGCGTCGATATCGAGCGCAGACGCATCGATGGACATGGTATCGATGGACATGGTTCCGCTCACAGCCGCACCTCGATGCCTTGCGCGCGGAGATCGCGCTTGAGATCCGGAATCGCGATCGCGCCGGAATGGAATACGCTGGCCGCCAGCGCGGCGTCGACGTCGGCCTCGCGGAACGCATCGATGAAATGCTCGACCGCGCCCGCGCCGCCGGACGCCACCAGCGGCACATCGCAGATCGCGCGCACTGCTTTCAGTTGCTCAAGATCGTAGCCCTTGCGCACCCCGTCGCTGTCCATGCAGTTGAGCACGATCTCGCCCGCGCCCAGCGCCTGCGCTTCGCGCACCCAGTCGAGCGTGGCTTTACCGAGCGCCTTCGTTTTGTTCGGATCGCCGGTGTAGCTGCGCACGCGCCAGATGCCGTCGGCATCGCGCATCGAATCGATGCCGACCACCACGCACTGGCTGCCGTAGGCTTCTGCAATTTCTGAAATCAACGTCGGCCGTTCCAGCGCAGGCGTATTGATCGACACCTTGTCGGCGCCCGCGAACAGCACGCAGCGCGCGGTGTCGACACTGCGAATACCGCCGGCGACGCAGAACGGGATGTCGATGGAAGAAGCGACGCGCTCCACCCAGTCGACATCGACCGCACGCCCGTCCGGGCTCGCGCCGATGTCGTAGAACACCAGTTCATCGGCACCCTCGTCGCGATAGCGGCAGGCAAGCTCGACGATATCGCCCATGTCGACGTGATCGCGGAAACGCACGCCCTTGACGACGCGCCCGTCGCGCACATCCAGGCAAGGCACGATGCGTACGCTCAACATGTCAGCGCGTCCTCGATGCTCATGCCGCCTTCCAGCAGCGATCGCCCGAGCACCGCGCCGGCACAGCCAGCTTCACGCGCCATCACGATGTCGGCGACATCGCGCACGCCGCCGCTGGCCTGCAATCGGAAGCCCTCGTCGCGCGCCACGATCATCCGATAGAGCTCGATGTTCGGACCGCGCATCATCCCGTCGCGGGCGATGTCGGTGCAGAGCAGATGCTGCGCGCCCGCATCGCGATAACGACGCAGGCAGGCGTCGAGATCGAGCTCGGCACGTTCGGTCCAACCGTGGATCGGCAGTTGCCACGCGCCGGCATCGTCCTGGCGCGTATCGAGCGCGATGGTGATGCGCGCGGCGCCGTAACGTTGCAGCCAGGCTTCGACCAGCGCCGGATCGCGCACCGCGAGCGATCCAATCACGACGCGCGACGCACCCTGTTCCAGCATCGTGGCCACGGCGGCTTCGTCGCGCACGCCGCCGCCGGTCTGCACCTGCAGGCGGCCATCGTCGGCGATCCTGCGCAGCAGCGGCGCGAGCGTGTAGCCACCGGCGCGCGCTGCGTCGAGATCGACCAGGTGCAGCCAGCGCGCGCCGGCGTCGGCGTAGCGCATCGCGACCGCGAACGGATCGTCCGGATAGCGCGTCTCGCGCTCGTAGTCGCCCTGCTGCAGACGCACGACGCGCCCGTCGCGGACATCGATGGCGGGATAGGCGGTGAATTCTTCGACAACAGCATTCATGCAGGAAGTTTCAGGAAATTGTCGAGCAGGCGCAGGCCCGCTGCGGACGAACGTTCTGGATGGAACTGCGCGCCGAAACGCTGGCCGCTGCCGACCACCGCAGCGAAACGCTGGCCGTGATCGCTTTCGGCGAGCACACAGGCGTCGGTGTCGTCGTCGACCAGCACCGCATAACTGTGGACGAAATAGGTGTGCGCGCCGTCGTCGATGCCGTCCAGCAGCGGCGAGGTATCGCCATTCGCAGCGGCGCGTTTGCGAACCCGGTTCCAACCCATGTGCGGCACGCGCAGTCCCGGGCCGCCGGCGAGCTTGCTCACTCGACCTTTCAGCAGCCCGAGGCAGTCGACATCGCCTTCGCTGGAGGTCTCGAACAGCAGTTGCATGCCGACGCAGACGCCCAGCAATGGCACTTCGCTGCTGCGCAGCGCCACATCCAGCCCGCGCGCGCGCAGCAACGCCATCGAAGGCGCCGCAGCGCCGACGCCGGGCAGAATGATGCGCTCGGGTTCGCCGAGTTCGTCAGCATCGCGCACGAGTCTTGGTTTTGCGCCGATGCGATTCAATGCGTAGCGCACCGAGCCCAGATTCGCGCCGCCGGCATCGATCAGCGCCAGATCGTTGCCGCTCACAGCGTCCCCTTGGTGCTGGGTAAGGCATCGCCTTCGCGCTTGAACGACTGTCGCAGCGCGCGCGCGACCGCTTTGAAGCAGGCTTCGATTTTGTGATGATCGTTGTCGCCGCGCACCGACAGATGCAGATTCAGGCCCGCGGTTTCGCACAGCGAACGGAACACGTGCGGCACGAGTTCGGTGGCGAGATCGCCGACCTTCTCGCGTTTGAATTCGCCGTCGAACACGAAATACGGACGACCCGACCAGTCCAGCGTCGCAGTGGCCTGCGCTTCGTCCATCGGCAGCGTGAAACCGTAGCGGGCAATTCCGCGTTTGTCGCCCAGCGCCTGGCGTAGTGCCTGCCCCAGCGCGAGCGCGCTGTCCTCGACGGTGTGATGCTCATCGATGTGCAGGTCGCCATCGCAGCGCAGCCGCAGCGCAAAACCGCCGTGCTTGCCGAGTTGTTCCAGCATGTGATCGTAGAAACCGAGACCGGTCTTCACGTCGGGGTCGGCTTCGCGATCGAGATCCACTTCGACCTCGATCCGCGTCTCTTTGGTCTTGCGCTCGACCCGTGCGGTACGCGGCACGTCGACCAGCGCATGCGCGATGTCGTTCCATTCGACGCCATCGCCGAACTGCGGCGACTTCAGTTTGAAACCGCGGATGTCGAGGTTTGTCGCGAACTGGATGTCGGTCTCGCGATCGCCGACCATCGCCGAGCGCGACCAGTCGATGCCGCGGTCGCGCAGCAGCGACTGCATCAGGCCGAGCGCCGGCTTGCGGTCGGGCGAGTTTTCGTGCGGAAAACTGCGGTCGATCAGCACATCGCGGAAGCGGATGCCCTGACTTTCGAAGATCTGCATCATCAGCGCGTGCGGGCCGTCGAAGTTCGCCTGCGGAAACGCCTCGGTACCCAGACCGTCCTGATTGGTCACCATCACGAATTCGTAGCCGGCATCGCGCAGGCGCAGCATCGCCGGAATCACGCCGTCGACGAACGCGAGTTTGTCGTAGGCGTCGATCTGGAAATCGGCCGGCTCGCGGATCAGGGTGCCATCGCGATCGACGAACAGGACGGGCTTGCCAGCACTCATGCCGCGGCCTCCTCCGCACGCAGCGCCGCGAACACCGCATCGTTTTCTTCCGGCATGCCGATGGTGATGCGCAACGCATCGCCGAGCCCCGCGGTCGCACGCATGTCGCGCACGACCACGCCGGCGGCGAGCAACCGCCGATACGCGGTTTCGGCATCGTCGAATCGCGCCAGCAGGAAATTGCCGGCGCTGGCATACACCCGACGCACGCCGTCGAGCTGCGGCAGGCGCGCGAGCATGCGTTCGCGTTCCGCGCGGATCGTCGCCGCGCGTGCATGCGTCTCCGCCAGCGCCGCCGGTTCCAGCGCGCGCAATGCGAGATCGGCGCAGGGCTGCGGCACCGGATACGGCGCCTGACAACGACGCAACACTTCGATCAGCGCGGGATCGGCAAGCAGGCAGCCGATCCGCGCGCCGGCCAGTGCGTGCAGCTTCGACAGCGTGCGCAGCACGGCGATGTTCGAATAGTCATCAATCAACGATGCCGCCGACGGTGCGTCGGCATACTCGATGTAGGCCTCGTCGACCACCAGCAGCGCGCGACCTGCGAGCGCCTGCGCCAGGGCGCGGATCGCGGCCAGAGTAATCAACTCGCCGGTCGGATTGCCGGGCGAGCACAGGAACACGATCTTCGCGCGACGCGCGATGGCGAGATCGCGCATCGCCGCGAGGTCGGTCATCCAACCATCGGGACGCTCGCGCATCGGCGCCTCCACCAGCGGCGCGCCCTGCAAGCGCGCGCATACCGCGTACATGCCGAACACCGGCGGCGCGATCACCACCGGATCGTGTTCGGCGCGGCATAGCGCGCGCACCAGCAGGTCGATGGCTTCATCGCTGCCGCGGCCGATCATCAGCTGTTCCGGACGCACGCCGTAGACCTCGGCCAGCCGCGCGCGCAGCGCTTCGGGCTGCGGCTGCGGATAGCGCCGCAGCGCATCGGCCGCATCGGCGGCGTTCGCCCACGGCGATTCGTTGGCGTTGAGCCAGACCGTACCGTCGACCTTGTGGCTGCGCGCGGACGAATAGCCGGCGAACGCGCGCAGATCTTCGCGCACCAGATCGATGACGCCGGGTTTCGCCTGGGCCGCGAACGACGCGCTCACGGCGTCTCCAGCGCGGGCAACGACGCGATCCGCAGGCTCACCGCATTGGCGTGCGCCTGCAGACCCTCGGCTTCTGCGATCCGTATCGCGCTCGGACCGATCCGGCGCAGACCTTCGGCGGTGACGCTCTGCACGCTGATGGCGGTCTGGAAACCGGTGACCGACAGTCCGCTCCACGCGCGCGCGGCGCCGCCGGTCGGCAACACGTGATTGGTGCCGCTGCAGTAATCGCCGAGCGACTCTGCGGCGTAATCGCCCAGGAACACCGAGCCTGCCGCACGCACGCGACCGAGCCACGGCTCGGCATCGCGCAGCGCCAGAATCAGATGTTCCGGCGCGTAGCGATTGCTGACTTCGAACGCCTGATCGATGGAGGCGACCACGATCAGCCGCGACTGCGCCAGCGCCTTGCGCGCGATGTCGGCGCGCGGCAGACGCGCAAGCTGGCCCACCAGTTCGGCGGCGACGCGCGCGATCAGCGTCGAAGAATCGCTGAGCAGGATGACCTGCGAATCCGGCCCGTGTTCGGCCTGCGACAGCAGATCGGCGGCGACGAACGCGGGATTGGCGCCGCCGTCGGCGATCACCAGCACTTCCGACGGACCCGCCGGCATGTCGATGGCCGGGCCGCCTTCCACCGTCGACACCTGGCGCTTGGCCTCGGTCACCCAGGCGTTGCCGGGACCGAACAGCTTGTCGCAGGCCGGAATGCTTTCGGTACCGATGGCCATCGCTGCGATGGCCTGGGCGCCGCCGAGTTTGAACACGCGCCGCACGCCGCACTGGCGCGCGGCGAACAGCACGGTGGGATCGGCGCTGCCGTCGGTGCGCGGCGGCGTACATACGATCACTTCGTCGCAGCCGGCGATGCGCGCCGGCACGCCGAGCATCAACATCGTCGAAGGCAGCGGCGCACTGCCTGCGGGAATGTACAGACCGACGCGCGCGATGGGCCGCACGATCCGCCGACAACGCACGCCCTCGGCGGTATCGACCGCGTATTCGTGCATGCCGCTGTCCAGATGGAAGGCTTCGATACGCCCGGCGGCATCGATGATCGCCTCCTTCAGCGACGGATCCAGCGCCGCTTCGGCCGCTGCGAATTCCTCGTCCAGCACTTCGAACGCATCCAGCACGGCGTGATCGAGCAGTCGGGTGAATTTGCGCAAGGCCGCATCGCCATCGGCGCGCACGCGGGCGATGATCTTGCCCACGCCGAGGCGCACGGCCGCGGCGGAATCCTGGGTCGGCCGGCGCAGTGCGGCGCGCTGGGCCGCTTCGTCCAATGTCGACCAGGTGAGCAGATTCAGATCGATCCGGTTCGCGAGCGACGTGTTCATCAGCGGAGCGCCCGTCAACGCTTTGTTCGTCGGTGAAGCATTCATCGATGTACTCATGCCAGCATCCTCTCCACAGGCAGCACCATCAGGCCGCGCGCCCCGGCGCGTTTGAGATCTTCCAGTCGTTGCCAGGTCATCGCGCCGTGACACAGCGCCTGCAGCGCGACATCGCCGGTACCGTTGCCGCCGGCATCGGTGCCGCCGCCGTCGAGCGACATCACCGTCGGCGGTTCGGCATCGGGCAGCAACTGCATCAACTGCGACAACACCGCGCGCGGCGCCTGGAACAACAACAGCTTGCTGTCGCGGATTTTCATCACCCCGTCGAGCCGGCGCAACAGCAGATCGGCGATGCCCGCGCGCACGTCGCTGAAGCCATCGGCCGGCCCGGCCAGCACCGCTTCGCTGTCGAGCACGATTTCCACAGGCTTCAATCCGTTGGCGACCAGGGTCGCACCGCTCGACACCAGATCGCAGACCAGATCGGCCTGGCCCAGGCGCGGGGCGATTTCGACCGAACCGGACATCGTGACCACATCGGCGGGAATGCCGCGCTCGGACAGCCAGCGCGACAGCAAAGCCGGGTAGCTGGTGGCGATGCGTTTGCCGGGCAGTTGCGCCTCCGGGTCCCACGCCCATTCGTTGGGAATGCCGAACATCAAACGGCAACGACCGAAGCCGAGCGCGCGCCATTCGCTGAAGGCCGGCGCCGCGCCGCGCGCCTCGCGTTCGTAGGCCTGTTCCCTGAGCACATTGCGACCGACCATGCCCAGATCGCACACGCCGTCGGCGATGAGCCCAGGGATGTCGTCGTCGCGCACCAGCAGCAGATCCACCGGCAGCGATTCGCCGTAGTAGAACAGCTTGTCGCGACTCTCCTGCCAGCTCAGACCCGCGGCGGCGAGCAGCGCGAGCGCGGGCTCGCTGAGCCGGCCGCTCTTCTGGATGGCGATGCGCAGTCGATCCCGCTCGGTCGCGGCTGCCGTTCGTTGCATGACGTGTGTCCTCATTGCGCGCCGGATCGGCGCGATTGACGCTGTTGGATGGCCCGGCCGTAGCCGCCGGCGCCGTGTTCGAGCGTACGCGCGACGCGGCCGATAGTGGTCACGCTGACCAGCGTACGGTCGTGGATTTCGCGGTACGGCACGCCCTCGATGAGCAAAGGCACCACCTTCCAGCGGTCGGCCATGGCCTCGAGCTCGGCCGGGGTACACAGATCGACCAGGAACGCGCGGACATCCCCCGGTACCGACAACCCGGCCAGCGCAAGCGCCAAGGCGTCGAGGTCGGCCTCGGCATCGCGCTTCGGGACGGGCTGGGGACGGTGTTTCATGGTTCTGCCGGCGAATCAATGTATTAGCGTGTTACTACATTAAAGATCGATGACAAGGCTGTCAACCCAGCCCCACCCTGCCCGGAATCACGGTTCTTGTAGGAGCGCCG
>CBIHKW010000167.1:0-7919 GCA_966203835.1 uncultured Thermomonas sp.
TCAAGGACTACGAGTGCCTGTGCGGCAAGTACAAGCGCATGAAGCACCGCGGCGTGGTCTGCGAGAAGTGCGGCACCGAAGTGACCCTCGCCCGCGTCCGTCGCGAGCGCATGGGCCACATCGACCTCGCGTCGCCGGTCGCCCACATCTGGTTCCTCAAGTCGCTGCCGTCGCGCATCGGTCTGATGTTGGACATGACGTTGCGCGATATCGAACGCATCCTGTACTTCGAGGCGTTCGTGGTGACCGAGCCGGGCCTGACCCCGATGGAACGCGGCCAGTTGCTCAACGAAGAACAGTTCATGACCGCGCGTCAGGAACACGGCGACGACTTCGAAGCCGCAATGGGCGCCGAAGCGGTCTATGACCTGCTGCGCACGATCGACCTGCAGTCGGAAATGGTGCAGCTGCGCGAAGACATCGCCAGCACCGGTTCGGAAACCAAGCTCAAGCGCCTCACCAAGCGCATCAAGCTGGTCGAAGCCTTCCTCGAATCGGGCAACCGTCCGGAGTGGATGGTCATGACCGTGCTGCCGGTGCTGCCGCCGGACCTGCGTCCGCTGGTGCCGCTGGACGGCGGTCGTTTCGCGACCTCCGACCTCAACGATCTGTACCGCCGCGTCATCAACCGCAACAACCGCCTCAAGCGCCTGCTCGAACTCAATGCGCCCGACATCATCGTGCGCAACGAAAAGCGCATGCTGCAGGAATCGGTCGATGCGCTGATGGATAACGGCCGTCGCGGTCGCGCCATCACCGGCACCAACAAGCGTCCGCTGAAGTCGCTCGCCGACATGATCAAGGGCAAGCAGGGCCGCTTCCGCCAGAATCTGCTCGGCAAGCGCGTCGACTACTCCGGCCGTTCGGTCATCGTGGTCGGCCCGACCCTGCGTCTGCACGAGTGCGGTCTGCCGAAGAAGATGGCGCTGGAACTGTTCAAGCCCTTCATCTTCGCCAAGCTGCAGCGTCGTGGCCTCGCCACCACCATCAAGGCCGCGAAGAAGCTCGTCGAGCGCGAAGAGCCGATCGTGTGGGACATCCTCGAAGACGTCATCCGCGAACATCCGGTGATGCTCAACCGCGCCCCGACTCTGCATCGCCTCGGTATCCAGGCGTTCGAGCCGGTGTTGATCGAAGGCAAGGCCATCCAGCTGCACCCGCTGGTCTGCACCGCGTTCAACGCCGACTTCGACGGCGACCAGATGGCCGTCCACGTGCCGCTGTCGCTGGAAGCCCAGCTCGAAGCGCGCGCGCTGATGATGTCGTCCAACAACATCCTCTCGCCGGCCAACGGCGAGCCGATCATCGTGCCGTCGCAGGACGTCGTGCTCGGCCTGTACTACATGACCCGCGCCCTGGAGAACAAGGCGGGCGAGGGCATGGCGTTCGCGAACATCGCCGAAGTGAAGCGCGCCTACGACAACCGCGTGGTCGAACTGCACGCCAAGGTCAAGGTCCGCATCAATGAGCTGGTGATCGAAGAGGACGGCAGCCGCGAATACAAGACCGCGATCGTCGACACCACCGTCGGCCGCGCCCTGCTGCAGGAAATCCTGCCGGTGGGCCTGCCGTTCGCGCTGGTGAACACCGAACTGACCAAGAAGAACATCAGCCGCCTGATCAACAGCTGCTATCGCCAGCTGGGCCTGAAGGATACGGTCGTGTTCGCCGACAAGCTGATGTACACCGGCTTCGCCTACGCGACGCGCTCCGGCGTGTCGATCGGCATCGACGACATGACCATCCCGCTGGAAAAGAAGGGCATCCTCGCCGAGGCCGAAACCGAAGTGCTGGAAATCCAGCAGCAGTACCAGTCGGGTCTGGTCACCGCGGGCGAACGCTACAACAAGGTCGTCGATATCTGGTCGCGCACCAACGAGCGCGTGGCCAAGGCGATGATGGACACCATCGGCACCGAGAAAGTGCAGAACGCCAAGGGCGAGACCATCGACCAGAAGTCGATGAACTCCATTTACATCATGGCCGACTCCGGCGCCCGTGGTTCGCAGGCCCAGATCCGTCAGCTCGCCGGTATGCGCGGCCTGATGGCCAAGCCCGACGGCTCCATCATCGAAACGCCGATCACCGCGAACTTCCGCGAAGGCCTGAACGTTCTGCAGTACTTCATCTCGACCCACGGCGCCCGTAAAGGCCTGGCGGATACCGCGCTGAAGACCGCGAACTCCGGTTACCTGACCCGTCGTCTCGTCGACGTGGCCCAGGACGTGGTGATCACCGAAGTCGACTGCGGCACGTCGGAAGGCCTGATGATGACCCCGATCGTCGAAGGCGGCGACGTGGTCGAGCCGCTGCGCGACCGCGTGCTCGGCCGCATCGTGGCCGAAGACGTGTTCCTGCCGGGCAACGACGAAGATCCGTTCGTCACCCGCAACACGCTGCTCGACGAAGCCTGGGTGCAGAAGCTCGAAGATGCCAGCGTGCAGCTGATCAAGGTCCGCTCGACCATCACCTGTTCGTCGTCGTTCGGCGTGTGCTCGTTCTGCTACGGCCGCGACCTGGCGCGTGGTCATACGGTGAACATCGGCGAAGCGGTCGGCGTCATCGCCGCGCAGTCGATCGGCGAGCCCGGCACCCAGCTGACCATGCGTACGTTCCACATCGGCGGCGCGGCTTCGCGTGCGGCGGCGATCGACAACGTGACGGTCAAGACCACCGGTACGATCAAGTTCAACAACCTCAAGCACGTCAGCCATGCCGCCGGCCATCTGGTCGCGGTGTCGCGTTCGGGCGAACTGTCGGTGCTCGACGGCCACGGCCGCGAGCGCGAGCGCTACAAGCTGCCCTATGGCGCCACCATCCAGGTCAAGGACGGCGGCGAGATCAAGGCCGGCCAGACCGTGGCCACCTGGGATCCCCATAACCATCCGATCGTGTCCGAAGTCGCGGGTTTCATGCGCTTCATCGACTTCATCGACGGCGTGACCGTGATCGAGAAGACCGACGACCAGACCGGCCTCGCCTCGCGCGAGATCACCGATCCGAAGCGTCGTGGCGCCCAGGCCAAGGATCTGCGTCCGCTGGTGCGTCTCGTCGACGGCAACGGCAAGGATCTATCGATCCCGGGTACCGATCTGCCGGCGCAGTACCTGTTGCCGCCGCGCTCGATCGTCAATCTGCAGGACGGCGCGCCGGTCGGCGTGGGCGACGTGGTCGCCAAGATCCAGCAGGAAGCCTCGAAGACCCGCGACATCACCGGTGGTCTGCCGCGCGTGGCCGATCTGTTCGAAGCGCGCAAGCCCAAGGATCCGGCGGTGCTGGCCGAGCGTTCGGGCATCGTCAGCTTCGGCAAGGACACCAAGGGCAAGCAGCGCCTGATCATCAAGGACACCGACGGCAGCGAGCACGAAGAGCTGATCCCGAAGTATCGCCAGATCATCGTGTTCGAAGGCGAACACGTGCAGAAGGGCGAAACCGTGGTCGACGGCGAATCCAGCCCGCAGGACATCCTGCGCCTGCTCGGCGTCGAACCGCTGGCTTCGTACCTGACCAAGGAAATCCAGGACGTCTACCGTCTGCAGGGCGTGAAGATCAACGACAAGCACATCGAAGTGATCGTCCGTCAGATGCTGCGCAAGGTCGAAATCACCGACCAGGGCGACAGCAAGTTCCTGCACGGCGAACAGGTCGAGCGTCAGCGCCTGATCGAAGAGAACGCGCGTCTGGCCGGCAGGAACGAAATCCTCGCCCAGTACGACCCGGTGCTGCTCGGCATCACCAAGGCCTCGCTGGCGACGGAGTCGTTCATCTCGGCGGCTTCGTTCCAGGAAACCACCCGCGTGCTCACCGAGGCGGCCGTCCGCGGCACCCGCGACACGCTGCGCGGCCTGAAGGAAAACGTGATCGTCGGTCGCCTGATCCCGGCGGGTACCGGTCTGACCTACCACAGCCTGCGTCGCAAGAGCGCCACCGGCCTGACCGACTCGGAGATGGCGGCGCTGACCGCGGCTCCGACCCCGGCACCGGTGGTGGTCGAGCCTGTGGTGATCGCTGAAGCTGCCGCGGAAGCGGTCGGCAACAGCGCTTCCGACATGATCGAAGGCGATACCGAGGCGTAAGCCGACGGTCGTTGCGGTTCCCGGCGATGCCCTCGGGCGTCGTCGGGCAGGGCAGGCCGCTGGCGCTTGCCCCGCGCGTCGCGTAAACTTGCTCGAATTCGGCGGCCTTCGGGCTGCCCAGACCACGAAATGAGGCTACAGGATGTGCCTCGTATTCGGCCCAGGAGGGCGGGAAAGTCCGGACATCAGTCTCTGGCACGCTTCGGCGAGCCGGGTGACTCCCCGGGACCGCGTTGACGGCATCGTCTGACGCGGGCTATACTTTTGTGCTCGGCAGACCGTACCCATCGGTCTGCCGCTGTTTTCTTTGTTTTTCCATATTCCGAAACACCCGAAACAACCGTTCGTTCGAGCAGTTTTCGAGCAACCTCACGCAACAGGCTTCGGCCTCAACCGTAGACCAAATTCTGATGGCAACGATCAACCAGCTTGTGCGCAAGCCGCGCAATCCCGAGACCTACAAGAGCGCCTCGCCGGCGCTGGACAAGTGTCCGCAGCGTCGCGGCGTTTGCACCCGCGTTTACACCACGACCCCGAAGAAGCCGAACTCGGCCCTCCGCAAGGTCGCGAAGGTGCGCCTGACCAACGGTTACGAAATCATTTCGTACATCGGCGGCGAAGGCCACAACTTGCAGGAGCACTCGGTGGTGCTGATCCGCGGCGGTCGCGTCAAGGACCTCCCGGGCGTGCGCTATCACACCGTGCGCGGCTCGCTCGACGCCGCCGGCGTGGCCAAGCGTCGCCAGGGTCGTTCGAAGTACGGCGCCAAGCGTCCGAAGTCGTAAGGCAGGTCTCGATCCGCGATCGCGCGGATCGATGATCGCCATCCGGTGGGGGTTTCCCCCATCGCCCGATAAAAATGGTGGATTCAAGACCCACCCTACAGTGACTGGTAATCGACTATGTCCCGTAAAGGTTCAACTCCTCAGCGCACCGTTCTGCCCGACCCCAAGCACGGCAGCGAAACCATTGCCCGCTTCATCAACATGGTGATGCAGAGCGGCAAGAAGTCCATCGCCGAAAAGATCGTGTACGGCGCGATGGAAGTCATCAATGAAAAGAACGGCAACTCGCTCGAACTCGTCGAGAAGGCACTCGGCAACGTCTCGCCGTCGGTCGAAGTGAAGTCGCGTCGCGTCGGCGGTGCCACCTATCAGGTGCCGGTCGAAGTGCGTACCTCCCGCCGCATGGCGCTGGCGATGCGTTGGCTGATCGACTCCGCGCGCAAGCGTGGCGAAAACACGATGCCGCGCAAGCTCGCAGCCGAACTGATCGATGCCTCGGAAAACCGCGGCGGCGCGATCAAGAAGCGCGAAGAAACCCACCGCATGGCGGAAGCGAACAAAGCGTTCGCCCACTACCGCTGGTGATCTGAGGGCGTCGGCGACGGCGCCCACGCGGCGCCTGCCTCGCGGCACGCGGGCGCCACCCAGATGCGATCCGCCCCAGATTCAACTTGGGAGCGCCGCATCGAAGATCGAGATCCCGGACGCCGCCGCAAGGCGGCATCCGGCCATTCAGGCCCGCGTATTCGTCCAATACGAATGCCGGGCATCAATTCGAGAGAATCACCGTGGCCCGTACCACTCCCATCGAGCGTTACCGCAATTTCGGCATCATGGCGCACATCGATGCCGGCAAGACGACCACGACCGAACGCATCCTGTTCTACACGGGCGTCAACCACAAGATCGGCGAGGTGCATGAAGGCGCCGCGACGATGGACTGGATGGAGCAGGAGCAGGAACGCGGCATCACCATCACCTCGGCCGCCACCACGGCGTTCTGGAAGGGGATGGACAAGTCCTTTGAAGAGCACCGTTTCAACATCATCGACACCCCCGGGCACGTCGACTTCACCATCGAAGTCGAGCGTTCGCTGCGCGTGCTCGACGGCGCGGTGTTCGTGCTCTGCGCGGTCGGCGGCGTCCAGCCGCAGTCCGAAACCGTGTGGCGCCAGGCGAACAAGTACGCCGTGCCGCGCATGGCCTTCGTCAACAAGATGGACCGTACCGGCGCCAACTTCGAGAAGGTCGTCGAGCAGCTGAAGTCGCGCCTCGGCGCGTACGCTGTCCCGATGCAGGTGCCGATCGGCGCGGAAGAAGGCTTCGAAGGCGTGGTCGACCTGCTCAAGATGAAAGCCATCATCTGGAACATGGAAGACAAGGGCGCGACCTTCACCTACGGCGACATTCCGGCGGATCTGGTCGAGAAGGCCAAGGACGCGCGCAACTTCATGGTCGAGGCCGCTGCCGAAGCCAATGAAGAGCTGATGGACAAGTACCTCAACGAGGGCGAGTTGACCGAAGAAGAAATCATCTTCGGCATCCGTACCCGTACGCTGCGCGTCGAGATCGTTCCGGTGCTGTGCGGCACCGCGTTCAAGAACAAGGGCGTGCAGGCGATGCTCGACGCCGTCGTCCAACTGCTGCCGTCGCCGCTTGATCGCCCGCCGGTGCCGGGCATCGACGAAAACGACAAGGAAGACACCCGTCCGGCCGACGACAAGGCGCCGTTCTCCGCGCTTGCGTTCAAGATCATGACCGACCCGTTCGTGGGCTCGCTGACGTTCTTCCGCGTGTATTCGGGCACCCTCAACTCCGGCGACCAGGTGTACAACCCGGTCAAGTCGAAGAAGGAGCGCATCGGCCGTATTCTGCAGATGCACGCCAACAACCGCGAAGAAATCAAGCAGGTCAACGCCGGCGATATCGCTGCGGCCGTCGGTCTGAAGGACGTGACCACCGGCGACACGCTGTGCTCGCAGGATCACATCATCACCCTTGAGCGCATGATCTTCCCGGAGCCCGTCATCTCGATGGCGGTGGAACCGAAGACCAAGTCCGACCAGGAAAAGATGGGTATCGCCCTCGGCCGTCTGGCCCAGGAAGATCCCTCGTTCCGCGTGCGCACCGACGAAGAATCCGGTCAGACCATCATCGCCGGCATGGGCGAGCTGCATCTGGATATTCTCGTGGACCGCATGCGTCGTGAGTTCAACGTCGAAGCCAACGTCGGCAAGCCGCAGGTCGCTTACCGCGAAACCATCCGCAAGTCGGACGTGAAGTCGGATTACAAGCATGCCAAGCAGTCCGGCGGTAAGGGTCAGTACGGTCACGTCGTGATCGAACTGTCGCCGATGACCGCTGTCGATCGTGCCGATGAAGATGTGAAGAACGATTTCCTGTTCATCAACGACATCACCGGTGGCGTGATTCCGAAGGAGTTCATCCCCGCGATCGAAAAGGGCCTGCGCGAAACCATCACCAGCGGTCCGCTGGCGGGCTTCCCGGTCGTCGGCATCAAGGTCAAGCTCGTGTTCGGTTCGTACCACGACGTCGACTCCTCGGAAATGGCGTTCAAACTCGCCGCGTCGATGGCGTTCAAGGAAGGTTTCCGCAAGGCCGATCCGGTCCTGCTTGAGCCGATCATGAAGGTCGAAGTGGTGACGCCGGAAGATTACGTCGGTGACGTGATGGGCGACCTCAGCCGTCGTCGCGGCCTGCTCCAGGGCCAGGACGACACGCCGTCGGGCAAGACCATCAACGCGATGGTGCCGCTGGGCGAAATGTTCGGCTACGCGACCACGATCCGTTCGCTGACGCAGGGCCGCGCTACGTTCACGATGGAATTCGACCATTACGCCGAAGCGCCGACCAACATCGCCGAAGCGGTCATCAAGAAGAGCTGATGCGTGGCCGGCTGCGGCCGGCCCGCTTGAACCTCCGGCATTCAAAAAAATCCGGCATTCAGATCATCACAAGCATCCAGATAAAGAGAGAGACACACCATGGCAAAGGGTAAGTTCGAGCGCACCAAGCCTCACGTGAACGTGGGCACGAT
>CBIHKW010000168.1:0-7833 GCA_966203835.1 uncultured Thermomonas sp.
CAGCGCGGCGTCCCAGCGCGTGCCGTCGTGCGCGAGCAGGGCATACAGTGCGGGCGGGAGGTGCGGTTTGATCTTCCACATCGCCAGTTCGCGATGATTGCCCGCGTCCTGCAGATCGAAGTACATCGCGAAACCGGTGAGCGCGGAGTCGGCGAGTTCCCAGCGTTTCGGCTGTTGGCGCAGCAGCAGATAGGGCCATGGGCGCACGCGCAGTGCGGCGAGGCCGGCGTTGACGCCTGCGGTATAGGCTTCGAGCTGCGGGCGTTTGTCCGCGGCCATGGTGGCGAGATCTGCCTCGACCCGCGCGCGGATGCGATGGATGCGCTGCGACTTGTCTTTCTCGATCGCGATCGGCCCGAACAGCTCCGACAGTTCGCCCGCGGAGACGCGGCGCATCAGATCCATCTCGAAATAACGTTCCTGCGCATGCACGTAACCCAGTGCGCGCATCGCATCCGCTTCGTTTTCGGCATCGATGGTCACCACGCCCAGTGCGTCGCGCTGCACGGTCGCCGGCGCCGACAGGCCGTCGAGCGCGAGTTCGCCATCCAGCGTCGGCACGCTGCCGCGCATCAGCCACCAGCCGGTCGCCGCGCCGGCAACGATGAGTACCAACACGAGGATCGAGATGCGTTTGAGCCACTTCAACATGGGAGGTCCTTGGACGATCTGTTCCGGGTGTCGGCGATGCGGCGCACGAGATGCAGACCGTTGGCGATGGTCGCGGCCTCCAGCCCATGCGGGGCGAGCAGCCGCTGCAGGCTGTCCGCCGTATGCACGGTGATGTGGCCGTTGCGTGGGGAAAAATACCAGTGTTCGAGGTCCAACGGCTCGATCACCAGTTCAGTGCCCAGCAGCCCGATCGCCGACGGCGCCATCATCGCCGCGAAGCCGGCCACCCAGGCCGCCTGGTCGCGATGCGGCACGTGTTCGATGACCTCGAAACTGCAGACCAGGCCGAAACGCCGGTCGGGCAGCGGTTGCGGGTCGTAGAAGGCGTCGTGGCTCACTGCGTCGAATCCGCGCGCGCGCAGTTCCGCGGCCAGCCGGCCGTTGCCGCCGCCGAAATCGAGCACGCTGCGGCTGTCCTGTTCGTAATGCCAGATGCCGGCGACGATGGCGGCGTTGCGCAGCGGACGTTCGCTGTCGAACGGTGGATCGCAAAAAAGGTAGTCGTCGTTGTAGATGTGCCGCGCGAACTGCTGCGGCGACCAGCCATCGAGCGCGGCGGTGAACACCACGCCGCAGTCGCAGCAACGGTGATACGGAATATGGATGCCGGTGTCTGCGAACTGGCGTTCGCCCGCGAAATGATCGTTGCCGGAACGCGAGAATTCCTTGCTTCCGATCAGCGGCGGATGCGCGCTGCCGCAGAGGCCGCATTCGGGCGGCGTCGAGAGATCCACGGGGGGAAGCGGTGCAACCGGTCTCATGGCGTCCTGCGGGCTGTCGCGGTCGGGGCATGTTAACCGGTCTGTGTGGCACAGCTCGGGCCTGAAGGCCCTCCTACAAACGCCGATGCAGCCGATAGACGCAGGCCTCCAGCGCGGTCACGCCTTCGTCGATGAAATTCTGCTGGCTCGAGAGGATGTCGCTGCGCTCCAGCAGGTCCACGTTCCAATCGCGCCCGAAATGTCGGCGGACTTCGGATTCGTCGACATTGAACGGCGGGCCCGGTCGCTCGTGCGCGGGGTATTCCATGGTGATCAGCAGCCCGCGGCATCCGGCGGGCAGGCAGGCATACAGCGTGTCGACGTAGCGCAGGCGCAGCTCGGGCGGCAGCGCGATCAGCGCGGCGCGGTCGAATACCGCGGTGCAGTCGGCGAGCGCGGCGGCGTTCAGCGCGAATGCATCGCCGCAGATCAGTTCGATGTCGCTCGCTTGAGTGCTGCCCGCCCGGTAGTGCCGGCCGTACCGGGTTTCGTGGATGTCGGGCTGCAGGCCGTGCTCGGCGAAAAATTGCTCGACCGCGAGTTGCGACAGCTCCACGCCGAGCACGCGGTGACCCTGCGCCGCGAGCCACAGCATGTCGAGCGATTTTCCGGCCAGCGGCACGAACACCCGGCAGCCGGGCGCTGCGCCGACGGCGGCCCAGTGTTTCTGCAGCAGCGGCGTCGGCTGGTCCTGATGGAAGCCGATCTGATTGTCCTGCCAGCGCTGGCGCCAGAAATTTGCGTCCATCATTCCACCGTCAACGTATCGACTTTCTGCCAACCGCGCGACAGCAGTCCGCCGCGGCTGCCGCGTGCGCCGATGTAGGGTTCGAGTTCCTTGAACGACAGCGACATCGAGCGGGCGCCGGATTTCACCGACAACGTGCCGCCGGGCGGCACGACCGCGATCGCGATCACGCGCTCGGTGCTGCGCTTGGCTTTCGGGATCTCGATGATCTTGTTGCCTTTGCCCTTGTCGAGTTCCGGCAGCTCGGAGATCGGGAACGCCAGCAGATGACCGGCGCTGGTGACGGCCACAATGCGGTCGGTCTCGACGTTGCCCACGGCCGTCGGTTGCAGCACCGTCGATCCCGGGGTGAGCGAGAGCATCGCCTTGCCGGCCTTGTTGCGGCCGGTGAGGTTCTCGAACTTCGTGACGACGCCGTAGCCGTGCGACGACGCCAGCACGAAGCGTGCGTCGTCGGCGCCGCTGGCCATGGTCTGGAACGCGGCGCCCGCCGGCAGCGAGAAGCGGCCGCTCAGCGGTTCGCCGTTGCCGCGCGCCGAGGGCAACGAATGCGCCAGCGACGAATAGCTGCGGCCGGTGCTGTCGAGGAATGCGACCTGCTGGGTACTGCGACCGCGCACCGCGCACAGCAGGCCGTCGCCGTCGCGATAGCTCAATCCCGCCGCATCGATGTCGTGGCCCTTGGCCGCGCGGATCCAGCCTTTTTCGCTCAGCACGATGGTCATCGGTTCGCTGGGGACGAGTTCGGTTTCGTCGATGGCCTGCGCAGCGACGCGCGACACCAGCGGCGACATCCGCGCGTCGCCGAATTTCTTCGCGTCCGCCAGCAGTTCATCCTTCACCAGTTTCTTCAGCTTCGACTTGCTGTCGAGGATCGACATCAGTTTGTCGCGCTCGGCGGCGAGTTCGTCCTGCTCGCCGCGGATCTTCATCTCTTCCAGTCGCGCCAACTGCTTCAGCTTGGTGTCGAGGATGTAGTCGGCCTGGTCCTCGCTCAGCCCGAAGCGCGCGATCAGCGCGGGTTTCGGCTCGTCCTCGCTGCGGATGATGCGGATCACTTCATCGAGATTGAGGAACGCGACCAGCAGACCTTCCAACAGGTGCAGCCTGCGTTCCACTTTCTCCAGCCGGTGCTTCAGACGCCGGGTGACGGTATCGGTGCGGAACACCAGCCATTCGCTGAGCAGCATTTTCAGGTTCTTGACCTGCGGACGGCCGTCCAGGCCGATCACGTTCATGTTGACGCGGTAGCTTTTTTCCAGATCGGTGGTGACGAACAGATGGCCCATCAGCTGTTCGACATCGACGCGATTGCTGCGCGGGATCATCACGATCCGCGTCGGATTGGCGTGGTCGGACTCGTCGCGCAGGTCTTCCAGCCACGGCAGCTTCTTGGCGCGCATCTGCTGCGCGATCTGCTCGATCACCTTGCTCGGGCTGACCTGGTAAGGCAGCGCGGTGATGACGATGTTGTTCTGCTCGCGGATGTAGGTCGCGCGGGCGCGGACGCTGCCATGGCCGGTTTCGTACATCGCCTGCAGATCGGCGATGGGGGTGATGATTTCGGCGGTGGTCGGGTAATCCGGGCCGCGCACGTGTTCGCAGAGATCGCGTACGGTGGCGTCGGGGTCATCGAGCAGACGCACGCAGGCGCTGACGATCTCGTTGAGATTGTGCGGCGGCACGTCGGTGGCCATGCCCACGGCGATGCCGGTGGTGCCGTTGAGCAGCAGATGCGGCAGCCGCGCCGGCAGCCAGGTGGGTTCTTCGAGCGTGCCGTCGAAGTTCGGGTCCCAGTCGACCGTGCCGTGGCCGATTTCGCCGAGCAGCACTTCGGCGATGGGCGTGAGTTTCGATTCGGTGTAGCGCATCGCCGCGAACGATTTCGGATCATCGCTGGAGCCGAAGTTGCCCTGGCCGTCGATCAGCGGATAGCGGTACGAGAACGGCTGCGCCATCAGCACCAGCGCTTCGTAGCAGGCGCTGTCGCCGTGCGGATGGTATTTGCCGATGACGTCGCCGACGGTGCGCGCGGATTTCTTCGGCTTGGCGCCCGCGTTCAGGCCCAGCTCGCTCATCGCGAAGATGATCCGGCGCTGCACAGGCTTCAGGCCGTCGCCGAGGAAGGGCAGGGCGCGGTCCAGGACCACGTACATCGAGTAGTCGAGATACGCGCGTTCGGCGTATTCGCGCAGCGGAATCTGTTCGAAACCGTGGAAAGCGGGGCGTGCGGTATCGCTCATGGGGTCTGCAGAAAACGGCAAAGCGGCATTGTAAGCGCCTTGGCCGCGTTTCCGGGGCGATGTCAGTAGATGTCCCGGCGATAGCGCCCTTCGATGCGCATGCGCTCGACCTGCGCATCGCCGAGGATGCCGCGCAGTGCGGCGTCCACACCCGGCGCCATGCCGGCGAGACTGCCGCAGACCAGCAGGCATGCGCCTTCGTCGGCCCAAGTGCGCAGTTCGTCCGCGGTGTGGTGCAGCAGATCCTGTACGTACTGCGGCTTCGACGGGTCGCGCGAGAATGCCAGGTCCAGCCGCGCCAGCCAGCCGTCGCGCTGCCATGCGCGTATTTCGTCTTCGTAGAAGAAGTCCTTCGCCTGCTGACGCTCGCCGAACAGCAGCCAGTTCCGGCGTGCGCCGGCTTCGATGCGCGCGCGCAGGTGCGCGCGCAGCCCGGCGATGCCGGTGCCGTTGCCGATCAGGATCAGCGGGCGCTCGGCGGCTGGCGGGTGGAAGCCGGGATTGCTGCGGACCCGCAGTCGGATGCGGTCGGCGGGCGCGGCGTATTCGCACAGCCAGCCGCTGCCCAGCCCGGGCGTGCCGTCGGGACGCACCATGCGCCGGACCAGCAACTGCAGCCGGCCATCGGCGGGAATGGACGCGATGGAATATTCGCGGTGCGGCAGGGGTTTCAGCCGGGTCGCGATCTCGACCGCGGTCGAGCCGGCGATGTCTTCCTGTGCGGGCCACTGCGAGCGCGCCAGTCGTGCGGCGAAGGTCTGCGGTTCTGCGTCGTGCGGATCGTTGCCGGCCGGGCCTTTGCCGAGCGTGATGCCGCCATCCAGACCATGTTCGCGCAGCCAGGCCTCCACCGCCGATGCGGAATGACACGGCCCGACTTCGGCGATGTCGCCGGCTTTCCAGTCGGGCAGCGCGGCGGCGATGGGCTGCAGGGCGAGATGGAAGGCAGGCCCGCCGAGGCTGCCGGGATTCAGCAGCCTGCGTTCGTCGAGGCGCCATGCGTCGTAGTGCGGCGGCGTCCAGTCGGGCAGATCGGTGACGCCCGCGAGTTGCCCGAGACCGTGCTGCCAGTGCCGCAGTGCGCTGTCGTCGGCGTTGTCCACTTCGACCAGATCGAAGATCGGCTGCGCGCCGCGACCGCGCAGCCATTCGTCCAGCGCGTGGCCGAAAGCGCAGAAGTGTTTGTATTCGCGATCGCCCAGCGCCAGCACCGCGTACTGCAGGTGGTCGAGCTGCGTCGAGGGCATGTTCATGACATCGCGGACGAAGCGCAGCGCCGGGTCGGGCGGATCGCCTTCGCCGGTGGTGCTGACCACGAACAGCGCGCGCTGCGCGTTGACCAGCGTCGCGGCGTCGAGGCGGTCGATCGCGCACAGCCGCACCGCGACGCCGCTGCCGCGCAGGCTGTCGGCGCTCATTTCGGCCAGACGCTGTGCGAAGCCGGTCTGGCTGGCATGCACCACCAGCAGGGTCGATGCGTCTCCGGCATCGGCGGGCGCGTCCTTGTCGCGCGACCACGGACGCCACAGCAGCCCTGCGCAGGCGCCGATGTACACGAAAGCGACGACCAGCGCCGACAGACTGCGGTCGCGTGGCGGCGCGCCCGCCGGCCAGCCGTTGTCGTGCAGGCCGAACAGCAGCCACGCCAGCGCCGCCAGCGTCAGCAACACCAGCGCATTGCCCAGCCGCTGCCGGGTTTCCGATGGCATGCGGATCGTCATGCGTCGGCCACCGTGCTCAATTCGACGAAACGCGGCGTGAGCCGCTCGCGCAGACCGTCGTCGCCGCGCAACAGGAAGCGTGCGGCGAGGTTGTGTCGTATGGCGAATGCATGACCTGCGTCCGGGCCCATCACCGTGAGCGCAGTGGCCCAGGCGTCCGCGCGCATCGCGCTGTCGGCGATCACGGTCACGCCGGCGGGCGCGTGGCGTACCGGGCGGCCGGTGCGCGGGTCGAGAGTGTGCGAATGTCGTTTGTCATCCTGCTCGAACGCATGCCAGCGGTCGCCGGAGGTGGCCACGGCGAGACCTTCGAGCGCGACCACATGCACCTGCGCGCGATCTTCCGTGTCGGCGGCGGTCGCGGCATCGCCGTCTTCCGCCGCGGCTTCCACCAGCACGCGCCAGGGTGTGCCGTCGGGCTTGCGGCCGTAACCGTAGAGTTCGCCGCCGACTTCGACCAGCGCGCTTTCGATGCCGCGGCCACGCAATTGCGTAGCGACGAGGTCGGCGCCGTAGCCTTTGGCGATTGCGGACAGATCCAGCGCGACGCCGCCCGGCTGCGACAGCCGTGGCGGATCATGTTCGAGGATAAGGCGACGCCAGCCGACGCTCGCGCATGCGGTGTCGAGCGTTGACGCATCTGGTACACGCTGCGGTCGCTGTGCCGGCCCGAATCCCCAGGCATCGACCAGCGCGCCGAGGGTCGGGTCGTAGGCGCCGTCGCTGGTTTCGGCGATCTCCAGCGCACAGCGCAACACGGTGTGGAATTCGGCCGGCAGTGCATGAACGCTGCCCGCTGCGCTGCGGTTGTAGCAGCTGATATCGCTGTCGTCGCGCCAGTGACTCATCTGCGCGACAACGGTGTCCAGCGCCGATTGCACGACGCCGTGCAGCGCGTGCAGATCGGCGCGTGGCGCGCACGCCGCCTTCACCGACCATGTGGTGCCCATCGTCGCCCCGCCGAGGGTGGCGACGCTCAGTTCCGCTTGCATCGCGATCGTTCTGCCGTTGCCGCTTACTGCGGCAGCACCTCGAAGGTGGCGACGTAGCTCAGGCGACGCTTCTTGGCTTGCGTCACGCTGGTCTTCTCGTCTTCGGTGGCGACTTCCAGCCAATACATGCCGGCTTCGGGCCAGGTCACGTTGAACTTGCCGTCGGCGCCGGTCTTCACCTTGATTTCGTTCTGGGCGTTGCGGTAGCGGGTGCCGCCGCTCACGATCTCGATGTCGAGACCGGCCGCGGGCTTGCCGTCGATCTGCAGCGCGAAGGTCGCGGCTTCGCCGGCGAACAGATCGTTCGGATGGGTGACCGCCACCAGTTCCAGGCCTTCGCCGGACGGCTTCAGCGCGGTGTCGTTGGGCGCGCCGCGGGTCACGAAAGTTTCGACGCGACCGAGCGACTGCGACACCTGCAGGTTCTTCGCGTCTTTCGGTACTTCGGCCGCGAAGGTGGCGACGGTGCCGCGCCAGCGCTTCGGTTTGCCGTCGACGTCTTCCCAATTGGCGAACAGGCCGCTGTTGATCATCGCGATGCGGTAGGTGCCCGCCTGCTTCAGTTCGAGATCGAACACGCTGCGGTATTTGCCGGTGGCGCCGTTGACGCTCTCGGCGCGGCTACCGTCCGGCGCGGTGATCGCCAGGCGTTCCAGCGCCAGCGGCACGTGATTGAAGTAGAACAGATCGTTGGAG
>CBIHKW010000169.1:0-7780 GCA_966203835.1 uncultured Thermomonas sp.
GCGATGGCGCAGCGGAACGATCGGATCATGGGACAGAGTCTGAAGAAGGGAGTTCGCCGCCACCACGTGTCTGGGGGGGCGGGACGAGGGACAGATCCTCGCGGTAGTAGCCGAGGATAGCACGGCGCAAACGGCCTTCCGTGTCGGGCCCTGCGGAGCCTAACCCCTTGAGTTCGATCTCCAGCTGAATGGCGCTGTTGAGTTCGCCGCTGCGGCTGCGCAGATAGCGGCGGCCGACCAGACGTACCGCCAGGCAGCAGCTTTCCCACTGCACGCCGGCGATGCCTTCCAGCAACTGGCTGTCCTTCAGCGAATAGTAGTAGCGGCCGACCACGCTCCAGTTCGGGTTGATCGGATACAGGAACGACAGATCCGCCTGTTCCAGCAGGTCGCGGCGGTAGCGGTAGCTGAGGTTGACGATGCCGTCGTCGCCGATCAGGTAGCGGGTGCGCAGGCTGGCCAGATCGCGGCGGCCGGATTTCGGATCCCACTGATACGAGCCGCCGATGGTCCAGCGGTCGTTCGCGGCGTAGCTGGTGTCCACGATCCAGGCCGATTTGCCCTGATCGATCGGGCTTTCGCCGGGCACCGTGACCCGCGAGTCCTCGAAATAGCGGATCTGGCCGATGCTGGCCGACAACTTCTCCAGACCGTCGGCTTCGCGGATGAAGCGGGTGGAGACGGCCAGAGTGAGCTGGTTGCCGTCGGCCTGGCGATCGGCGCCGGAATAGCGGTTGTCGCGGAACAGCTGGCCCCAGCCGAACGTGAGCGGGCGGGTGTCGAACAGCGGAATGCCGGATTGGTCGCGATACGGCGCGTTGTAATAGAAGACGCGCGGTTCGAGGGTGTTGAGGTAATCCGCGTCGCCCCAGCGCATGTGGCGGTCGAAATACAGCCCGGCGTCCAGCGTGGCGACCGGCAGGCTGCGGGTAGGGCGGCTGTCGCGGAATTGTTGGATCAGCGGCGCCAGCACCAGCGGGTCGTTGGCGTCGAGGCCATTGCGCTGGGCGTAGGTGATCGCACGGTCGCTGGCGTCGCCGGCCAACTGGTAGCCGGTGTAGCGCCACGCCAGGGTGGGTTTGAAGAACCAGCTGTCGCCTTCCAGCGGCAGGCTGACGAAGGGCCGCAGGTCGACGCGACTGCCGTCGGAGAAGGCGTCGTGGTCGAAGCGCACGATCTCGGCGTCGATCCCGGCGGTCAGCGACTTCGCGAACTCGCGTTCCCAGCGCACATGGCCGCGCGGCAGGCGGTTGAAGGGCAGGTTGCTGTCGCGCAGGGTGTAATCGGCCAGTTGCGAATGGTCGGCCATGATCGTGGCCTCCCAGTCGCGGCCCCGGCCGTAGAGGCCGATGTCGCTGGTCACGAACGAGGCCGCGCCGCCGTTCAGGGTGTTGCTGGCGTCGTCGAGATACCGGGTATCGCTGATCCAGGCGATGTTGCTGCGCGCCTGCCAGTGCGGGCCGAAGCCCTGGACGCCGTTGAAGCGCAGGTAGCCGCGGTTGTCTTTGCGGCGGTTCTCTTCCGGCACGCCGTCGGCGATCTCGTTGTCGCGTTCGCGGTCGGTCAGCTTGTCGGACGGCAGGAATGCTGCATCGAACACGCCGCTGCCGGTTTCGGTGAGATAGCGGAACTCGCCGCCCAGCTGCAGGCCGCGCTTGCTCATCCACCGCGGATTGATGGTGGCGTCGTAGTTCGGCGCGAGATTCAGATAGATCGGCTGGCGCCAGTCGAAACCGTTGCGCCCCGACGAGGAAATGGCCGGGTACAGCAGGCCGGTGCGGCGGCGGTCGTCGATCGGGAACCGGAACCACGGCAGGTACAGCACCGGAATCTTGCCCACGCGCAGGGTGGCGTTGTGGGCGGTGCCCATGCCTTCCTCGGTGTTCACGTCGATGCGCTGGGCGCGCAGTTCCCAGCGACGGGCCTCGGGCGGACAGGTGGAATACGTCGACCCGTACAGCGAACCCTCGCTGCCCTGCATGGTGATGCGCTCGGCGCCGCCGTTGCCGCGGCGACGGACCAACTGGTATTTGAGGTCCTCCAGTTCGTGCGTGTCCTTGCTCTGGTCGCCCTTGGCGCGGGCGGCGATGAGGCGCATGCCGCGATCCTGGTAGCGCACGTTGCCTTCGGCGGTATAGGTCTGCTTTTCCTGGTCGAAGCTGAGGCGGTCGGTCGACAGCAACTGTTCGCCGCGGCGCAGGAACACGTTGCCGCTGAGATTCACCACCTGGCCTTCGGTGCCGTCGAGCGAGTCGCCATCGATGTCGGTGGCCTGCTCGGTCGGGTCGCCGCCGATGTTCAGGCCTTCCTGAGGCGCCAGATCCGTCGCGAACGCCGGAACCGCGTCCTCGATCGGACACAGGCCCCAGTCCTCGGGCAGGTCGTCGGCGGCTTGCGCGGACAACGAGAGGGCGATGCAGAAGGGCAACGGCAGCAGACGGAGTTTTTTGCGCACGCGGTCAACCAGGCTTGAGACAGATCCCGGCTAGCTTGACGCATCCGTCCCGGTGCGGCAACGCGGGATCGCGGCGGACCGTCGCCGGTTCAGGCCCGCAGCGCGCCGACGTGCGCGACGCACGATTCGCGCAGACCCTGCATGTCGTAGCCGCCTTCGAGGCTGGAGACCACGCGGCCGTCGGCGTGGCGGTCGGCGATGGCGACCAGTTCGCGGGTGATCCAGTCGAAATCCTCGGCTTCGAGCTGCACCTGCGCGAGCGGGTCGAGGCGATGGGCGTCGAAGCCGGCCGAGATCATCACCAGTTGCGGGCGGAAGGCATCGAGCTGCGGCAGCAGCCGCGTGCGCCAGGCCTCGCGGAACTGTGCGCCGGTCGCGCCGGGCGGCAGCGGCGCATTGAAGATGTTGTTGATGCCGCGTTCGGTGACGTGGCCGCTGTCGGGATAGAGCGGCATCTGGTGCGAACTGGCGAACACCACCCGGGGTTCCAGATCGAAGATCGCCTGGGTGCCGTTGCCGTGATGCACGTCGAAATCGGCGATCGCGATCCGCGACAGGCCAAACTTGTCCAGCGCATGCGCGGCGCCGACGGCGATCGAATTGAACAGGCAGAAGCCCATCGCTGCGTTGGCGGTGGCGTGGTGCCCCGGCGGGCGTACCGCGCAGAACGCGCGTTTGCTTTCGCCGTGCAGTACGACCTCCACTGCGGCCACCACCGCGCCGGCGGCGCGCAGCCCGGCTTCGGCCGAGGCTGGCGACAGCACCGTGTCGGGGTCGAGCCAGATCCGTTCGGTCGGCCGGGTTTCCAGCACTTCGTGCAACAGCGATTCGGCGTGGACGCGCAGCAGTTGGCCGCGGCTGGCGCGCGGCGCATCGCGCCAGTCGAGATCCGGGTAGGTGTCGCGCAGGCCAGCGGTCACCGCCGCCAGCCGCGCTGGACTTTCGGCGTGGGTCGGCCCGGTGTCGTGGGCCAGGCAGGCGCTGTGGGTGAAGACCGGGAAGCTCATTTCTGGCGCTGGCGACGCTCGTGGTTCCACAGCTCTTCGCCGTGACCGCTGTGCCGCGCCAGCACCCGCGCCAGCACGAACAGCAGATCGGACAGGCGGTTGAGATAGCGGATCGCCTGCGGCCGCACCGCGTCGTGGCGCGAGAGCGTCACCGACTCGCGCTCGGCGCGGCGGACGATGGTGCGCGCCAGATGGCAGCGCGCCGCGGCTTCGCCACCGGCGGGCAGGATGAAATCCTTCAGCGCCGGCAGCGGGTCGTTGTAATGGTCGAGCTGCTGTTCGAGGCGCTCGATGTCGGCATCGTCGATCGCGGCGTGGCCGGGGATGCACAGCTCGCCGCCGAGATCGAACATCTGATGCTGGACGGTGGTCAGCAGCGTGCGGATGTCGTCCGGCACGTCGCAGGCCAGCAGCACGCCGATAGCGGAATTCGCCTCGTCGACGGTGCCGTAGGCGGTGACCCGGGCCGAATCCTTCGACACCCGGCTGCCGTCGCCCAGACCGGTCGAGCCGTCGTCGCCGGTCTTGGTGTAGATCTTGGAGAGCCTGTTTCCCATCTCAAGAATCCGTTTTTTTAGGAGCGGCGTTTTTGTGGGAGTGGCGGGAGCCGCGATACCGGCAGCGCAGCGAAAAATAGCCGTTGTTCCGGACGCCGACTTCGCTAGGGAAGGGTTTGCTGTCGTTCTGTTCGGCCAGCAAAAAGCAGATCCCTCACATATGTTCGGGACGACGGTCTGTCAGACCGTCTGCGCCCGCAGCGCCGGCGCCTGCCGGCGCAGCAGCGCGAAGCCGCCGAACATCACCGCCGAGTAGAACAGGGTGCCCAGCACGGTCCACTTGAAGAACGGGATGCCGGCGACGTAGGCCGCGATCAGGCCGCTGCCGGTCTGCGGGTACATGGTTGAGCCGAACCAGGTGGTGAAGTTGGTGACCAGGAAGAACAGCAGCGAGCCGACCAGCGAATAACCCAGCACGTTGGCGCCGCCGACCTTGCCGCGCAGGCCGAAGCCCAGCACCGTGGACAGCGCGATGCAGACATACACCGACCAGAAGCTGAGGCTGGCGACATAGCTCATGTAGCTGCCGCCGAACATCAGGCCCAGGCCGATGTCGGACAGCACCATCGCGATCAGCGGGACGATGATGGCCCAGGCGCGGTTCGCGAAATAAGCGCCGCCGAACAGCGCCATCGCTTCCACCGGCGAGAAATTCGGCGGGTGCGGCAGCAGACGGCTCAATGCGGCCAGCACGATCATGGCGGCCAGCAGCAGCGGACCCGGGGCCAGCAGGCCGCCGCGGTTGGCGTCTGGGCCGGAAGAAGAGGAAGAGGCGTGAGCGGTCATCGGCGGTCGCAGGCGGAAGTGAACACAGAGCGTTAGCATAACGCAATGTCCACGCCCGACTCCGATTCGAAGCCCCTTTCCAGGCCCGCAACCGCGCCCGCGGCGGCTTCTCACGATGTCCTGATCGTCGGTGGCGGCCTGGTCGGCGCCAGTCTGGCGATCGCGCTCGACCGACTTGGACTGGATATCGCCCTGCTGGAGGCCGCGCCGCCCGGCGCGCTGCCGGCGGTATTCGACCAGCGCAATCTCAGCTTCGCCGAGGCCACCGTGAACGCCCTGCGCGCGCTCGACGTGCTGCCGCGCCTGCGCGCGCCCACCGGCGCCATCGCCCGCATCCATATCAGCCGCGATGGCGACTTCGGCCGGGTGCTGCTGAACGCCGCCGACTACGGCCGCGCGGCCTTCGGCCAGGTGGTGGTGGCGCGCGATTTCGGCGACGCACTGGCGTCGAAGCTCGACGACCTGCCGCGCCTCACCCGCTATCGCCCGGCGCGCTTTCTCGGTTTCGCCGAAGACACCGCCGACGGCCTGCGCCAAGCGCGCGTCGCCGATGCCGACGGCGAACGCCTGATCGCCGCGAAACTCGTGGTGGCCGCCGACGGCACCGCCAGCGCGGTACGCGAGGCGCTGGGGATTGCGGTCGATCGGCACGATTACCGCCAGACCCTGTTCGTCGCCCGCGTCCGTGCCGAACGCACGCCCGACGGCACCGCCTGGGAGCGGCTGACCGACCACGGCCCGACCGCGGTGCTGCCGCGCGGCGATGGTCAATACGGCGCCATCCACGGCGTCGCCAGCGACGAGGCCGACGCGGTGGCCGCGCTCGACGATGCGGCGTATCTGCAGCGCCTGCAGCGCGCCTTCGGCTGGCGCGCCGGGCGTCTGCTCGAAGCCGGCCCGCGCAGTGCTTACCCGATCGTGCGCACGTTGGCCCAGCGCCTCGTCGCGCCGCGCGCCGCGGTGATCGGCAACGCCGCGCAGACCCTGCATCCCATCGGCGCGCAGGGCTTCAATCTCGGCCTCCGCGATGCCTTGACCCTGGTCGAATGTATCGAAGCCGGCCGCGCGCGCGGCGAAGACGCCGGCAGCGCGGTGGTGCTGGCCGAATACGCGCAGCGTCGCCGCGAAGACCGCGAACGCACCATCGCGTTCTCCGACGGTCTCGCGCGCTGGACCTCGAATCCTTCCCCGTTGGCGTCGCCGCTGCGCAGTCTCGGCCTGTTCGCGGTCGAAAACGATCCCGCGCTGCGCGCGATGCTCGTCGGCGGCGCGATGGGCTATCGCGGTGACGTGCCGCAACTCTGTCGTGAGGTGGCCGCATGAATCGCCGAACTTCCACCAGCCGTCTCGCCGATGCCGCCATCGTCGGTGGCGGCGTGGTCGGCGCTGCCTGCGCGTTGGCGCTGGCGCAGCAGGGACTGCAGGTCACGCTGATCGAACACGCCGAACCGCCGGCATGGTTGTCGGCCGAAGCCGATCCGCGCGTGTATGCCTTCGCGCCCGACAGCGCGGCGCTGTTCGAATCACTCGGCGTGTGGGACGCGGTGCGTAGCGTCCGCGCGCACCCCTACCGGCGCATGCGCGTGCGGGATGCGGCCGGCGGCGATGAGCTGCGCTTCGATGCCGATGCATTCGCGGTGAAACAGCTTGGTTGGATCATCGAACACGCGCTGCTGCAGGATCGGCTGTGGGCCGCGCTGCGGCGCTCGAACGTGACCGTGCGCTGCCCCGCACGCGTGGTCGCGTTGGAACAAAATGAAGACAGCGCAACGCTCGAACTCGACGATGGTCTGCGCGTCGAAGCGCGCATCGCCGTCGCCGCAGATGGCGGGCGCTCGACGCTGCGCGAACTCGCGGGCATCGGCATGAACACCGAAGATTACGGGCAGCGCGGCGTGGTCGCCTACGTCGCCAGCGAGCGCCCGCATGAAGACACCGCGTGGCAGCGGTTTCTGCCGACCGGGCCGCTGGCGTTCCTGCCCTGCGCTGCGAGAGACGATGCGCCGAATGTGTCCTCGATCGTCTGGACATTGCCAGATGCTGAGGCCGCGCGCGTCGTCGAACTCGACGACGCGGCGTTCGCGGAAGAACTCACCCGCGCGTTCGCCTCGCGTCTCGGCGACGTGCGTCCGCTGAGCCCGCGCATCGCCTTCCCGCTGCGCCGCCAGCTCGCCGACGCCTACGTCGCCGGCCGCGTACTCGCCATCGGCGACGCCGCGCACGTCGTGCATCCGCTGGCCGGGCAGGGCGTCAATCTCGGCCTGCGCGACGTCTCCGCACTGCGCGATAGCGTCGCCGCCGCACAGCAGCGCCGCGTCGACTGGACCGCCCCGCATCGCCTCGCGCGCTGGGCCAGAGCCCGTCGCAGCGATGCCACGGCATCGGCTTACGCCTTCAGTGCGATCAATCGGGTGTTTTCCAACGACGATCTTGCGACCACGCTGTTCCGCGGGCATGCGCTGGGGTTAGCGGGAAAGATCGCGCCGCTGAATCGCGCGCTTTGGCGGCATGCGGCGGGTGTTTGAATCAATGATTTCAGAAGTGCGATGACGTCAATGTGGGTTTTTATCTTATCTTTGATAAAGCACTTGTTTTTGTAAAAAAATTAATTATCTTGTTCTGAAATTGCGAATTTTTATTGAAATCAACATTCAAAATTTTTATGGATGTGTTTTGGGGCTAGTGTGCTGTTTGATTGAAATCACATCAATTGGGGGTGTGTATGAGCGACGATCTCAAGGAAGACAGGGAGTTTTATTACGATTTCTCTAAGTTTGAAGTTCAGGCAATCGCGCAAAGAAATCAGATATTGCTTGTATTCCAATCTATGTTGTTTGCCGCCATGGCTGTTTCTGCTTGAAAAACGGATTTTTTTTTTCCCTTGTGGATTTTGATGGTTATTGGGATTTCAGTTTCAGTCTTGTGGATTTATCTCAATTGGCTCACGCACGTCCTAGAATGCAAGGCAATGAAAG